>JAIPJW010000155.1 GCA_021734075.1 Cephaloticoccus sp.
CCACCGTGAAACCCCGCGAGCCCCACCCCACTGGTCACCGCGGCCACCAGATTTGTCTCCTGGGGACCTGTCAGGGCTCCACAGGTCCAAAGCGGCACGATCAGGGAAAGCTCCTGCAGCTTGGCCGCATCCTCCAACACCGACAATTTGTCCGCGATCTCAACTTGAAATCCCCTTTCAGCCAACTTGCCGGCAAATAGTTCGGCGCATTGCAGTGGCTGGTGTCCGTCCCAGCCTCCTTGGAAAATCAGGGCTCGTTTGGGTGTGCTTGACATAGAAATTATGGGCTTGGGGCGAGTGGAATAAGGTGGGGCACTTTGACCCGCGAATCCCACGTTCTCAATCTCGGATATATCAAATCGCAATCAATTCCTTCGCGGCGGGATATAAATGTTAGACATTTGCTAAAGGTGACGGCAATTGTCGTGCCATCCGAGCATGTTGGATTCCGCACAACGCAAGACGATTTTGATTCTGACCCTGGCCATCGCCCTGGTCATATCATTGTTGGTGCTGATCGCTCAGGACGAATTGCGGGAAATCCTGGGCCCGTCGTTTTATATCATCGGTCTGTCCATCATCGGATGCATTTTGCTGGTGCTCGCAGGCTACATTTGGGATCGCAACATGGTCGAGCGTTTGCGCGGTCTGCGGGACTCGTCGCAAAGCGGGGCCCCCGACGACAGCAGGGAAGAAGAGGACGATCACGATGAGGTCATCGGCCTGGCGCGCAATATTGAGCGCATGGCCCGCTCATTGCAGAAGGTTGAGGCCAGTTATCGGGGCATTGTCGAGGACCAGGTGGATTTGATCTGCCGTTATCTGCCCGACGGTAAACTCACTTTTGTGAACGGCTCCTATGCCCAGTCTTTCGGGCGCAAACGACAGGATCTGATCGGTGAAGCCATCCCGTTCTTTGATGCCGGCCATATTGCCAGTCAGGTTTCCCAGACCAGGGAATACAAACTCAAGCTGCCGAACGACCAGATCGCTTGCATCAAATGGACGCAACGACCGATCCTGGATGATCGTGGCAACCTGCTGGAATATCAAGCGGTTGGACATGATATCACGAAAAGCAAGGAGGCTGAATCAGCCCTGCTGCAAGCCAAGGAAGCCGCCGAGGCGGCCGACCGCGCCAAGGGTCAATTCCTGGCCATTGTCAGCCACGAGATCAAAACCCCGCTCAACGGCATCATGGGTTTCGCCGATACGCTTAGCGACAGTGATCTTGCCGAGGAGCAACGCGAACAGGTCAAATTGATCCGCACCAGCGGCCTCGCCCTTTCCAAGCTGATCAATGACATCCTCGATCTCTCCAAGATAGAGGCCGGCAAGGTTGAAATCTCACACGAGATGTTTGCTCTTCATGCCTGCGTCAATGATGTGTGTGCCTTTTTCACCCGGGAAGCCCGTCAGGCCGGCCTGCAACTCATATGCTCGGTGGCCCCGGATGTGCCGGAAATTGTCCGGGGTGATGAAACCCGTTTGCGTCAGATTTTGACCAATCTGCTGGGCAATTCCATCAAGTTTACCGAACGCGGTAAAATTGAGGCTTCGCTCACCTGCAGCCCCGTCTCCCAGCCGGACGATGCGAACCCGGTCGTCCGACTTTTCTTCACCATCACCGACACCGGCGTGGGGATTGACGACGACAAGATCGGTCAACTTTTCCAACCGTTCAGTCAGGTCGATGCCTCATTGGAGCGACGCCGGAGTGGCACCGGACTCGGGTTGGCCATTTCCAAGCGGCTGTGTGAGCTGATGGGGGGATCCATTTCAGTGGAAAGCCGCAAGGGCGAAGGTAGTGTTTTCCGGTTTTCACTCCAAATGGAACGAGAATAGGGATAAAATCCCCACTGCCCGACGGGGCCCGAGCCACCCGGTTTCTCAATCCCTTTCCCTTGGCCCAGGTAAGTGCCGAAGAGCGGTTTTTGATTTCAGTTCTTGCGGCACCGTTTTTTTTCCTGCAACGTGCGCCCCCTTGATTTAGTGGCGCGGTAGCCAAGTGGTAAGGCCGAGCTCTGCAAAAGCTCTATGCGCCGGTTCAATTCCGGCCCGCGCCTCCAATTACATAAAGCCCTGTTATTTAACGATAACGGGGCTTTTTTGTGCCACTATGTCAGTTAATTATGTAGCAAACTGTAACAATGTCTAATGAAGTCTTCCTATGCTTTTTGACGCAAATTACTGATCTTCACTTGGGTCTAACAGTCCATTTCCCTGCCCTGTTCTCAAGTGTAAATCGCCCTCAATCTCAGCTTCGCCCCCTCTGGCATTGCGGCCATCCTGACAGGTTCACGGGTTGCTCCACTGCGGTAAATCAGGACCATTTCCCGCCCCTCTGGGGTGATGTTGGGCACTCGGTCAAGGGTGACGGTTATTTCGCCCTGCGGTCCCGGTTGCGTGCTGAAAATAGGTATTGCCTGCTAATAGCAATTATAAGTAATGGAGATTCAGTCCTGCTTATCCACCAATACTGGTAACTCAAACATGAACCTACCCAATGTTAGCCGTTTTCTTGTTGCCCTGAAAAAAACCCTGCCAGCGGTCTTGCTGCTGGGTTCGCTTTGCCTCGCTACGGCCCCTGTGGCCCGGGCACAACTGACCCTCAATCTCGATACCACCGCCAAAACTCTCTGGTTTACGGGTTCCGACAGCGGAACCACTGCTATTGTTGGGGCATTACATTGGCAAACAGGTGGTTCGGGATCGGTTGTCCACTATACGTTCACTGTTGCCGACCTTCTCACTTCTACGCTGACTTTTAGCAACCAACATGAATTTCAAACCACTTCAAACAACGATGGTTTCGCGTTAATCTTAAATGGCGCATCAGCTACTACCGCGGTAACTTTGACCGGGAAAGGCTCCTCATTCACTTACGATTACAGTGGATTTTCCGCCAATGATCAGACGTTCTTGGAGGGATTAACCAGCATACCATTCACTACTGGAACTGGTTTCAGCAGCATAACAGTCTCGGCCTCGGCTGTTCCGGAACCATCCACCTACGCAGCCATCTTTGGGGCCATTGCCCTGCTCGGCACCATCGCGGTCAGGAAGCGGGCAAAGCGGGCCTAAGCTGCCAATTTACTGATCGACGGTAATACCTTCATAGTATCGGCCCGTTCCTGCTCACGCGGGGGCGGGCCTTTTGTTTGCCTCATCCTACCGTCTTAACCTTGGCATCGACATAGAACTTGGCCGGTGCAACGCCTGCCACATGAAAGTCAGGGTATTTGGCCAGCGCATCACGGATGGCAACGCCAAGGGCGGCATCCTCGGAGCTGTTTACGCTGACGGCAATGTGATGGGCCACGCTCTTGTCGAGCTTGAGGAAGAGGATGCTGTGCATGAACACGGCATCGCCGGGAGTTAATTGCACTGCTACGGGATCGGAGATAATCATCTGGATTTGGGGTTGAGTGGTTGGTTGAGAATCTTCTGCGCAAGGGCCACGTCTGCCTTGTGATTTGAAAGACCTAGCCTCCAATACCACGAAAGCCTTGCAGGGCCGTGGCGTGGCCGTGGCGTGCTGGAAATGGGCACTGTGCTGCGTGGCTTCATACGTCGTCCGGGAATCCGACCTTGGCCTCACACCCCACAAGCGAATTGCGCATTATGTCGATGGTTTCATCACCCCATTCCCGAATGATTTTACGAATCGTGTTCGCTGGCTCGCCTGCGCACTTAACGGGCAGTTCACCCTCGGCAGAGAGGATTCGTGTTCGCAAAGCGTTTCCGATCATGCGGAGCACTACATCCAGCTCTTTAATGGTAATAACCTCTCTGCCGGTTCTATTCCGGCCCGCGCCTCCAATTTTCACTAGCAAGTCAGAGAGTGGTTCCCCCCCCGATTACAGGTTGCCAAACGGCCATCGGCTTGCACGGTAGCGGAACGATTCTGCCCTTTACCGTATGTTGAGCCGCCACCACCCATCACACACCCAACAGGTCCGCCTGTGCCGGGGTCGTCGTGTCCATCCTTAATCCACCCGGGGCAACATGAAGGCGCTGCGCACATGGATTGGTCGGTTTTTTTCGCCCGGCGCGCTGGTTATCCTCATAATTTCGATCGTCACGAGCGTCACGGTCGCCCTGTTGCCCATCCAAAAGATAGCCGGGATCCCCATCTGGTTGTCCTCCACCGTGCATTACGAGGCCTATGTTCCCCTGATCGAGGAGTGGAATGCAGCCCACCCCGACCACCAGTATTCGCTCCAATTGCTGCACGGCTCGGCCCTTGAACGTCGCATGCTCGCCGGGTTTCTCACCGGCACCCCGGTGGCGGATGTTTTGGAAACTCATCTGGGTATCACCGCCAAGGCCTTTTTGGGACCCGTGGAAGATGTCGGTTTTGTTGATCTGACGAAGCGCCTCCACCGCGAGGGCATCTACGATCAAATCAACACGCCTTCCTTTGCCCCCTATACTTCCCGCGGGCATATCTTTGGCGTGCCTCATGATGTGCATCCGGTGTTACTGGCCTATCGCTCCGATATCGTCGAGGCGGCGGGCATCGATGTTTCCGGCATTGAAACCTGGGAGGATTATTTCCGGGTCATGCGACCCTTGATGCGTGACTTCGACGGCGATGGCCGGCCCGATCGCTACCTGTTGAGCGCGTGGGATACCCGGGGTGACACCGCCACCATGTGGATTTTGCAGGCCGGGGGTGACTTCTTTGATGAAAACGACAAACCGACGGTAAACTCCGCCATCAACGCGGCGGTGTTGGCCCGCATTGTCACCTGGTTCACCGGACCCAAGCGGGTTTGCATTGATGTCGATGCCTTCACCGCTTCGGGGCACCGGCAAAGACTGGAAGGGGTGGTCATCGGCACAATGGTGCCGGACTGGATGGCTGGTTCGTGGAAAATTGAAAACCCCGGTTTGGCGGGCAAACTGAAACTGATGCCCCTGCCCGCCTGGGAGAAAGGGGGCCGGCGCACCAGTGTGGCCGGTGGCACCATGATCGGGATCAGCAAGCGCAGTGCGCACATCGAGGAAAGCTGGGCACTGATCAAACACTTGTATCTGTCACCCAAACTCGCCGAGCGGATGTATCGGGTGACTTCCATCATATCACCGGTGAAGTCCATGTGGTCCCTGCCGTTCTATGATGAGCCCGATCCCTACTTCTCCGGACAACCCGCCGGTCGCATGTATATCAATCAGGCGCCGGATGTGCCGCGACGCTCCTCCTCCCCCTACACCACCGCCGCCGCCGAACGGGTCACCAGTGCATTGATCGATCTGCGCGCCTACGCCGACCGCACCGGAACCTATGATGAAGCCGACCTCCTCGTCGAGTCCCAGCGCTTGCTCGACCTGGCGCAGGACTCCTTGCAACGACTTATCGACCGGAACCTTTTTCTGCTGAAGTCCAAATGAAGCGACGCCTCAATCTCGCTCCCTGGCTATTTCTCGCCCCGTTTCTGGGACTTTTTGCCACCTTCACGGTCTGGCCCTTGATCCAGTCCCTCGCCTTGGCCATGCAGCAGACCTATGGCCCGGGCACCACCCAATGGGTGGGGCTGCACAATTTCAAATATCTCCTCACCGATCCGCTGTTCTGGAAGGCCACCGGCAACACCGCACGCTTCACCCTCGGTTCCCTGTTCATCCAATTGCCCGTCGCTCTCGGACTCGCACTGCTTCTGAACCACCCGAAATTGAAGGGCCGCGCCTATTTCCGCCTGATCTTCTTTGCCCCCTCGCTCGTCGGCCTGCCCTTCGTGGCCATGCTCTTTGCGCCCATTTTTGAAAAGCGCACCGGCTTGCTCAATGTCATCCTCCACAATTTGATTTCCGGCTGGGACCCGGAATTTGCCTGGACGCAAAACTACATCATGAGCGCGCTGATCATCGCGGCCCTGTGGATGTATGCCGGTTTCAACATGGTCTATTTTCTTGCGGCGTTGCAGAACGTGTCGCGTGACATGCTGGAGGCTGCCGAGATTGACGGAGCCGGGCCCTGGCAGCGGTTCCGGCATGTCATCCTGCCGGAGATCACGCCGATCGCCGGCTTCATCACCCTGCTCTCGGTCATCGGCAGTTTCCAACTTTTCGAGCTGAGTTACATCATGTTGAACAACACGGCCGGACCGGACAACCGGGGTCTGACCATCGTGATGTATCTTTATCAAACCGGCTTTCAAACCGGCGATCTCGGCTATGCCAGCGCCATCGGCTGGGTGCTGGCCCTGATGCTCATCACCATCGCCCTGATTCAGCGCCGCCTGCTGAAACGTCACGAGGAACGTTGACCATGCGCGCCAAGAAAATCGCTCTCGCCCTCGTTTATGTGCTGCTGGTGGTGTTTGCCTTCATCACCCTGATTCCTTTCGCCCACATGATCGCAGGGGCGATCAAGTCCAAATTCGACTACGCGGCCACACTCTTCCTGCCCGCCGGTGACGGGATTTTCGGCATTGGCTGGGACCGGATCACGCTCGATAATTTTCGACGGCTCTTCATGGATCTGGGGTTGCCACGCGCGCTGTTGAATTCGCTTTTCCTGGCTTCGGTGCATGCCATTCTTACCGCCTTGTTTTGCGCCATGGGGGGGTATGCCCTGGCCAAGCTGCAATTCCGCGGACGCACGGCGGTCACCACACTGGTGCTCACCGCCTTGATCATCCCCGGGCCCCTCCTGCTGGCCCCGGGTTTCCAGCTGCTCTACCAGCTCAACCTGCTCAACACCTACGCCGGTCTGATACTGCCCGGCCTCACCCCGGCCTTCGGGGTTTTTCTCTTCCGCCAGGCCATGTTGAACGGTGTGCCCAACGAACTGATCGAGGCCGCCCGCATGGACGGCGCCAGCGAAGGCCGCATCTTTTTCGAACTCGTGCTGCCGCTTGTGCGACCGATGCTCGGCGCTTTCCTCATGATCAGCTTCATGGGCACGTGGAACAATTTCATCAGCCCGCAAATCATCCTGCAATCGCCCGAACTGCAGCCCTTGTCCGTGGCCTTGAACAACCTCAAGGGGATCTACGGCACGGACTACGGACTGATCATGGCCGGCACCATTGTCTCGATCTCACCTGTCATGTGCCTCTTCCTGCTCCTCCAACGCGAGTTTATCGCCGGTCTGACCGGCGGTGCCGTCAAGGGCTGAGCTTGCGCCGGCAATGTGCCTCGGATTGGGAAGGTCTGCCATCGGGGGCGGTTGGGCCGCAGTGCCATTCGGTCCCTTCCCACTGGCCTTGGCTCGGGCCGAGCATCCAAAGGACGCATTCCCTCGGTTTAGGATTTGCAGGCAGCAACCCTGACGCCAATTTCGATGTGCCCGGCGACGCTTTCCGTCATCCCCCATGTTACGTTACTTTTCCCCTGGAGTTTGGTTTGTCATCTTTTTGGCCACGATTTCGAGCGCGATCGTGCTCCTGCTCCCCGTCGCCCCGCGGCCCGGCATGATTTTCTGGGTGTTTGATCGCAACCACGCCACTATCTCCCGCGTCATCGCGGAGGAGTGGAATGAAAAGCACCCGACCACGCCCGTCCAGGTCACCCTCCTGACCGGTGCTGCCCTCGGCAGCCGGATGTTGACGGCGTTTTATTCGGACACCCCGGTGGGTGACCTCATCGAGGTTGAACGCTCACTGATCGGTCAGGTATTTGCCGGTCCGATTGATGAC
>JAIPJW010000156.1 GCA_021734075.1 Cephaloticoccus sp.
TGTTCGACGGCCACCAGCTGGAGACAAGGGGCAAAATTGTGCACCGCGTAACACAGTTGCCAGTCGCCGCCAAAGACACGTTTGCCCCGCTGCCAGTCGGCATAACGCCGGGCATCCTGGGCGATGATGCGCTCATTGGCCCCCTTGATGCGCCGATCCCGGGTCAAGTGCCACATGACGCGTGCCGCGCCCTGTCCGGTGACAAGTGCTTGCTCATAGCGTTTGCTGGCCGCACGCAAGGCCCCTCCCGTTTTGTTTTGTTTCCAATTGGCCTTGGCTCTGCAGGCCAAACGGAGGAAGACATCCCGCACGGCCAGATAGTGGCGCAATTCAACGCTGACACGTAATGGCATGGGTAGATCCCGCGCGTTGCGCGCGAGCTTCAGGAAATACCGTTCCTGGGTGCGATAACCACGCAATGATTCGCGGCGTGATACGGTATCCCAACGCTCATTGGCCTGCCAGAGTGGGTAGCCGCCAAACGGAAACCGGTCACATGCCAGGGCGATTGAAGCTGATTTACGGGCGGATCTCGCACCAAAGACCCGGGCAAAACCCTTGGTCAACATTTCGCGGGGTTCAGTTATACCGGGATTCAGCCATAAACAGGCCGCCGCCGCATCGACCACAGTGGTCATCTCCATCGCCAGTCGAAATGGTTCCCATGACGTGATCAGCATACCCTCGGTGCCGATCTTGCGGCCATGTCGCCACCACGACAGGATGTTATCCAACCGGTCGGTGAAATGAGGGAGCGGTTCGTAGCGGGCCGAACCATTCATGGGGCATCCCCAGACCTTATAACCACGGTCACGCAATTGTTCACCCAATCGGCTTTCGGCGAAATTGAACAATTCGACGCGCGGTCGACGCGGAAAGCCGTAGTAATACCACTCGTAAATTGTCACATCCCGCGGGAGCAGGGGAATGGCTTCGGGCAGAAAATAAAGCATGTCCGCCCACATGCCCATACACAGGCCCATACCGGTCGTGAGTGCATGCAACCGGTTGACATGGCCGGCAAAATGCCCCCCCGGGCCGATTTGGGCGATTTCTGCCCGACTGAGTGGATGGCGTCCGAGTTGAAAGGATTCATCAAGGCCGACGTGAACCTTGCCGGCGGTGCAAAATGGCGCCATGTCGCGTAAAAGTTTTTCAGCCACTTCCAACGTGCGCGGATGCAAGGGGCAAACCTGACCGCTGGGGAAGGGTGAACCGTCGGTGCTGCGGAGCTCATTCAGCTCACGCAGGTCGGGAACCTTGATCAGGTATTGGGTGTGGCCGAGGAGATTGACGATGGGCACGACCTTGATGCCGTAGCGGGACGCCGTGGCCACGAGACGTTGCATCTGCCGATAAGAGTAGGCATCGCGTCTGGCCACGCCGGGCAAACTGGGAAATTCCACGGCGTCCTCCAAATGCAAATACAATTCTTGATAGCCCCAATCGGCATAGCGCGGTAACTGGGCGAGCAGCCAATCCAGCCGTTCAACCTGCCGGCCGAGATCCCACTGAAATGCGCGAATCATGGGTGGGCGCGGGCCATTATGGCCGAGCCGGGTCTTGTCACGACCGAGCAGACGGATTTAGGGTGCCACAGATGGAAGTGCACATCCGCCAGATTTATGTATCCCCGGGCCATAATTATTTTGGTCACCACGGGCAGCCTGCAGGGCTCGAACCAACGGTGGAAGTCAATTGCATCCAATGCGTGGCTGGTCGGGGCATCGAAGGAGATCGTTTTTTTGATTTCAAGACGGACTACAAAGGACAAATCACCTTTTTTGCTTGGGAGGACTTCGAAGCCATCAAGGAGGAGTTCAATTTGCCGGACCTTTCTGCCGGGGCCTTCCGACGTAATGTGCTGATCGAGGGAGTCAAACTGGCCGAACTGGAAGGATGTCGTTTCGAACTGCAGGGCATATCGTTTGAGGGCACCGGAGAAGCCAAACCCTGCTATTGGATGAATCAGGCCATCGCCCCCGGGGCCGAAGCTGCACTATTGGGCCGGGGCGGTCTGCGTGCCAGGATTCTGCGCAACGGGACCCTGTCAACCGGGATAGCCCGGCTTTTGGTGCAGGCGCACAGCATCAGCCCTGTTTCTGGCGGAGCAACTGCTCCAATTTGACGATATCAGCCGAAAAGGCGCGAATCCCCTCGGCGGTCTTTTCCGTGGCCATGGCGTCTTCGTTCAGGGCGAAACGGAAGGATTTCTCGTCGAAACTGGTTTGGGCGAGATCGGCCGAGGACGCCTTGGTGGCATCGAGTTTGCGTGTCACCGGTTCATCGGAGGCCTGCAGTTCCCCAAGCAAAGCCGGGGCAATCGTCAACAGGTCACAGCCTGCCAGTTCAAGTATCTCACCTTTGCTGCGGAAGCTCGCCCCCATGACCTCGGTTTGATGGCCGAATTTTTTGTAGTAGGTGTAAATTTCACTCACCGATTGCACCCCGGGATCCTCGGTGGCGCTGTAGGTCTTGCCGGTGCTTTTCTTATACCAGTCGAGGATACGCCCGACGAACGGTGAGATGAGTTGCACCTTGGCTTCGGCGCACGCCACGGCTTGGGCGAAGGAGAACAGCAGGGTCAGGTTGCAATGAATCCCGTCGCGTTCCAGAGCTTCCGCCGCCTTGATGCCTTCCCAAGTGGAGGCGATCTTGATCAGCACGCGGTTGCGGGAAACACCGGCCTTTTCATAGAGCCCGATTATCTCCCGGGCTTTCGCAATGGTGCCAGCCGTATCAAATGAAAGCCGTGCATCCACTTCCGTGGAGACACGTCCGGGCACAATTTTCAGAATTTCCAGGCCAAAGAGAACCAACAGTTGATCTATGATGAGACCCGGGGCGGCGCCGGACCCGGAGTCTTTCAGGGCTTGATCGAGCAACCAGGCATAATCCGTCATACCGGCAGCCTTGAGAATCAAACTGGGGTTCGTGGTGGCATCCTGCGGGGCATACTGCTTCATGCTGGCGAAATCGCCGGTATCGGCGACGACCTTGGTGTATTGCTTGAGCTGTTCGAGTTGGGTCTTGGGCATGTTGATACGAATTGGAGTTTAAAGCGGGCGTTGTGACTGTTGGTGCAAATAATCGTTCAGCCAATGTAAACCATCCTGTTCGTCAGTGAAAGCTCCGTCGAGTTGGGCCTCAAAAGCCGCGTCCAAGGTGGGTTTGAACTGAGGTCCCGGCTTGTGGCCCAACGCGATGAGGTGGCGGCCCAAGATCAGGGGTTGGGGCGCCGAGTCCTGCAGCGCCAATGCCCGTGCCTTGGTCTCCAGTTCCGACATTCGGGCCAGCGAATCCTCTGAACGCAGCGGAGGCCGACCGTCGTGGTCGGCCCGCATTACCATCAATAAATCATCAATGGTGGCCGGTATGAGTTTACGCGCCAGTCGACGCACGCTGCTGTCGCTGAAGCCGGCTTGGCCATGGTGGTGGGCCAGGTGATGGAGCACCAGGGGCCGGACTGCGCTCTCCAGCTCCAAGGGCGCCCCAATGCGTTGCAGGAATGTGGTCGTGGGCGCTCCGCCGGCTGATTCATGACCCGGACTGATCCAGCGCTCGCGGCCTTTGCGTTCGGCTTTTACCGTGGTGGCTGGTTTGCCAAAATCGTGCGCCAGCACGGCCAACATCAGTTGCCGGCGGCGGAGTGGCGCAACCGTGGTCCAGTTCGGTAACAGCACGAGTGCGTCGAGACAGTGTTGGGTGTGGGTGAACACGTCGCCTTCAGGGTGCCAGTCGGGGTCCTGCAGCGTGCCTCGGAGGGCGGCTATTTCGGGGAAATGTTGCAACCAACCGGTTTCCTCCAGCACGGTCAACCCCCGGGAGGGTTTGATGGATTTGATCGCCCACTTGTCCCATTCCGCCCACACGCGCTCCACCGGCAATTCCGGATAGGCGTCGACCATTGAGCGGCAGAGATCGGCGGTTTCGGGCGCCAGTTTCAAATCATACCGCGACGCCAGTTGAAAACCACGCAAGACCCGCAAGGGGTCCTCGACAAACGCTTTGCTGGTATGGCGAAGAATCCCTTGGGCTAAATCAGCCCGGCCGTTGTGCGGGTCGATGATCGTGTTGCTGCCGGGGTCATAAGCGATCGCATTGATCGTGAAGTCGCGTCGGGCGGCCGCATCGGCGTCACTCAGATCGGGATCAGGTTGAACCACAAAACCACGATGACCTGCGCCGGTTTTTGATTCACGGCGCGGCAGGCTGAAATCATATTCGATGCCATGACTACGAAGTTTGATCACACCGAAACTGCGTCCGATAACATTGGTGGCTCCATAGGGCGCCAGCACACGGTGCAACTGCTCGAAACTCAGTCCCGATACTTCAATGTCAAAGTCGTCCGACGAACGACCCAGTAACCAGTCCCGCACCCCACCGCCCACCAATCGGGGACGGCCGACTTGGCTAACAGCGGCAAGGATTGCCCGGAGTTCGGTCGGCAGGTGCATGAATTGGGGGTCAAGCCTTGGGGTCTTGCCCCGTTTTGAAGGCTTCCAACATCAGGCAAGCCCATCCTGCGAGCAAGGCGAGGCCACCCAACGGGGTGACCGGACCCAAAAGCTTCGGCCCGCCCAAGGCCAGACCGTAGAGCGAACCGGAAAAGAGCAAAATGCCGGTCATCCATAAGCGCATGGCCCAGCTCAGACAGCGCGAGGCGGGGGGAGGTTGCGTGGTCAAATAGAGAGCTAACGCCAAGAGGGCGACGGTGTGGAGGAGTTGGTAATTTACGGCGGTTGCCCAAGTGGCTTGCATCCCGCTGTGGATCAGCAGATCCCTTAGCAAGTGAGCCCCAAAGGCTCCCAAGCCGACGCCACTGATTCCTAATATCCCTATGATTAGCAGTGAGAAACGGTGTGACATTAAAAATTTATTAGAACTGGCCCAAGGATTGCTAAAGTTATCGTGGTTTGTCCGGTCAATCAAGCCCGCGCCGGTCGCTTAAGCAAAGTCCGACTTTAATTAAGCAATCGGCTAAGGTGCACCGAAACGCCATCAATAACCTAGAAAACTACCAAACTACTATGAAGAAGAAACTACTCATCATTGCGGCCCTCTTGACGGGCTTGACCCTGAGGGCCGAGGAAGCCGCGAGTTCATACTCGGTAACCTTGGATTTCACTTACGCCACGAAATATGTATTTCGCGGGGTTGAATTGGCCAAACAATCGTTGCAGCCCTCGGTGGAAATGGCTGCCGGTCCCATCACTGCGGGGATTTGGACGAGCCAGCCGATCACCGACAACATCGATAACGAAATCGACTTTTATGTCGGTTACGGGGCCGATTTGGGTGGTGACTGGAGCCTCGATACCGGCGTGTGCCTCTATTATTACCCGGAACTTGATACGGGTGGCGGCGCTGATTCCACCACGTGGGAACCATACGTGGGGATTACCGGTTCGGCGGGTGGCTTTTCACCCGGCCTTTACCTCTACTACGATTTGACCCTCGAGGTGCTTACGGTGCAGGGGCAAGTTGGTTATAGTGTGGCACTTGAGCCAGCTGGCGCATCGCTTGACTTCAGTGCCAACATTGGTCGCGTTGATCCCAAGGCGGGCTCTGGTTACACCTATTACAGTGTTGGGGCCAGTGTGCCTTTCAAACTCTCCGAGAGCGGCACTTTGACCCTGGGGGTCAATTACGCCCACAACAACATCTCGGGCATCGACAACAGCCACTTTTTTGGCACGGCCGGGGTATCGATCGGGTTCTAAAAAGACCGGTAGTTTTTCAAACCAGACCCGTCCCGGACTCCGGGACGGGTTTTTTGCCATCAAAACGGTTGACACGAATTTTTTAGACCCTAGCTATTGGCCTCTTTTCCCATGAAAACGTTCCTCGCCAAAAAGGAGACAGTGCAGCCCAAGTGGCATCTAATCGATGCTGAAGGGCAAGTGCTTGGCCGTCTCGCGGTTAAGATTGCGAATATTATTCGCGGTCGTCACAATGCCCACTACACACCGCACGTTGATACCGGCGATTATGTTGTGCTCATCAATGCCGAGAAGGTCGTCCTGACCGGCAAAAAGGAAGTCCAGAACAAGTATATGTTCTTCTCCGGCTTCGTCGGCGGGGAGAGCTATCGCAAGCTTTCGGACGTGCGCAAAAACAAGCCCGAATTCATCATTCAGCATGCGGTCAAAGGCATGCTGCCAAAGAATCGGCTGGCGGCGACCATGCTCACCAAGCTGCGCGTGTTTGCTGGTCCAAACCACACCCACGAGGCGCAGAATCCCGTGAAGATTTCCCTCTGATTAGATTATGAGCACCGACACCACTGTTTTTACCGCCACCGGTCGCCGCAAGACCGCCACCGCCCGAGTTCGTATCACCGGCGGCACGGGTAAACTGACGGCCAACGGCCGCGAGTTTGACACCCATTTCTCCCACGAGGATTTTTCGAAGCAGGCCTATGCTCCGCTCTTGACCGTTGACATGCGCGACAAGATCGACGTCACCGCCAATGTGCGCGGTGGTGGAGTTGCCGGTCAAGCGGTTGCGGTGGCCCATGGCATTGCCCGGGCCCTGCAGAAGCTTGATCCGGAATTGCGCGCCGCCTTGAAGAAGGCCGGTCACCTGACCCGCGATCCGCGCGAAAAAGAGCGCAAAAAACCCGGCCAACCGGGCGCCCGCAAACGCTTCCAGTTCTCGAAGCGCTGAGTGTATCGCCTCATCTCCCTTTCAAAGCGGGCCGGATTTTCCGGTCCGCTTTTTTTGTGCCTGCATTTTGCGAGTGACTCATCCCGACTAAAGCCTGAATTCGTTTACCATGAAAGTCGGTATCGTTGGTGCCTCCGGCTACACCGGGGAAGTCCTGGTCCAGTTGTATTTGGGCCATCCCCAGGTCAAATTGGTGCCGGCCACCTCCCAACACACGCGGTTAGAACGACCGGCCCAAGTCGTGTCGTCCTGTGGGACATTGATCGGAGACTGATGTAGCGCGCATTGCGATCGCCATCGCTATTCCGGCGGGGCAGGCGAACATCAAGGCGGTCCATGCCGGGTGGAACCAAAGCTACAATGCCTCCCTGTTTGACACCCTCCTGACCGCCGGGGCAGCGCCCGATATTTCCTAAATGGTCGGGTGCAACCTCATTGATATATCTGCGGTTTATGATGCGCGGCCCCGAAATTTTGTGATCACTGCGGCGGAAGACAACCACTTGAAGGGTTCCGGCAACCAGACCACGAAACTATCGTGCGGCTTTCCGCAATGGCGGGACTCGTCTGACCGGGTTGCAGCCACGTAAAAACTCTTGTCACGCGGGGCGCCGTTCACGCACAGTCCCAACCTCTTTTCACCAACATTCATCATGATCGAATACAATAAACGCATCCTTTTTGTCGGTTACGGCGCCGTGGCGGAATGCACGCTGCCGATCCTTTTCAAGCATCTCAAGGTGCCGGCGAAAAATGTCACCGTGATGGACTTCGTGGACCGTTCCGGCAAGTTGAAGAAATGGACTGCCAAGGGGGTCAACTTTGTCAATGACCGGGTGACCGAGGAAAACATGGGCAAACTGCTGGCGAAGCATGTCGGGCCCGGTGATTTGTTGATCGATTTGGCCTGGAATATCGATGCCTGCGAGATTCTCCAGTGGTGTCACGACCACGGGGTGCTCT
>JAIPJW010000157.1 GCA_021734075.1 Cephaloticoccus sp.
CTGCTCCCGCCGGAACCCTTTGCGTTTGGGCCTCCGATCACCGATCGGACAGCCTGGAGTGCTTGGCAAAATGATCCCTTCGGACAACGTGTCCTCGCGGAAGCACGCAAACTCGCCACCGAGCCTTGCCCGGCTTTGGACGACGCCGCTTACAACGAATGCCTGGATGAGAATTCTGTCACCCGAATCAATCAGTTGATCCCGGCGGTGCGCACGCGCAACACGGTGTTTCTCTTTGCGGAGGCCATCTATGATCAAGGCGAGTTCCTCCAGGTCCTTGAGTCCGACGCCCGTCAATTGGGTCAGCTCAGTTCATGGATTCATCCCGGCAATGATCTCGACCGCAAAAACCTGCGCGGCGAAGCCTGGGACAACGATCTGGCCTCATGCCACCATGCGGTCAATTTTGCCCATATTCACCATATTCTTGGCCCCCGGCTCTCCGGAAATTTCCGCGACTTTCTGGCGGCCGAGTTGGAGCGGAGATTTTTTGGCCCGTTGCGTCGCAAGATCGAGACAGGCCGTGATCTGGACTGGTGGCTCATCGTCAAGCACAACTGGAGTTCCGTCTGTCTGAGTTGCTACGCCCAGACGGCCGTGGCGATACTGCCCAGCGTGGAGGAGCGCGCCTGGTGGTTGGCGTTCACCGAATCACTAATTTACAACTTCACCGACGGGTTCGCCGATGACGGCCTCTGCACGGAGGGGGTCAGTTACTGGGGCTACGGGGTCTCTCATTTCTTCACCATCGCGGAAATCATCCGCCAAGGCACCGGGAACACCGTGGACCTGCTGGATAATCCCAAGGCACGGCGCATTGCCCGCTTCCCTGATCGGGCGGAAATCCAACCCGGCATCTATCCCGCCTTCTGCGATTGTTTGCTCGACGCCAAACCAATGGGCTGGGCCCGCATGTGGCTCGACAACCGCATCAACAGCCAACCCGACGGACTGACTGAACCCGTGCCGGCTGATTTTGATCCTTTTGCGGACATGAAACTGCAAATGTCAGATGTCACCCTGATGTGGATGTTTCGGACCCGGGCTCCCCGTCAAGCCCTCCAACGGCGATCGACGACTGCCCTACGCGATTATTTCGCTCCTTCCCATTTCCTGATCTGTCGTTCGTCACCCACGACGAAACGCAAATTTGCCGCAACCTTTTTGGGCGGCAACAATGGGGTGAATCATAATCACAACGACCTCGGCACCTTCACGGTCCTCCTCGACGGCAAATCCTTGATCTACGATCCCGGACTTGAGGTCTACAGCATGCGCACCTTCAGCAAGCAGCGCTATGAAAGCCAATTGCTCAATTCCTATGGCCATCCCGTGCCCCGGATCGGTGGCCGTCTGCAGGAAACCGGTCCCACCCGGCAGGCACCCACTTTGCTGACAGAGTTCTCGGATGAGGTTGACCGCATGGTGCTCGATCTACGCGGCGGTTACGACTGCCCCACCCTCCGCAAACTGGAACGCGAATTCATCTTTGATCGTCGCGGCAACGGTTCCCTCACCATCACTGACACCGTTGAATTCAGTGAACCCACTGAGTTCGAAAGTGCCTTGATCACGCCGGGGGCAATATCCGAGGTCGGCGCCACCCTTCACATTGGTGTCGGAGAAACTGCGATTCGGGTGGATTACTCCGGCAGCAGCGTGCCCTTGAAGATCAGCCGCGACATCATCAGTCAACCGCCGCATCCTACCCGCGTGGCGTTATCTCCGCACGGACCGATTCTAACCGCCACGGTGCAATTTGTCATCCGGCCTGAGTAAACGAGGCCGGCAGTCACCGTTCTCGCAGCCAGGAAAAACCGCCGCCCATGTTGATTGATCTGTTGGCCCTGTCGGATATCGCCCCACCGATGGGCGACATGTCGTTTGGCTCAAGTCTGTCCGAACCACGTGCCCTGTGGACCAAACCCCTCGCGGGGGAGCCGGCCGAACCCGTCAATCGCATCATCCATGCTCGCACGGTTCGTCTGCCGTCACCCGCCCACCTGCACCGGTTCGGCTTGCGACGAGCCCCGGGATTTCACAATTGCGGAAGCCACAAGGACCCCGATTGGGTGACGGCCTTTCTGATCCGCGCCCGGGTCGACGGGACCTGGCAGACCATTCTCCAGCAGCAGAATTTGACCAACCCGGAACACGACCACCTCACTTGGTTTGACCTACCCGATACATTGGCAGACGGAGTTCTCATCGAGTTGCGCGGATCCGGAATTGACGAAGGTTGGGTGCCGTGGGGCCTCGCGGAGCGGCCGTGTGTTCTGGAAGGTGAATTAGCCGCTCCTCTACCCCCGCCTTGTCAACGGCTGCTCCACGCTTTCGGCGTCTCAATTGAGGCACTGCCGACAGGTGTAACCGCGGAATTGAAAGATGGCGCCGTATGTTATCGCACCGCCACCTACATGGCCGGATTTTATCTTTCCCGGCCGGGCATGTCATTTCTGTCGCTGTCAGGGGAGGAAACCGCCCTGTTCGACACGAACACTTTGATGCTCGGGGCCGGCATGTTCATGCAGGGTCCGCAACTACACGTCATCGGAAAGATGCCGGCCATGGGCTCCGTGACCCGTTTTGATGCCCTGGGCTCATGCCGGATCGAAGGCAACCGGGTCACCTATGATTTCGTCGCCGGTGGTCAGCATTATGTGCTCCAATGGACTGCCACCCCGGAAGGGCTTACCTTGGAAGCCGAGCGTCACTGCGCTGAGGATATGGAAGTGTGGCATAGTTCAGTCTGGACCATCGCGACGCGCAACAGCATCACTCCGGCCCAGGCCATTGGACGTATCACCCAGACCGGTGAGGCCGGTTTGATGGAACTCCCGGTCGCCGTGAATCTGCCGCGTTTCGGGACCTGGCAATTCAACAGCAATTCACCCGCGGTGGTCTGCCGTTTCGACGCCTACCGGCAACAGGACTACAACCAACTCGAGCTCAAGCTCGGCGAAAAACCCCTGGAACGAGGCACCTATCTCCTGCCCGCGGGCAACTTTCAGGCCACCATCGAAGTCCGGCCGGTATCACCTCCCATGCAATTGCGGGATGACTCCCCTGCGATCGCCCGGCGAGCCCTACATCGCACCTATTTTACCGCCCTGACCTATCGCCCCGAAATGGGCACGCTCAGTAACAATGGAGCCTCGATGCCTTGTGCGATTTCGATGGATACCTGGACTGCATTTTATTTTTCGCTGGGCAATCCGCTGCCGAATTTTCCCGCGCATGAACTGATCCGGCTTTCGCTCGAACGTTGGCTGGACGGTGGCCAGAGTTATGCCGACGGACATCTGGTCCAAAACGGAGCCATTCGCGATGCGCAGGATGAATACCTCATGACCGGTGCCGCCGTCCTACGCGGTCTGGCGGATTATTTGTCACAGGTGGCCAAACCCGCATGGTTCCATCAGCGCTTGTCTCGTATGCGGACGCGCCTGGCTGCCATGCATGCCCGTGATCTTGATGGCGATGGCCTCGTGGAAAGCCCCTGGCGCACCGGTATCAGCGGCACGGGTCAATGGGGCACCTGCTGGTATGATGTCACGTCGTTCGGCTGGAAGGACGCCTTCGCCAATGCCATTCTGTATCCTGCCTTGCTCAAGCTGTCCGCCTGCTTTGCCCGGCATGGTCTCGAGGCGGAAAGCGCGGAACTCGCGGCCTGGGCCGAGCGTCTGCAGCATAACTATCTGGCCACCTTTCTCAATCCGGCCACCGGTTGGCTGGCCGGGTGGCGTTGCAAGGCGGATAAACTGCACGACCACGCCTTCTTGATGGTCAACGGTTGTGCGATCACGGCCGGACTCGTCCCCCCGGACCTAGCCCGCGACATCTGTGCGCGTTTGCTGGCGGAGGCCAAAAAAGTGGGTCTGCCCAAAGCTCATTACGGTCTGCCGGCCAATCTTTGGTGCGTGCCCGACCACGACCTGGCCGACATCATGCAGGGGTTTCCCTTTGGTTATTATCAAAACGGCGGCTGCTCCCATTCCCAGGCACGCCACTTCGTCAATGCCCTTTATCAATGCGGTTTTACCGCCGAGGCCGACCGCCTGCTGCTCGAAATGTGCGAGGGCTTTGCCGCGGCATCGGTATTCGGGGGGAACAAGAGCGGGGTCGACTGGCGTTTTTGGGATGGCCGGCCATGCGGCTATGAAGGGTTGCTCACCGATCAATTCGGCCTGCTCGAAGTCCTCTTCCAGCGTTACGGTCGACCGTAGGGTCTGCGTCGGAACCGGAAACCACCGTCCCCAATTTTGAGGTTTGCGCACCCCTCGTCCGTCGCCAATCTCCGCCGCGATGAGTCAGACTACCCCGTTGGTTCCCTCCGATCCCGCCGTGCCCACGGTCGCCCCCCACCATTCCGGACACCCCAAAGGTCTGAGCACCTTGTTTTTCACCGAACTGTGGGAGCGCTTCAGTTACTACGGCATGCGCGCGTTGCTCGTGTTGTTCATGACCACGGCGGTGCTGGATGGGGGGCTGGGTTTCAGCACCGAACGCTCCGCGCTCATCTATGGCTATTACACAATGGCCGTCTACATGCTGTCGGTCTTCGGTGGTTTCATCGCCGACAAGGTCATCGGGGCGCGTCAATCCGTCCTCGTCGGGGGCATCATCATAGCCTCGGGTCACTTTACCATGGCCCTCAGTTCCACGGTGACCTTTTACACCGGATTGATTCTGGTGGCGGTCGGCACCGGTTTGCTCAAACCCAACATCAGCTCGATGGTCGGCAGCCTGTATGAACCGGGAGACGAACGACGGGATGCGGGATTTTCCATTTTCTACATGGGCATCAATATCGGAGCGTTCATCGCTCCGTTGCTCACCGGATTTTTGGCCCAGCACGCCTGGTTCCGGGCTTGGCTCTCCGCGCGTGGCTGGGATCCACACCATAGCTGGCATTGGGCGTTCGCCCTGGCTGGCATCGGCATGACCCTCGGCATCATCACCTACGTCAAAAACATGCGCAACCTGGGCGACCTCGGGGCCGCCCCGGCCCTCAGTCCCGGTCGACGCGGGGCTAATCTTCTGCTGTCCTTCCTCTATGTCAGTGCCCTCGGTGGACTGGTTTGGCTCAGTAGTCGGTTTTCCATCATTACGTGGATCCTGGCGCTTGCCATCCTCATTGCGGTGGTGATTTACGCGGTGCGCGGCGGCGTGGATGGTCGGCGGGTCGCGGCGATCTTTGTGCTCTTTGCCGCCAACATCGTGTTTTTCGCGGTCTTCGAGCAAACCGGTTCCTCCATCAACCTCTTTGCCCGCGACTACACGCAGAACACCTTCTTCGGCTTTGCTTTCCCCTCATCCTGGTATCAATCGGTCAATTCCCTGTTCATCATAATTCTGGCGCCGATTTTTGCCTGGGCCTGGGTAAAAATGGGTCGAAAACAACCCTCCAGCCCGATGAAATTCACCATCGGTCTCGGCTTTGTCGGCTTGTCTTTTGCGCTGATGGTTCCCGCGGCACGTTTGGCCGATCAGGGTCTCGTCAGTCCGATGTGGTTGATCGGGCTCCTCCTGTTGCAGACCATCGGGGAACTGTGCCTCAGCCCGGTTGGCTTGAGCACGGTCACCAAACTGGCCCCCGCCAAATTGGTCGGGGTCATGATGGGAGGCTGGTTTCTTGCCACGTCCATTGGTAATTTTCTCTCCGGTTATTTGGCCCGCACTTTTGGCAGTGGGACGGTCGAGGGTGATCTCGCCGAATTTTTCCGTCATCAGGCGGTGTTTGTCTTTGGCGCCACCGCCGTGCTGCTCCTGCTCGTGCCGCTCGTAAAAAAACTGATGGGTGGCGTGCGTTAATCGTGAGTCCACACCACTCATGAAAAGCTGGCTCATCCTTCTGATCGCAGCGGGTTTTGAAATCGTGTGGGCGGTCGGACTCAAATCCACGCAGGGTTTTACCAGGCTGTGGCCATCGGTGGGCGTAATATCAGCCATGGCGATCAGCATGTGGCTGCTCGCTCTCGCCGCACGCGGACTTCCCATCGGCACGGCCTATGCCGTCTGGACCGGCATCGGTGCCGTCGGCACGGCGATTGCCGGCATCCTGTATTTCAACGAAAGTGCTTCCGCGGTCCGCCTCATCTGCATCGTCCTGATCATCGCCGGGGTCGCCGGACTGAAGTTTTTTTCAAGATAGGAAAGCGCCGGGCGCGTCAAACCAGGGCAAGCTCCCAGTGATGCGTGATGCATTCGCGGCCAGCGAGCGAGGCACGGTCGTAATGCACCACCCATTGTCCGCCGGTTTCAGCCGGTTTCCATTCCGGCATGGTTTCGCCCCGGAACTTAACCCGCACCGTGCAATCCGACCATTCGAGGCTGAGTTGCCTGTCCTCCGCTGTGACTTTCGCGTCGGAACCCAGAAGACAGAAAGCATCGCATAACTCCTCCCAATTTGCTCCCGCCGGCACGGGTAGACTGCGCTCCATGAGCAAAGGTCCCCCGGAGGTCAGATTGGATTTCATGCGCGGGATGGGCGGCGGATCAACGCGGGCGGATAACGCATTCCCCAGATAGGCGCTGTGCTTGTCGAGGGCCGGATGGGCCCGGACACGATCACCTTCCCGCGTGGTCCAGCGCCAAAAGGCCCAGTCACCCCTCGGTCGCCAAAGTGCTGCCGGAAATGTCTGCCAGGACAAACCCCAGGTCTGATGATCCACTCCCTCCATGATGGGGTAATGTGACATCGCACCAAGACGCAGGATTGGCGTCACCATCGCCCGGGCCACTGCGCCGTCGCGGCAGGCAATCTCGACCCATGGCGCGGGAGTCAACTTTGGCGGGGCCATCTTTTCCCAGCCCGCCCGATGAAACCAGACGCCAAACACCTCGGCCAACTTTTGCACCGTGACGGAGGGATGACTGCCCCGGGACACAATTCCCGGCGGTAATTCAGCGCGAATGAATGACCGAAATGGCATCAATTCCGGCGTCGCATTGAAGGCATAGCTGCGTATGACCGGCACCCGAGGACCGCCGGTGAAGGCATCCTCAATGTCCATCAATTGGAAAAATTTTGCCCTGAACAATTCACTGATATCCGGGGGCAATTTCGGGCAGAACAAGAGCACCGCCGACAACTCGGTCAGGAGCACCATGGTATAAATGTCACTCATATGCTCCCCCCAACCCCAATTTTCCCGCGTCCAGTAATCACACCAGGCCCGGGTGGTTTGCCGCAGTTGCGCTGAAGGCTTCACCTCCAGAATTTCGGTCGCCAGCCAGCTGCAAACCAGATCACCCATGCATTTGTTGGGATATCTCGGGTCAGCCACGGCCAGTTCGTGACCGAACCAGATGGCGAGATCCTGCACAATTTCACGAATGGACGCACGGGCCGCGGGGCACAATTTTTCCGGCTCAGCGAGATAGAGCATCTGCAACGCTAGCCCGATAAAGAACGAGGCGTTCGTATCCACGGGTTCCGGTTCCTCCCAATACCAGCGGAGGCAACCCTGCAGGTCATTCAGCTCAGTGACCTGCATCGCCCTGAATGAGCGCAAAGACTGCAACAACTCGACCGGATCCATCCGTCCCTGCTGGGCCCGGACACAGAGGTGATTAACCGAGATTACGCCATTATGCACCTG
>JAIPJW010000158.1 GCA_021734075.1 Cephaloticoccus sp.
GGCCTACCTCGAGCGCGGACTGAAGGTGTTGGCCGTGGACACCCAGGCCATGGCGCCGGAAATTCTGGGCCATCCCGGATGCCTGGGTTGGATGCAAAGATCGATCGGCGACGTCGACTGGGAAGAATTGCCGGAGCAAGTGCATTGGATCAGCGTGGATGCGGGCATCACGCCGACGCACATGGTGCACGCCCTGCGACGACTGACTCAACATTTTCGGCCGTCGCTGAAAGGGATGTTACTCACTTTGAAGCTCAACGACGCGGCCGCCGTGGCAGCGATACCGGCACTATTGGAGGAATTGAAACACGGCGGCGCGAAGGTGGATGCCATACAATTGCCGACAAACCGCAGTGATCTGTTCGTCTGGGTGTCATATGCGACAGCTCGCGCCGCGGGCGAAGACAACCGGTAGGGCCGGACCTTGGTCCGTGCCGTCAGTGATCAGCACTAAGCTCTGGCGTTGAGTTCACGGCTTTCGGCCCTCGTCGACCTCCCAATACTCAAACAACGTCAAAATGTCGTCACGTGAGACCAGACCGCTCTCGGCCTTGAATTTCGCCAGCAACTCCGAGGCGGAATCATTCCAACCGCGCTTGCTGGCAAAGTCATTCCAGATGAGGACGAGCAGGTCGTTCATCTTCCGGCCATGCTGGACGCAGTAGTCCCAACATTGCTCGTCGGTCGCGCCAGTGATGACAAATTTAGTGAACTTGCCATAGTCCAATTCCAGATAACCCATGATGCGGGCATCATAGCCCTTGCCCATGAGATCATAATAATCCGACCGCAGCTGATTTGCCTGTTTCAGCCGGATCTTGTCGATGCAGCGGCCCAGATAAGTGAGGCCGCCGATCTTCTCGTAAGGACTGCGGGGTGTTTTCAAAATGTCTGCCATGGTGGCGTCACATAATGTCACCAAATTTCCGAATGCAACCCGCGGTTGAAGCTGCAGGGCAAAAGCTGCCAGTGTTCAGCGGTCGGCTCTGCTCATTCACATGCCCCAGGGGCTTGTCCGCCATAGCCCTGAGTAGTTCGAACGGGACGACGGCGGTCACCCCGGTTCAGTCGGCTCTTTGAGCCACCGTCTTCGACGGCGCCATCCCTGATCGCCTGTGAAGCAGCCAAGGGCGGTTACACTTCGGCCTTCCGCCCTTCGTCAGCTCTCAGGTAAGTAGGGCCGGACCTCGGTCCGCGCCGCATCCGTCAAAGGTTGGGACGAACCGCTGTGACGTCATGCATTTGAACCTTGGTTTCCCGCATCGGATTTTCCCCCGCCAATGCCAGCTGACGGAACTTTCCGCGCAGCCACGGCCACAGAATCTGATCACGATGGCGACCGTTCAGGATCGCCCCGATGAAAGTCGAACGCACGAACAGATCGTAGCTGAGTAGCGAGAGCGCAATCGTCACCGCAGAGATGCACGGTAGTTTGAACGTCCAGTGCACCGGCACTTCGGCAACTGCGACTTGCAGCCAGATCACGACCGGCAGATGTATGAGATACATCCAATAGGAGGAGTCGGCGACATAGCGCACCCAAGGCCGGGGCCGTTGGCAGAAACTCCGGCAGAGTCCAATGGACAGGAATACAAGCGACCACATCAACAGGGCGTAGCTGACCACAAAGGCGCGGTGTCCAGCCACGTAGCCTGGGTGACCCGGATCCATCTGGAGGCCACCCAGCATCAAGACCCCGGCAAGGCCGACGGCCGCCCCGATCCAACGCGCCGGGGCGAGACGCGCCAGAGCGGTCATTGCGGCGGGTTGCCGCTCGAGCAGCCAGCCAAAGCAGAAAAAACCACCGTAGATGAGTAGCACCGGCCCATGCGGCCGCAGTGACTGGTCGGGCGTATCCATGCCCCAGGTTTGCATCCTCCACAGCACCCACGCCGTTGGCAGAACGAGGACCGGCAGCGCCCAGATCGAACGAGCCAGCCAGCCGACGCCGGCATCAACCCCACGCGCCCAGTGATCCACCCGGCGGCCGCCGAGCGACATGAGCAAAGCCCGCCCAGCGAGCGTCAGCACCGTGATCAGCGCCAGATAGTAGAGGAACCACAGGTGAGTTCCAGTGAACAACCCCGCCGGCAGCGCCTTGAAGCTATCCATACCCGCCACAAGGCCCGTCCAGACATTGGCATCCCCGCGCATGCTGGCGAAACCCATCGCCCAGCCTGACACGAGGAGGGGTCGCAGCAAAAACCACCCGAGCACAAAGGGCAAGACAACCCGCCAGGCACGCGTGCGCACGAAATCCTGTGCCCCGCGACGATGAAAAGTCAGGTGGCTGAAATATCCCGCCAAAAGGAAAAACACTTCCAGGCGGAAGGCGTGACTGACCGAGATGAACGGCGCAACCAACTCACCAGTCGAAACATCCTGAACCGCCCAGCCGATATACGTCGGCAGAAACGACAGGCTGGCGTGAAAGACGACGCCCAACACGAGTGCGAAAGCGCGTGTCGCATCGAGATGGTCGAGTCGGATCGAACCAGGGGAAGGCAATCCCGCGGCAATGGGGTTGGTCATGGTGGCGCTCTCCGGTCCGGGCTCAGTAGAATCCGATTTCGTCCACCTCGTAGGCGAAGGCCCCCGGCGCCATGCCGACAGCAACGAGGTTGACGCTGGTGATCGAATTGGGGTTGAGCGGGATCTGCTCCGACCAGGCGCGTTTCATCGCCGCAAAGGGCAGGCGGACCTCCTGAAAGTCGCCCGGTTGGCGCATGACGGGCCCACCGGTGTGAAAGTCGAAATTCTGGACCTCGGTGCTCGCCACCTGCACGGAGAGGAGGCCCTGCCTGACTTTTACGCGAAGCCGGACGCCCGTGTAGGCGCTGAGGTCTCTTGGCTGTGCGTCCAGTGCAAGGAGGAGCGGCAGTGAGACAAAAGCCGGCATGCCGCGACCGGGGACGAGTTGGCCCTCGACGGCGAGGACGCCGTTGGCGCACGTCATGGTGGCCCGGGACTGACCGCCAACGTCCTTGTCGTTGACGACGAAACGACCGGCGCCAGTAGGCATGAGCTCAGCATCGGAGAAATCATCCAATAGCGCAGGAGCGGCGGGGGCGGCGGCAGCCCCCAGCGTGAGCGGCCCGAAAAGAAAAAGCGCAAACAGGAAGGAGCCAGCCAGCCGGAGGGCAGCGGAATGACAACGAAGGGAGGAGGTTGGTGTATTCATGGTGAGGATTGGTGGATTTATTGTGAGTATGATCAGCCCATGAGTGCCCGATCCGCTGTCTTCGGTGACAAAGTTTTTGCGATGGCCGTAAAGAACACGGAATCTTTGTCACCGCTTGGGGCTTTTCGGGCACCTATGGGCGAACTATGATGCACTCTCCTGAATCCATGTTATCCCTTGAACTCGCCAGCGACTCGGACTTGGTGGCGGCCTGCCTGGCCGGTGACCGCGCGGCGTTCAGCCCCATCGTCGAGCGCTACCAGCGACTCCTATGCTCGCTGGCCTACTCCGCCACGGGTCAGTTGAGCCAAAGCGAGGACCTCGCGCAGGAAGCCTTCGTCGAGGCCTGGCGGCAGTTGGCCAAGCTGCGCGAACCGGATAAGTTGCGCCCGTGGCTTTGCGGAATTCTGCGGCACAAGGTTTCCCGACTGCGGCGCGGCGACGGCCGGGAACCCACCCGCCAAGCCGACCCGCTCGATGCGGCCGGCGAACTGGAAGCTGACCTTGTCCCGACAGAAGACGTCGCCATGAGAAAGGAGGAGCAGGCCATCATGTGGAGCGCGCTCGAGCGTGTGCCCGAGACTTATCGCGAACCCCTCATCCTCTATTACCGCGAACACCGCTCGGTTGAACACGTGGCCGTTGCGCTCGATCTCTCGGAGGACGCCGTCAAGCAACGCCTCTCCCGGGGAAGGAAAATCCTGCAGGAGCAGGTGCTTTCCTTCGTGGAAAGCGCGCTCGCGCGCAGCACACCCGGCAAGGTCTTTACGCTCGGCGTGCTCGCGGCCCTCCCCGAATTCGCCACGCCGGCCAAAGCGGCCGGAATTGGCGCCGCGGCAGTTCAAAGTGGCATGTGGATTAAGTGGACCGGACTCGCCGCGTTGGCCGCTTCCCTGTCCGGACTGGTCAGCACCGTTCTCGCCCTGCGCGCCAACCTCGACCAAGCGCGGACGCCGGTCGAACGCCGGGCGGTGGTGAAGATCACCATCCTATTATTTGGCAGCGCGATCAGCATTCTCGTCGTCCTGTTTGGCCTGCGGGCCGGGGCCTACCATTGGTGGGAAAGCCGCCTGCTCTTCGCTGTCCTCGCGCAAGTGTTCTTGATCGGTTTCATCGTGGTCTGGCCGGTGATGATGCGGGTAATGCTGCGACGGCAGCGCCGCATGCGCTCGGCGGAACGGCAGCGGCAACCGGAGTCTTTCCGCGATGCGCGCGACCAGGTCGGTTCGACCGCCAACGAATACCGCAGCCGGTTGCAACTGTTCGGCGTGCCGCTGATGCACGTCCGGTTCTCAACGCCGGACGAGGGTGAACGACCCGTGTTCGGCTGGGTGGCGGGCGGTGACCGTGCCTACGGCTTGTTGTTTGCCTGGGGCGGCTTCGCACTCGCCCCGGTCAGCGTCGGCGCAGTTGCCGGCGGCATCCTCACGGTCGGCACGGTGAGTGTGGGTGTGATCTCACTGGGTATGGTGAGTGTTGGCCTGTTCGCGCTCGGCTGCGCGTCAGTAGGGGTGAAGGCTTTGGCTTGGATTTCCGCGCTGGGCGGTGACGTGGCGTTGAGTGGGGGTTTCGCCCTGTCGAATAACGTGGCGCTGGCTCCGGTGGCCTTTGGCCCGCACAGCAACGACACCGTCGCCATGGCCGCCCTGCATAGTCAGCCCTACCCCATGCTCTTCCTTGCCCTGATCGCCATCCTGACCCTCGTGCCCATCACGCTCTACGCGCGCGCCGTGCGGCAACGCCTCGGCCGTCGAACCAAAGCCCTCAGTGCCAGCCGGAAGTAGTCAGATAAAGTCACCGAATTGCTGAACGCAACAAGCAGATAATGCCTCTCCAGCCCATGACTGCGCGCTAAGTAATGACTCCCAAACCGGCATCCCTGAATTGCATGACACCATTTGCCCCGTTTCCGAGTTGCATACTTGGCCTACCTGATCCGGACCAGGTCAACCATTGACAATGGTGCCTACGGCTGAGCTTTTTCCGGATGATGACGAAACCCTGGCAATGCGCTGATACCACCTGGTTTCGGGACTGCCGCTGGGGTATGTTCACTCACTATCTCGCCGATTCCGCGAGCAATCTGCAGCCGACGCTCCTGCCCGTCAGTGAGTGGAATGCACGCATCGACGCCTTCGACGTGGAGGGTCTTGCCCGGCAACTCGCCGCAGCACGCGTGCCCTACTTCGTCATCACCCTCGGACAAAACTCCGGGTTCTATCTTTCGCCCAACCAAACCTACGATGATATCGTCGGCATCAAACCGAGCAAGTGTTCGCGGCGCGACCTCATCGCCGATCTCGCCGCCGCCCTCGCTCCCCGCGGCATCCGCCTGATGGCTTACCTGCCCGGCATGGCGCCCGCGAGCGATGCAATCGCCAAGGCCCGGCTGGAGGGCGAGCCCGACGAGCGTTCGACCAACCTGCAGCGCAACTGGGAAGCCGTCATCAGGGAGTGGTCCCTGCGCTGGGGAAAATCATTGAGCGGCTGGTGGATCGATGGTCCCTACGAAAAGGAAAAATACCAGCACCCCGTTGCGCCCAACTACCGTAGCTTCGCCGAGGCGCTCAAGGCCGGCAACCCCGACTCCATCGTCGCCTTCAACAACGGCCTGCGCACCCCGCTCTACTCGATCACTGAATACGAGGACTACACCCCCGGTGAAATCGAGCGCGACCTGCCCGTCGCGCCCGGCTGCCTGCCCGACTACTCGCGCCTGGCCAACTTCGACGGCCAACTCAACGGTGCCCAGTTGCACGTGCTCACGATCATGGGCGAATGGTGGGGCAAGGGTCCCGTGCGTTTTCCCGACGAGCTCACCATCGGTTACACCAAATTCATGAACAGCAAGGACGGCGTGATCTCATGGGATGCCCCGCTGACCACGGCCGGCCTGATCGACCCGGAATTCCTCCCCCAACTCACCGCCCTCGGCCACGCGATCGGACGGTGAGGCGGTGTCCTCCTAGTCGGTCATCGGAGCGCTCAACTCCGCAGCCATACGATCGATGACGGCAGACGGCACGATCACCTTCCATCCCGAGGTAAAGCGCTGCAGGGTCAGCACCGCCAAGCGGTTGGGATTTTGATTGGCAAACGAAGGTGGCGCACTGGGGCGGCCGGTTCGAGGACCGGGGCGGATGCAGAATCCGGTGTGGCAGGAGCGGCCAACAACACCCCGACGACTGCATGCTCGGCATCGGTCTGGTGAAACCAACTAAGCTGGGCGGCGGTCAGGGGAATGTTTTTAATCGTCACACTGGCCACGAGGTCCTCGGGCGTGGCATATAACGATCGCGTGGCGGGTGGCAGGGTTTCAAACCAAGCCCGGGCTTTGGCGTGCGGGGCGTCATCAAATACAAGGGCGGATTTCAGGGTGGCCAGATCGCCTCCGGCTGCCGCCGAATGCCGATCCGGAAAAAATAAAATGAACCACTGCGCGATCCTTAATCTGGATCGCGGAAAAACGGGCGGGGTCGGACAAGGCCCCACCGCCGGACTAGTCCCTTGGCGAAGGTGATTCCGCCCCGACCTTTATGTTCTGCCAAACAGGTTTACTTCCGCTCCATCGCCGCGGCGTGGACCTGCAGAATCTTCTCAATGAGTTTGGCGGGGGGAGTGGTGTGTTTCTGGATGATCTCGTTCGCGCCGGCCTCTAACGCCTCCTCGATCAGCTTCAGATTGCCGCCGGAGGTGAACACGATAATCGGGATGTGTTTCGTGTAATCCGCCTCCCGCACGGCCTTGATCAGGTCCACGCCATTGAAACCCGGCATCATCAGGTCGGTCACGATCACATCGATTTTCGTTTGCTCCAAAACCGCCCCGGCTTCCTCCACCGTGCCCACAATGTGCGTGAGGATGCCCGCGGCAGCCAATCCACCCGTGAAAAGCTTCCGGGTCGTGGCGTCGTCATCGATGAAGAGGACCGTGGGCTTGGTGTTCATGCCGGGACAAAAAGAACTACAGGCACCCAGAACAGGCCAGCACATATTGCGCCTATTGAGCTTCGCATAATGAACTGACGAGCAATTGAGGTGGGCCGTGTTCAAGTCCCAATAAGATCGTGACCAAGTAGCATGAACCGGGGCATTGAAGCACGATCCTGCGGAGCGGTGCCGCATCGACGACTGTCGTCTGGATCATAGCCGGAGTTCCGGGCTGTCATCTGTCGCATGGCTTTTGTCGGTCGGTTGTGCTGGGATGGAAGTGAATGACGCCATTTACCACAATCCTGACGCATCCGGGCAGTGCCCACAAAGATGAGTTCCTCGCCTGCTGCGTGCTGCTTGCCTCCTTCCCCACCCCCGTGGTGGGACGGGAGCCGCCCCCCGCCGATCTGGCCGATCCGGCCACCGCGGTGGTCGATGTGGGTCAGCGCCACGAGCCCGACCTCAACA
>JAIPJW010000159.1 GCA_021734075.1 Cephaloticoccus sp.
GGTCGGCGAGGCGGTGGACAATCACGGCGGCCCCGCGCTCACCGTCGATGCGCAGGGCTATCTGCACATCGTCTATTACTCGCATCATCATCCGTTTCGTTATCACCGTTCCGTGCAGCCCAACGATGCGTCGGCGTGGCTGCCGCTGGAGCAGTTCGGCGCGGACCTGACTTATCCGACTTTGGTTTGTGCGAAAGACGGCACGCTGATCCTCACCGCGCGGCGTTCCTATGAAAAGGAACCGTGGGAACTCGAGCTCTGGCGCAAGCCGCCCGGCGGCGCGTGGACCCGCCAGGGCGCGATCCTCAAGTCACAGCGAATCAATTACAGCCAATACGCCGCGTCGATGAGTTGGGAGGCCGATCACCGCGGCATGGTGCTCACGTTCCGCGTTTACGAACAACCATCCTACGACACCCCGCCGGTGTCCTACACATGGGTCGGCGCCATGCGCAGTCCCGACGAGGGCCACACGTGGCAGAAGCTCGACGGCACACCGATCCCGCTGCCCGCGACGCTGGACACGGCCGAGGTGATTTTCCGCACGCGCTCCGCCGACGGTCGGCATGCCGAGGCCGGCGCGACCGTGCTCGGCCCCGACGGGAAGGTTTTTGTCGCTTACAGTGATCGCCTTGAACACAGCGCCCAGGGGTATTTGGCCACGCCGAACGCGACTGGCGGTTGGGATCATCTTCACCTCAATCCGTTTCTCCCGCCCGAATTGCGCAACCACGCGCTGATCCTGTCCGGCGGCATGGCTTGCATGAACGATGGCCGTTTGATCCTCCTCGCGCCTTTGCTCGATCTGTCCGACGGCGGCCAATACTGGGGCCACCCGAGCACGCGTCTTGTGCGCTTCGAATCAACCGACGGCGGCAGGACGTTTTCCGCCGGACTCCTCGGCGGCGGCATCACCGGTGAACCGCAATGGATGCCCAGCGTCGAACGCGCCACCGGCTTCAACGAATTGTCCTCAAATCCCGGCGTGCTCTATACCGAAGGCGGTCGCGGCGCGGGTCTGGGCGATGTGCTGAAGAATCACGTGGTCTGGCGGACTTTGGACTGAACGTCACCGGAGAGACACGCGCGGGTGAGCGCAGGGTGGCCAGAAAATAAGTGAAATGCTGGCGGACTTGGGCCATGCGATTTACCGCCACATCCCGAGTGTTGTCTCAAACGGCTGGGTCGGTTCTTTCATTTCGCACAACGACAGCAAACTTCAAAACGATTACCGCACGGGTCCTCAAAAAACACGGCATAATATCCGGGACTGTATTCGGTGCATAACTCGGGACCTTCGATATTGCGTGCGCCAGCATCCTTCAAAATGGCGGCAAAGGAATCAACGTCTTCCCTGGTAGACCGCCAGAACGCAATCCGTGTCTGATTTGGCGCGTGGGCTCGATCTTCAGTAAGGTTAATACACTCCGGCTTCGGATGATCACTGACCGCATCGTAGCTCACGCAGCCCTCCTCCTCAAAGCGAGCGGGGAAACCAAGTGCCGGTAATATTTTTGCGTAGAACGGATCCGCCTCCGCCAAGTTCCTGACTCGAAGATCAATATGATCGAATAGGCGCATGTGAACTCTCTGCTGAACAGTGTCATTCGGCCTTACTCAAGGGCCTGATTATGGTGGGGTGCACGGTGAAATATGATTGCCTGACTGCCTGCCCGGCAAGCGCCGAGTAGGATGGGTGAGGCTTCATGGAGTTGCGGTAGGTGTCTCCGAAAGCCTTACCACCAAGTTCTATTGTTTCTATATGGGTCTGCTCCGGATTGAGTAGCACTATTGCAGCACGCGCCGCACCGGTTGCCGATGGCCGAACACGACCGAAAGGAGGCCGAGCCGGGCACCGAGGGCACGCCAGCGGGCTTGGTGCCAGACAGGGGCACCGAGAGGGAACAAACGCCGATAGGCAGGAGTTTCGCACCTACTTCTTGTAGAGTTTGGCCGGATCCACCACGCGGCGCGCGGCGAACTCGAGCTTCAGACTGGCCGGATCGTCGACGTTGGCCCCGGGAGCGAGTTGCCGGTAGAAACAAGACTTGTAGCCGTTGTGGCAGGCGACCCCGCCGACGTTCTCGACCTTGAGCAGAATCACATCCTGATCGCAATCGGTCAGCACGGCCTTGACCAGTTGCACATTGCCCGACTCTTCACCCTTGGTCCAAAGCTTGTTGCGTGAACGGCTCCAATAAGTCGCCTTGCCGGTGCGCAGGGTGTGCGCGAAGGACTCCGCATTCATGAAGGCAAACATGAGCACCTCGTTGGTCACATGGTCACTGGTGATGCAGGGGATGAGGCCGTCGGGACCAAACTTCGGCTGCAGCAAGGTGCCGAGTTCGATCTCGGCATGGGAGGTGCGGGCGGGGAATACAAATGTGCTCATAAGGATTATTTTTGGGCCGTCAGATTCAGCAGGTAGTCGTAGGAATAGAGGCCGGTGCGATGGCCATCACTGAAATCGAAGCGCACGGCATAGTTGCCGACATATTGCCAGCCGACGACGGTGACCCCGCTGAAATTGCGCTGGTTGTCGCCGCCGTGTTTTTGGCCAAGAATGTCGCGTTCACCCTGGGTTTCCGCACTGGGGGAGGCGGCGCGCAACTGGTCACAGGGATAGAAACTTTCCGTCCCGTCTGACCAGACGATGCCGATTTCCTGTCCGATTAGCTGGATGTTGACGGGCTTTTTCATGCGAAGAGGGGTTATCAAGAAATTAACTTACGGCAGAAGAACAGCAAATTTCAACCGGTGGGGTTGGCAGAAGGTGACTCATATGGCAGGCTGCCGGGCCATGAAATCGGATGACACCGTCAAACGGCCGCACATTGTGGTCATCGGGGCCGGATTTGCGGGGCTCAATTTCTGCAAGAGTTTCCCGGGGGATCTGGCAAGGATTACAGTCCTGGATCGGCAGAATCACCACCTGTTTCAGCCCCTGTTGTATCAAGTCGCGACTGCCGGGCTTTCGGCGGTGGATATTGCCCAGCCCATTCGCGCGATTTTGAACCGGAAACCCAACCTGGAGGTGTTGATGACTGAAGTGACGGGCATCGATCTTGGCACCCGCACCATTCGGCATGCCACCGGCCGTTTGCCCTATGATTATCTTGTCCTGGGGCTGGGTGGAGTGACCAGTTATTTCGGGCATGATGAGTGGGCCAGGTTTGCGCCGGGACTCAAGACCCTGGACGATGCGTTGCGCATTCGTCGACGGATTCTCCGCGCATTTGAGCGGGCGGAAACCGAATCTGATACCGCGCAACGGCAGGAGTTGATGACGATTGTGGTGGTGGGCGGCGGTCCGACGGGGGTGGAATTGGCGGGGGCATTTGCAGAACTTGCCCGGACGGTGTTGCAACGCGATTTTGACCACATTGACCCCAGCAAGGCCAGGGTGATCCTGGTGGAAGGCAGTGACCATGTGTTGGGATCGTTTCCCGCCGACATTTCAGCTAGTGCCTTGCGGCAGCTCAAACGGCTCGGCGTCGAGGTGCTGACAAACACGAAGGTCACGGCCATCCGGGAGAGCGAGGTCGAATTGACTGATCATGTCATTCGCGCGGCCAATATCATCTGGGGTGCCGGGGTCTCGGCTCATCCCCTGACCCGGCAATTGGGGGTCGAACTGGACCGGGCCGGCAGGGTAAAAATCCTCCCGGACCTCAGTGTGCCGGGATATCCCGAGGTTTTTGCCCTGGGTGACATGACGACGCTGATCGATCACAAAGGCACGGTCGTTCCGGGAGTCTGTCCGGCGGCAATTCAAATGGGCCAGCATGCGGCTCTGGTCTTGGCGGGGGATATTCGGTCCGGCGGGACCGTCCCGGCCCAACGGGCGGCCTACGCCTATCGTGACAAGGGCAGCATGGCGACCATTGGGCGATCAAAGGCGGTCGCGATGCTGGGCCGGTTTCATTTCAGCGGATACCCCGCTTGGCTGCTTTGGCTCACGGTGCATCTGCTCTTCCTGATTGGATTTCGCAACAAGCTCTCCGTTTTGTTTCAATGGACCTATTCCTATCTGACCTACAAGCGCGGCGCGCGGATCATTACGGGAATGTCCGGTGACAACTCGGCGGGATCGGCATGAACAAGGCCACGCCGGTCATCAACCAGTCGGGACGGGAATGGATGTGACGCGCCGGAGGCTGGATCAGCTTTTGATCAACAAAATCCAGTCGTGGTCGCTGCCCACGGGTGGCGGGCACTTCCAAGTGCCATCCCGGGCGACGGTGAAGCGTCCGAGCTTTTGCTCTTTGCCCGTGACGGGATCGACACAGATGGCATGCTGGATGGATTTGGGCGGGAGCTCGCGCACCACGATGGGTTCGGCGTGGGGCACATAGATGACCCGCTCCTGGCCGGGGATGCCGGCACATTGTGGTCCATGCAGGCTGGAGTCGGGCAAGGCAATTTCGCCCCAAGGCTGGTCGCCGTAGTGGCCCACCACCCGGGCCGCGGGCCAACCGTCATCGTCATAATCAAGGGTGTCCCAGCCGCCGACCTTGTTGGTCCAGGCCTTCCAAGAGTCATCGGTGACGAAATGGTCAAACCGACCGTTCGAGTAACGGATTTCCAACGTGGCGATGAGTCCGGGTTGGTCGCCGGTCGCAGGTCGGTGCTCGCACCAGATGGTGAGCACATTGCGACCGGGTTTGAGCAAGGAGGCCCGATCATTGCTTTGCGACCCGGTGTGCCACTCAAAACCGTATCCGGCGGAGACGCCATTGAGTTGGGTCTCGACGTGATTGGTGCCGGCAAAGCGTAGCCGGGCGCTGAGAATTTTCCTTCCTTTGGGCAAATTGAATGTCTTGCGGAAATAACTCCGGCGGTTGGGGGCGTCCTTGGCCGGGGCGGCGTTCGATGTCCAAATCCATTTGGCGTTGGCGAAGGACAGCCAGACATTGCCGGCATAACCGACCCATTCGGGATGGGGCTCAAACTTGCTCCAGTCGTAACGGGACAACACGCGTTTGCCGATTCCGCAGTGCGTGGAGCCGCTGAAATGCATCGCTTCCTGCCACGGCGTATTGCCGTAATTGCCGCCGTGCGGTGAAGCCCCGTGGGGGATGCCCGGCTGGTTGCATTGCCAGATGCCGTTGCCGCCGTAGGTATGACCCATGGCCCCGTTCAACACGCAGGACCAGAATGCATGCCGCGGCCAGGGAGCCGTGATGGTGCCGAAAAGCATCTCGTAACAAGGTTCGCCGTTGATGACCGGCATGCGTGGGGAGGCCGCGTAGGTTTCACGCACGGCCTTGGTCATGACACCGATCGCCTCATTCTGGGCGTGCAAGCACTGCATCAAGTCGAAATCCAACAAGGCTTCATCCTCGGTGGCATTGCGCGCGGAATAACGTTTGATCGCGGTGGGATGAATGGAGACGGGGCGGAGAAAAGGATCGGTGGCGCGGACATAACGCATGATTTCAGTCCAGCCCTTGACCATGGTGCGATCGTCCTCCGGGAAGTTTTTCGCCAGATACCAGGGCAGGTTGGCTTCACCCGCCGTGCACCAGATCACGGGCCAAGCGCCGTAGCGGGCAATGAGGTAGCGCCAATGGGCCTTCAACTGGTCCATGGTCATCCAGGAAATGAAATAGCCCCAGGCACCGACGAGACAGGGGGTGATGCCGTTGGCGACCAAGTGGGCCAGTTTTTTGTCCGCGGCATCGAAGTATTCGGGGCGGATGTGTGCATAGCCTTCCTCCCAAGGAAACCCGGCCTCATTGGCCCCGCGAGGGTCAAACGCGTGCATGTCGGGGTAAAGTCCTGCGATGATCTGCACGACATTGAAGCCTTTCTTGACGCGGTCGGCCGTGAGTTGCTTGAAACCCTGCGGCCACTTCAGCCGATCACAAAGTCCCATCCACCAGGTATCCCCAAGCCAGAAAAAAGGCGTGCCGTCAGCGTGTTCAAAGTGGCGCTTGTTATCGGCGACTTGCACCGGGCCGTGCGCGTAAAGCGGATTCTTGCCCCGGTAGGGCGTGACCTGGATTGCGCCGGTTTTCCCATGCAGACCAGCATCAGCAGTCACGGAGCATTCGGTTCGGAAATTGTGGGTTCCGATCAGGGGCGAGGAGTAGCGAAACCGCCAGACTTTGCCTCCGGCCCAGAAGGCAGTGATCCGCCGCTCAATACCCGCGGGATCGGTGCAAAAAACATCAAGCGCTATTTGGTTGAACGGATCGGCGTAGGCCATCCTGGTCGCCAATGATAGCTCGACCGGCACATTGGCTTGGGTCGATCGAATTGCAGCGCGATTGTGTGGGGTAGTCGAAGCGACACGCGAGGAGCCGGATTTCATGGGAAATCAGGATGCTTGCCGACTGCCATGCATGCGCGAGTAAAATCATCCGATTTACCTGCCAAATTCACGTTGAATGAGGGCGAAAGCAGAAGGTTATGAGACTTGTTAATCGGATGCTATTTGTTATCCTTATTGCAGGTGAATACCCCTATGCAGCGCAATTCACCCGAGGACTGGGTGTTGGGTGGTCGGAACTTGTCATGGTTGCGGGGGGGGCGGCTATGGCTGGTGATGGCGATTGCCTTGGTTGGCGTGCGACAGATTTCCGGCCAAATCATATGGGATGGCAGTGCGGGCGATGGGCTCTGGTCGACGGGGGCCAATTGGGATTCAGGCTCGATTCCCTTGGCCACGGACACGGTCCAATTCGACGCCGATGATTTCGCCGCGGGCACAACCGCCATTTCCCTTGACGGGGCAAATCGTGATGTTGAAGCCGTCGTATTCAATGCGGCGGTGGTCGCCGGCGAATTCGATTTTACCAGCAATCAGGTTCGCATTGGGGCCGGTGGTCTGACCAACAGTGACGACCGGGAACAGAGGTTTCAGAACATTTATCTGAACGCAAACCAGACCTGGGACCTCACCGGGGGGATACGTATCGATAGCGTGCTGACCCATCGCCGTGATCTCACCATCGACGGATCCGGGATCCTGGACATCCGCGGCCGGTTGCAACTCGCCGGTTCGCGCACCTTGACCTACAATTCCACGGGTGGTGCCACCATTGATGAGATTCGTCTCAACGGGCCTAAACTCACCCTGGCGGGCACCGGTGACATCGACAATCAGGACACGCTGATCAACTGGGCGGGCGACCGTGAATTTGAAAACAACAGCACGGGCACGGTCACGGTCAATAATGTCGACCTGTCCGATGACGGCACCAACCGCACCCTGACCATGAGTGGCACGGGCACCACCACGATCAACGGCGTGATCGCCAATGGTAATGTCAGCACGGCCGGCAATTTGGTCAAAAGCGGTTCGGGCAACCTGGTGCTCGCCGGTGCCAATACCTATGACGGCACCACCACTCTTTCCGCCGGCACCACGACGCTGGCGCAGGCCAGCGGTCTGGGTTCGACTGCGGGGGGCACCACCATCTCGTCTGGGGCCACTCTGGCCCTGACCAACGGGATTGCGGTCGGCACCGAGGCAATCTCGAATGATGGCACGTTGGTGAATGCCTCGGGCACCAACAGTTATGCCGGGATCATGTCGGGCAG
>JAIPJW010000160.1 GCA_021734075.1 Cephaloticoccus sp.
GACTTCAAATCCTGCGTAGCCAGGACACCCTTGAGGCGCTCACCGGCGGGTTGCTGCTGGAGCAGGGAATATTTCACCGCCTGGTCCATGGAATCGACCTTCCTTTGCAGGGCGGCCAATTGCTGTTGGGTGGTAATGTCGGTGGCCGCGACCGGCGCCGTCGCCGGCAAACTGCGTTGTCCGGCCACAAACCCGAGGGCGAGCAGCCCGCAGGCGGCGAGGGGGGACAGGATCCAACTCCAGAGTGCCATGCGCTTGCGCCGGGGGGTGGTGGTCACGGCGCTGGCGGCGGAATGCTTTTCTTCCTCGAGCATAGCGTAAAAGTTGGCGCGGAGGCGCGGGCTCGGTTGTTCGTTGGGCATGATGTCAAGGGTGGCCAGAGTGCGTTGGAGCGAGCTGAATTCCCGTTGGCAATCGGGGCAGTGCGTCAGGTGCTGCCGGACTTCATCGGTCGTGGCGGTGGCATTGCGGGGATCAAGCAACTCGGTGAGTCGCTCCTGGGCGTGGGTGCAGTTCATGTCAGATTCTCCTTTTGCATTTGAAAATAGATGTCGCGCAGTTGCCGCAGGGCGCGATGGGCGCGGACCTTGGCGGCGCCAATTGAACATTCGAGGATCGAGGCGATTTCGGAAAACGAGAGTTCCTGGAAGCGACTGAGGAGCAGGATCTCGCGGTCATCCCGGTCCAGCCGGTTCAAGGCGTGGTGCAGCACTTCATGGTCGTCACGCGTGGTGGCACTTTGATCGGCCTGCGGCTGGTCGTCCGCGTGGTGATGCAGATCGGCCGGGTCGATGGCCGTGGGGGTTTTTTGGGTCTTGCGATAATGATCCACTGCACACCGCCGGGCGAGGTGATACATCCAGGTGCTGAAGCGGCCCTCATCGCGGTAGGTGTGCCGGTATTTCAGGATGCGTTGAAACACGATCTGCGCGATATCCTCCGCGGCCGAACGGTCGTTGGTCAACTTGGTCAAAAAGCCATACAAGGGGCCATGGTGGCGCTCAAAAAGTTCGCCCAGGGCGTCGAGCTCACCGTGGCGGACGGCGAGCATCAGTTCGTGGTCGGATTTTGGGGTATGGTTTTCCACGGGACGGGTGCGGTTATGTTTAACCACCGCAGGGCGGCTGGAAATAGTGAATGCTGAAAAATTCCCGGCCAGCTGCGGCCGGGTTTCGACGGATTGACGGGGATGCCGCCCGACAAGTTTGCCGGGACGAAGGGATTCCCCGGGTTTGGCCCCGGTGAGTTGGTCCGGGGTATGGGCGGCATTCAATTCTTGGAGATCGGCGATCACGGTTGGAGGCGGACATTGCTGGTTGCCTGGGGAAACCTGACTCAGTGACTTAGGTTACAGAAAATTTTTGCGGAACGGGACAGGACTGCCATGTTGGGTGCATGAACCGCCGCACCTTCATCCAACATTCCGCCATGCTGGGAGCAGCGGGATTTCTGACCCGTTCCCCGCTCCTGGCTCAGGCAACCGGCGAAGCGGCCGGGGCTTTTTATCCGCTGCGGCGCAATGTCGGTTATTTTTCAGGTCGGGGCGGCACCATTGGCTGGTTGGTTGATCCTGCCGCACTGGCGGTGGTGGATACCCAGTTCCCCGGCACGGCGGCCTTTTGCTTGGAGGGCCTGCCGGGTCGGTCCGGTCGGACGCTGGACGTCGTCATCAACACCCATCACCATCGTGACCACACGAGTGGAAATCCGGTGTTCAAGCCGGCCGCCCGAACCCTTGTGGCGCAGACCAATGTGCCCGGGCTGCAACTCAGGGATGCCGCCCGTAACGGCACCACGGAAGGTGTGGTGGTGGCGAATGAGACATTCGATGTTTCCTGGCGGCGTGAAATGGGCGGGGAGGTGGTGACCGCGACCTATTTTGGCGCGGCCCACACCAATGGGGATGCCGTGGTGCATTTCGAACGGGCCAATGTGGTGCACATGGGCGACTTGGTCTTCAATCGGCTTTATCCGGTCATCGACCGTCCCGCCGGAGCCAGCATCCGGCACTGGATCACGGTATTGGATGAAGCCGTCAAAAAGTATCCCGGGGATGCCATTTACATCTTTGGGCATGGCAGTGCCAAATTTGGGGTGACGGGCAGTCAGGCTGACCTCCCGGTATTTCGGGATTATCTCAGTGGATTGCTGGACCACGTCGAACGTGAGATCGCCAACGGCAAGTCCAAGGCGGAGATCACTGCACTCGCCAACCTGCCGGGGTTTCCGGATTTCCACAGCGCCGCGCCCAACCGGCTTCAGGGCAACCTGGCCGTGGCCTACGATGAATTGACGACCGCTAACGGTTGACCGTGGGCTTTGCTGTTGGTGTCGAGCCGCTTCACGACGGTGGAGAGGAGTCCGGTCAGCATTCGCGTTTGCTTTGGGGCAAAGGCCAAGAAGACAAGAAATGCCCAGCATTCACCCTTTATTGTGACGCGCATGTGACTAAACTTGGATCAACCCAAAAAAGGAGGCAGTATGAATCCTCAACCTTCACTGTTGTATGCGGAGTCCTACATCAAAATACATGCGTCACACACCGGTCCCGGCTTCCATGGCAGTCCCACCGGCCCGTTCGTGACGGTTTCGCGTGAAACGGGAACCGGAGTCACCGAGTTCACCAACACGCTGGCCAAGCAGCTCGACCAACGGCTGCCCGGGCGCAAACCCTGGACGGTGTTCGACCGCAATCTGGTTGAGACCATGTTGTCCTCACGGGGTCTCTCGCCCTTCCTCGCGAGCCTGCTGCCGGAGGACAAGGTTTCGGAGATCCAATCCTCCTTTGGTGAAATCACCGGCATCCATCCCAGTTTGTGGGAGCTCACGCACCTCACCAATGAGATGATGCGGCAGCTGGCCCAGGCCGGGCATGTGATCCTGGTGGGGCGGGGCGCCAATTTCGCCACGGACAGGATCGAGCACGGCCTGCATTTGCGCCTGGTGGGCAGCAAGGATTACCGGGCCGAGTTCAAGGCGAGGGAGTTGAATGTATCGGTTGACGAGGCCATGACCCGCAACCTGCAAACGGACAACGCCCGGCGCAAATACGTGCGGTCTGTTTTTGGGGCTGATGTCGAGACGCCCCAAGCCTACGATTTGGTGATCAACGTGGCGCGTATGCCGACCGCCACGTGGGTCGACCTGATCGTTGAGCTGGTTGTAGCCCAAGTCCCGGTGACCGCGGATTGAGCGTGGTCCTATCCGCCCCGAACCTTATCCCGGTCCCGTTGTTGCCGTCGGCCGGACCGCACCAAGCAAAGCCTAATTTTGCCTCATCCCGGTATTGTCATTCGCGGGCGATCTCGCACCGTTGCGCCCATGGACCCAGCCGCAGTGAAATCGGTTAACACCTGGCACGAGTTCCAGCAGCGCTGGGCCGGGGCGCGAAATTTTCTCATGGCCGGCGAGTGCGTGCCCTTCGCCTTCACGGTGCCGCCGTTGGCACAGGTTGTCGCGGAACTGCGTGAAGACCCAGATGCACGGATTACCCCCGGCACGCGCAGCGACCGGTTGGAACTGACCGACGTGGCGGCACAGTTTCGGGCGATGCCCCTGACGCAAGCGCTCAAAGCTTCCTTCGGTTTGGCACACTTCAGTCTGGCCCGGTTTGACGCCCCGGGCCGGTTCCTGCACGGCTTCAAAGCCGGCGTGCTCGATCCCTGGCAGGCGGCGTTACGGGCCGCGGGTTTCACCTTTGAGCGTTGCTACCCGATTGTTTTCATCAGCGGCCGGGGCTGTGCGACCAATTACCACATGGACCTCTCACATGTGCTGGCGTGGCAGATTTACGGGACGAAGCGCTTCTGCGGACTGCAGGATCCGGATCGCTGGGCCCCCCGCGAAACGCGGGTGAATTATAAACCGGCGGAGTTTAGGCGTCCGGCCGGTTTGAGTGAAGCGGATGCGCTTTGTTTCAACATGAAGCCCGGTGATGTATTGTGGAATGCCCTGCTCACGCCCCACTGGGTTGAGGCGGGGAACGAAGTGGCGATGAGTATCAACCTCTCGCACGGGGGCATCCGTTTTCGCGGCGAACTTTGTCCGCATGAGCGGGAATTGGAGGAGCATCGCGCCGCCCATCCCGAACTCGCGCCGGTGGGCCCCAAGGGCAGTTACTAGACACGGGTCGTGAGGTTGATGCAGCCCATGAATGATGCCGCTGCAATTGAGCTTTCAGCGTTGCCGGAGTTGCGCATCGACCTCACCGACCCCGGCCTGCGCATCGTGCATCCGGCCGGCGCGGCCTATGCGACGATGGCCGGCAAGTTGGCGGATGCCTTGGCCGGCTTGGTGGGGAAGAAAGGAGTGGTGATGACCGAGAACGAACCCGCGGCCCTGGTGGGCAGCGGTCCATTACTGGTCTTGGGCAACCTGATGGTCAGCACCACGGTGCGCACGCTGTATTATGCCGCCTACGATTTTACTGATCTGGCATTCCCGGGCCCCGGGGGCTACGTCCTGCGCACGATTCGCGACCCCTTGGGCACCGGGGCGCATGTGATCCTGGTCGGGGGTAGTGACCGCGAGGGCGTGAGCGCAGCAGCCCGCAAGCTGGTCGAACGGGTGCAACAACAGGGCCCGGTCATGGGCTACTTTAACGAGGTGCGATTGGGAAAATGGACGACGACGGCGGACATGGACATGACCCGCTACCTGGTCGACGCGAATGAAGTCTGGGCGCGGGTGGGCGAATCTGGCAGTTGGGAATACATGGAGCACATTGCGGCCTGCGCCCTCGGCTATTTGCGCACGGCGGATGAACGCTACCTCGCGCTGTTTCGTCGCGAATTGCATTACTATCGCGCCCACGATGTGTATGCGCCGAATCCCGAGGCCCCCACGCAAATACACGGTCGCATCTACGTGCTGCTGCTGGTTTGGGATCTGGTGCAGGACCACCCGCTGTTTACGCCGGAGGACCGGCGGGATTTCGATGCAATGTTTCTTTATCTAGAGCGATCCGGCGAAGGCGTGGCGCAGATCACGGATCGGGCCGGGACCCATGCGGTGCGTTTCAATCATGACACCCGGGCGGCTCTCGATGCCTTCTTCGTTGGACGTTATTTCGATCGGCGCCACCAACTGCCGGAGGCGAAGGATTGGCTGGTCATCGCGGACCAACTTTTTGCCCCTCAACTCACCAGTGCCAAGCCGGCCGAGGATTCGTGGGGTCACCAGTGGGCCGCATCCATGCACAACACGCTGGTTTATGCCATGGCCACGGGCCGGCAGGACTATTTCACGAGCCCGGCATTCCGGCAGGCGGCGGATCGCGCGCTCCTGGCCCATGGGGTGGATGGTCCGCGGGTCTATCTGGCGAACTGCGCGGTGGTGACTGGTGATTCCTCCTATCTGAGTTTGGAAAGTGAGGGCGAAGCCTTCGTGCGGGCTGCGGCCCGGTTGCGCTTGAGCAAACCGGCGGATTCACCGCTGCCGGCCAGTTTCGAGGAAGTGCTGCGATCCTTTGCCACCACTACCGCGCTGCAACGGCGGGGCTCCATGCTCGGCCTCACCGTCGCGCCGGTCGATCCCTTGTGGTATCACACCATCGAGACCCCCGCCTATAATCCCGAGGGCATTTTCAAGATCACGGTCGGTGCAGCGGAGGGATTTGACAAACTGGCCTGGCGCGAGGGTTGGTCGGACAAATCATTTTATCTCCTCCTGGATGGCATCTCCGGCGGACTGCATTCTTTTCAGGACGCCAATTGCCTGGTGTGGTTGCGCGAAGCCGGCGTGGACTGGTTCCGCACGGTGGCGAGCTATGACCGCGCCCAGGGAGTTCGCGCGCAAAATGGAGTGAATGTGGTGTTTAACGGCCGCGGGCTGGACCACGTGCATCGTTATGCGCGATTGCTTTACCAGGAGGTGTCCGGCGATTTTTCCGCCGCAGGTTCCGTCTTGAGCGGGATCGGGGACACGACTTGGGAACGGCATGTTCTGCGCAAGCGCGGCGCCTGGACGCTGGTGCTGGATCGGATGGTGCGCACAAAGTGGGTGAACTGTTGGTGGAGCGATTTTGGTATCCCCGGGGCCAGCGCGAGGTGCAGGCAGGAGTTTTTTCCATCCGGCAAACCGTGGAGGACCAGGTGAGGGTGCTGCACATTGCCAGCACGGTTGAAGCGGAAGGTTGCATGGACACCGGGTTGGGGTTGGCCGAACGGATGCGGGCCGACGTGGATGCCGGAGGGGAGATTATTTTGGGAGGGTTGATCTGGACGGAGGCAAACCCCGAAACATCATTCAAACTACGCAGGATTGGCTCCGGCTTCAGTGTCGTGGATGGTTCCGGAGAATCGTTCGCCGTGACACTGCAATGCGACGCAGCCATGGGGTGTGGTATGGCGGTGCAAAATACCGGCACGAATTTGCTGCTCGGGCGGCCCGGCCGTGCGGTGACGAGCCCGGCGCTGCGCGCTTTGCCCCTGATCCCGGAATTCCCGCCCGGGAATTCTGAGGGCCCGGAAATTCACTTCCCGGGGAAATCAATCACCGCGGTCGCCGCCCGTCCAACAAGCCGCGTGGTGGGCACAGCCGACGGGATGGTCGTCGCGCTTGATGAAAGGCTGCGCGAGCGTTGGCGGACAGCTTTCAAGAAACCGATTCTCTCGCTGGAAATATCAACCGAGGGGGTGGTGGTGGGGGAGGAAAGCGGAGCGTTGTCCCTGGTGGATGATGCCGGTCGCATCTGTTGGACGGTTGATATTCCCTGGATCTCCCTGCCCTGGTCGAATTGGAGTGAATGCCGCAGCCGGGTTCGGGAAATCGCCTGTGCGGATATCAATGACGATGGACGGCAGGAAATTCTCATCAGCAATGCCGATCGGCGCGTCTATGCCTTCGATCTCGAAGGTCGTGAACTTTGGAAGCGTCCGATTCAATGGGGCGTCTTCACCGCGATGTGGCCGGGACGGCATGAGGGAAAATTCACCCTGCTGGGGGGCACCTCGCGACCCTCGATTCATGGTTACGTGGTCCTGCTCAATGGTGACGGCACCGTGCGCGGAAACATGCAGCGCGCCGATCTTACCTGCTGGGGTCTGCCCGCGAACCTGCGCGACCTGCAACAGGCGGACATTGATGGCGATGGCCGGTTGGAGACGATCACGGCGGTGGACACGAATTGCCGCCAATTGATCGCCTATGGGGCCGACGGCAAGGTGAAGTGGGATTGCGACGTGGGTGCTTGTGCATCCGCGCTGGTTTTTAGCCCGGCGGCGAAGCGGGTTTATGTCACCTCCGAGGCGGGTTACGTGGTGGCGGTGGAAAGCAGTTCCGGTCAACGGGTGTGGGTGGTCTGGATCGGGGAAGCAGCGGAGCTCGTCTGGGCCTTGCCGGATGGTCGCCTGGCTGTGGTGGCACGGAAGGGTTTCATTTGGTTGCTGCTGCCGTCCGGGGAAATACAGCGCAGAATCAACCTGGGGGCAGCCGTTACGGCCATTCCCCGACCAGGTGATCATCGCGGTCCGGGCCGCAATCTGATCATCGGCACGGCCGACGGACGGGTCATCGGGTTCGAGTGAAAGCGACCGGGATCAT
>JAIPJW010000161.1 GCA_021734075.1 Cephaloticoccus sp.
TCTTCCATGGAGGATTGTTCCTATGAAAACTAATGTTGGCTCGATTGATCGTGGTCTGCGGATCTTGGTCGGTCTCATCGTGCTTGGTGCCGGCTATTACTATGGCAATTGGTGGGGTCTCATCGGCATTGTGCCCTTGTTGACCGGGGTGTTCCGTTTTTGTCCGGCCTACGTGCCGTTTGGTTTGAGCACCTGCGCCAAGCCTGCAGCGAAAACCGAGCCTAAGGCCTGACCCGCTCGAGCGTGGAAAACGTGTAACGATAAGCTTCGTTCCGGGATTCACGCACGGCAGATTCGCGCCAGGCGAGATGCCGCCATTCCGGGAAATACACATCCCCGGTCACGTTTGCGTGCACCAAGGTCAGGTAGATGCGGTCGGCGCGTGCCAAGGTTTCCTCATAGATGAGCTGGCCACCACAAATCATGATTTCACCGGGCAGGGTTTGCGCGATGGCCAAGGCGGCGTCGACGGAGTCCGCCACACGCACACCGGGGGGGATCAGGCTGGGATTGCGCGTAATGACCACCGGTAGCCGTCCATCCAGCGCAACCCGGGGCCAGATCTCATAACACACCCGACCCAACACGACGATCTGCCCGGCGGTCACGGCGTGGAAGTGCGCCATGTCCTCCGGGATGCTCCAGGGCAGTTTCCGTCCATGACCGATGACGCGGTTTTCTGCACAGGCGACGACGAGGTTCAGGGGTTTAATCATGATAGGACATTGGGTCTAAGCCATTTGGAGGAAGCGAGCCTTTGCCGGGGCGCACCCCATGTTTCCTCGTTGCATTTGGCGGCCTTCTTTGTGCGATCAAACCATGCTAATCGGAGTTCCCCAAGAAATCAAAATCGGCGAAACCCGCGTGTCCATGACCCCGAGTTTGTGTCGGCGATGTGTCACCCTCGGCGCCAAGGTGCTGGTGGAGAAATCCGCCGGGATCAGTGCCGGTTTTACTGACGCCGAGTATCGTGCGGCCGGTGCAACCATTGCCAACAGCGCCCGGCGCGTCTGGCGCGAGGCCGACCTGATTCTCAAGGTCAAGGAGCCGCTGCCGGCCGAGTATGGCCTGATGCGCACCGGCCAGACCATTTTCACCTACCTGCACCTGGCGGCCGGGGCGGAGTTGACCAAGGTGCTGTTGAAGAAACGCATACTTGGCATCGCCTATGAAACCGTGGAAGCGACCGACGGTTCCTATCCTTTGCTCAAGCCGATGTCACAGATCGCCGGGCGCCTTTCGATCCAGATTGGCGCCTACCGCCTGCAATCGCAGCTCGGTGGGTCGGGTGTGTTGCTCGGGGGTATTCCCGGCACGATGCCCGGTCATGTGGTGGTGATCGGGGCCGGCAATTCCGGAGCCCATGCCGTGCAGATGGCTGCCGGGATGGGGGCTCGCGTCACCGTGCTTGATCTCGACATGCGCAAACTCGAGGCACTCGACATTGAGTATCGCGGGCGGGTGGTCACTTTGATGTCCAACCCGGCCAATATTGAGGCGGAAGTGTCGGACGCGGACCTTCTGATTGGCGCGGTGCTCATTCCGGCGGCCAAGGCGCCCATCGTGGTGTCGCGCAATGTGGTCAAAAAGATGCGACCCGGCAGTGTGATTGTGGATATCGCGATCGATCAAGGAGGGTGCATCGAGACAATTCGCCCGACATCCCATGAGAATCCCACCTATCTTGAACACGGGGTGGTGCATTATGCCGTGCCGAATATGCCGGCCCTCGTGGGTCGAACCTCGACCATTGGTCTGACTCAGGCGACGGAGCCCTTTGTCGCCTTGTTGGTGCAAAAGGGCGTCGAAAGGGCCATTGCCGAGCACAGGGGTCTGGCGGCCGGGGTGAACACCCGCGACGGCAAAATCACCTGCGAGGCCGTGAGCAAGGCGCTGGGCTACAGTTGATATTATTATCAACTTGTCGGTCCCAAGGTTCCATCCAACCTATGGCACGTGTTTCGCCGTTGCGCTTGCATTGTTTTACTGACGTTTCTTACGGGCCATGTTGCTCCAGCCAAGGACGCATGGCCTCATACCCGCACCGATCATTTTGAGTTGTTTAGCAACGCGACGGAAGCAGACGCCCGGGAATTGATTGAGGATCTCGAGGAGTTCCGGGCCGCTCTTTTGGTCGGGATGAAATTGCCGCCGGGTCGTGAACCACCAACCCGGGTGGTGGCGTTTCGACGGGACAAGGATTTTGATCCCTACAAACCGATCTTCGATGGCAAAACCAAGGAACTTTCCGGATATTTTACCGGTGGGAGTGATGTCGCCTTTATCGCCATCCGGCTGGGTCGGGACCAGGATGAGGCCAGACGAATAATATTCCACGAGTATGTGCACCAGTTGCTGGTGACCCATGGGCTCAATCCACCGCTCTGGCTCAACGAGGGACTGGCAGAATTCTACTCCACTTTCCGCATGGTAAAAGGGGAAGTTGTAATCGGCACGCCGATTGAAACCCACGTGACATTTTTGAATCAAGTGCGGGGCATGGGCGTGGCGGATTTGGCCCGGATGGGACGGGACTCAAAAGACTACAATGAGGGCTTTCGCCAGGGATTGTTCTACGCACGGTCTTGGGCACTGGTGCATTACATGCTGTGCGGAAAATCCAAGCACGACTTGAGCCGGGCACTGCCGCGGTTTTTGGCCCTGCAAAATGCGGGTGATTTGAGTGAGCCCGAGCGTTTCGAGAAAGCTTTTGGCATGGATTACTCCGCGATGGATGTTGAACTGCTGCGCTATCTGCGGGGGGGGCGCTTTTACCTTTATCGCGGAGAGTTGCCCACTAAAACCGCGGCGAAGCACTTCGAATTGACTGCCGCAGATCCGGTCCTGCTCGAATGCACTCTGACGGAATTGGAGTGGTTGGCCCGGAAGTCGGGCGATGCCACCTATCGTTTGCTCACCCTGCAGGAAAACAACCCCGCGGTGGCGCGGGTGCCCGAGGCCTTGGGCTCCATCGCGTGGCGGAAGAACGATTTGTTGGCGGCGAAGGATTATTGGCAACAGGCGGCCGAACTCGGCAGCGACAATCCGTTTGTGCTGGTGCAAGGAACGTTGGGCACGATCCACGACACGATGGGCAACGGGAATTTGAATTACCGATTCAATGCCGGGATGGCAGCTCCTTTGCGAAGCCGCCTCGTGCGCGCGCTCGATCTCTGCCCCGACTACGCCGAAGCCTACGAGGGTTTGGCCTTGTTGGAAGCGTTTGCCGCCGAGCCGGAGATCATCAACGTGAACCGGGTCCAGCGAAACACGGCAAAGATTGGGGATTTGCATTACACTTATCTCGCCCTCGCGATCCTGCGTTGGCGGATGGGCGACTTCGAAACCAGCCGACAGTTGGTCCAGGTGCTGCGTGCGGCGCCCGGTAAGGACCGGGTGCGGTTACGGATTTTGGCGACCTTGGAAAGCGAGCTGCAAAAATAACCTGCAGCCGTAATGGAAAAGATTGCGCATACCATGCAATGCCGGCTTCGGCTTTTATCCGGGGTAAACTCAACCGTTCGAGCCTTGGTCCGGGGATGTCTCGTCGTGACATTCGGACTGGGACTCATCTCGTTCGGAAGCGGGAAGGACGTTTGGCGCAAGGTGGAAACCAGATATTTCACCGTATTGGCGCAGACGGACGACCGCGAAGCTCGCGATTGGGCCCGGCGGTTGGAGCAGTTCCGGATCAGCATGGAGAGTCTTTTTCCGGTGGATGAAGCGCAACTGGAGCCGGTCACGGTGCTGATTTTCAAAAGGCAAAAGGACTTCAACCCCATCAAGCCGCACTATTTTTCCAACCCCTATGAATTACTCGGGGTTTTCCAGCGGGCACGAGGGAGAAACATCATAGGAATGGCCATGGATTCAGACGAGGAAAAGATGGCCGCGATCATATTTCATGAGGCCACCCATTGGTATTTTTCCGCCCGGCCCCATGTTAATCCGACCTGGGTCGAGGAAGGCATGGCGGAGGTGTTCTCCACCTTCCACCTTGACGGAAACCGGGCCGTGTTTGCGGGTGACAATCCCGGTCGCTACCAGACATTGAAGGGTTATGGATTTCTATTTGTGCGCGACGTGATGAATGCACCGCCCAACCGGGTGCACTCGGCCGATGGGGTGCAGGCGGGTTTGTTTTATGCGCAAGCCTGGTTGTTGATGAACTATGTGCTGGTGGACGGGGAACTTGGCGGCATCAATGCCCTGAGCCTTTACTTGGAAAAAGCCCGCTCGGGCATGCCGCTGGATGTGGCCTTTCAGGATGTGTTTGATCTTAGCTACTCAGAACTCGACCAGCGTCTCGATCGTTACTACGCGCGGACCCGGTTTGGAGAGATGACCACACCCGCGTTGCCGGCGGAGACATTGTTGACGGGACGCGACGAGGAGGCGACGGACGACGACATAGAATCAACCCAAGCCTTCTTTCTGCTCCAGCAGGGACGAACCGATGAGGCAAGACCTCTGCTGGAAAGGGTCCTGCAGCGCAATCCCATGGACCCGCGATCCTATGAAGGCTTGGCGGAACTAGCCGAACAGCAGGGTGATCTTGCAGGCCGTGACCATTATTATTCCGAGGCGGTGGTCCGTGGATCCACCAATTATTTGGCGCATTTTTACCCGCTGATCAATCGGTTGGGCATGTTCATGAATATGGAGGCCGCGGCAGATTCACCCAACCCAATGGAGGTGAGAAAAACCGTGGACGCGCTGAAACAGACGATCGCGTTGAGACCGACATTTTTTCAGGCCTATGAGGCAATGGCAGGATTGATGGGCTGTATTGTTGAGCCAGAACCCTCCGACCGCACGGTCCTTGAAGCGGGAATCGAACGTTTTCCGGGACAACCAATCCTGGTGGTGGGACTGGCAGCTTATGAAATGAAAACCGGGCGGGCGGTCACCGCCAAGGGACGTCTCGATTCGGTGTTGGTGGCCGATGGCGATTTTCGAATCACGAACTATGCCCGCAAGCTGCTGTTGCGGCTCAAGGCACAGGTGGACATGGTCTGGCTGGAACGCTCGGTTAAACAAGGCGATACCGACCAAGCCGAGAAATTCATGAGCCGTCTGCGCCGGGCCCCCCTGTTTCCGGACGAACGCCAGCGGGTCAATGCCCTTATCAATATCCTTAGCCAACAATTGAATCTGGATCGGGCGCGAAGGGCTTTGGACGACCACGAATGGTCAATGGCGGAAAATTGGCTGAAGGAAGCAGCCAGCGACGAGATGAACGCGGACGTCGCGACCCGGCACGCCTCATTACAGGCTGAACTGCAAAGGCAGCGGCCACACAAGCCGTGAACCGGTGATACTGCCTGGGGGTGTCGCGTTTGTCGGCCGGTGAGTTTCAGGCCGCAGGGACGATCTCGACACTGGTCACCTCGATGCGGTCGATCGGGGTGCTCTTCTCACCGCCGCCACCGCTTTGGGTCGGAACCGTGGCAATGCGCTCGAGCACGTCGTCACCGGCGGACAGTTTGCCGAAGGCGGTGTATTGCTTGTCGAGAAACTTGGCGTCGCCATGGCAGATGAAGAACTGGGAACCGGCGGAGTCGGGGTTGGCGGAGCGGGCCATGGAGATGACACCGCGCACGTGCGACTTGTCGTTAAACTCGGCCTTGATCTGATAACCGGGGCTGCCGGTGCCCGGCATGCCTTTTTGGCCGGCCTTGGTGTTCGGACAACCGCCCTGGATCATGAAACCCTTGATGATGCGGTGAAAGGCGGTGCCGTTGTAAAACCCCTCACTGGCGAGTTTCTTGAAATTCGCCACTGTCTTGGGGGCGACTTCGGGCCAGAAGGCGATGGTCAGATCGCCGTAGGTGGTCTTGATGATGGCTTGTTCGGCAGGGGATGCGTTGCTCATGGAACCGGCAGCGAACCGGCCGAAGCGCCGGGCGGCAAGCCACAAAACCGCGGATCAGGCAAAAGTGCCGTCGATGAGTTCGCAAAAATGGTGGATGAGAAAGAGATGCGCTTCCTGGCAGGCGGCCCCGCTTTCGCTCGGCATGATCAGATCGCAGGTGGCGAGACCTTGAGCCTTGCCGCCTCCCCGACCCAGAAAAGCCACGCTGGACAGCCCGAGGGTTTTCGCTTCGTGCAGGGCCGCGATGATATTGGCGGAATTACCGCTGGAAGTCAGCACCACCACCAGGTCGCCGGGATGAGCGATGCCGGCGATTTGCCGGGCGAAGATCTGGTCAAACCCGAAGTCGTTGCCAATGCAGGTGAGCAACGAGCCATCGGAAGACAGGGCGATGGCGGGCAACGAGGCCCGGTTTTTTTGGTAACGCCCCACCAGTTCGGTGGCAAAGTGGGCGGCTTCCGCCGCACTGCCGCCATTGCCGCAAATCAACAGTTTTTTGTCGTGGCGCAGGGTATCGAGCATCAATCGGGCGGCCTCGTCGATGGCGGGGCGCAGATCGGACAGGGCAGAGAGGGTGCGGACGGATTCGGCGAGCGACGCTTCAAAGGTCATGGGGAGAATAGTAGCGAATGGCGGGTGGCGGGTAGCGAGTAGAAAAAACCAGACCGAGGCGGGGTGTCAGTCCTAAACATGCTCGCTACGCACTACCCAATACTCACTACTTTGGGTTCATGCGACTGCGCCAACTCACGCTCCAGAATTTTCGCAACGTTGCGTTGGCGAAATTGTCATTCCGTGGCCGGCAGACGTTTTTGCTGGGCGCGAACGGACAAGGTAAGACGAACCTCCTCGAGGCGGCGGGCTTTATCACGGCGTTGCGTTCCTTCCGCACCGCGGAAGCAAAACTGCTGATCGCGCGGGAAAAGCGCGAAGCGGGTCTGGTCTGTGCCTTGGAGCACGAACGGTCGGGTGACACCGAGTTGACCATCATCCTGAAACCGGAGGGGCGGGAACTCCGGTGCGATGACGAGCGGGTCACCAAGCTGGCGGATCATCTCGGGCGGTTTCCCACGGTGGTGTTTTCCTCGCAGGACCTGTTGCTCGTGCGCGGGGCCCCGGCTGCCCGACGGCGGTGGCTCGATCTTACCTTGTCCGCCATGGATGCGGATTATTTGCGCACGCTCCAGACATATCATCGTGCGCTGGCCGAGCGAAACAGCTTGTTGAAACGGGGCTCGGGCGAGGCCGAGTTGACGGCCTTTGAACAGCTGTTGGCCCCGGCGGCGGCGGATTTGGTGACCCAGCGGAGGGCAGGTTTGCTTGAGTTGCATGAGCGTCTGGACCGGGTGTATCGCGAACTCGCGCAGGATGCGGAACCGGCGGGTTTGCATTACACCCCGAATTTTGACGGGACATCCGCTGCCGTCTGGCGGGAACGCTGGCTGCAGGGCAGGGCGCGTGACCAACAATTTCGCACGACCTTGAGCGGACCGCACCGTGACGATTTTGATTTTCAAATTCGAAAATTACCGGCGGGTGATTTTGCCTCCGAGGGTCAGCAGCGTTCATTGGTCCTGGCGCTGCGTCTGGCCCAAGCGGCATGGTTTCACGTGCGTTCGGGC
>JAIPJW010000162.1 GCA_021734075.1 Cephaloticoccus sp.
CACCCGATCCCAAGGCCACCGCCCAACTCGCCGCCCTGACCGATCAAATCGCCGGTCTCAAAACCCGCCTGGCTGCCGCCCAATCCGCGCAGTCTGAGGCCACCGACAAAGTGGCTGAGCTGGCCCGCAACCTGGCTGCCACCCAAGCACAACTCGACCGCAGCCAATCCGAAAGCAGCAAGCAAAAGGAACAACTCGCCACCGCGCAAAAGGAGCTCCGGCGGGGAGCTGACGAACTCGCCACGCTACGCGTCTCCGTGACCAAACTGCAAGGCAAGCAAGCTGCGCAGGAATCGGGAAAAATAGCCTCCCTGCAAAGTGAACTCCAAAGTCTGCAAGCCGCCTCCAACGCGTTGCGGGCCGACAATCAAGCGCTCGAAAAGTCTGCCGCCGAGAGTGACCGCAATCTTGACGCAACCCGCACGCAGTTGACTGCCGCCCAAGCCCGCATTGCCGATCTAGCCCAAAGTGAAGCCACGCTGCAGGCGAAACTTTCCCGGCAAACCACAACGGCAAACCAAGCCACCTCCGCGCAAATCACGGAACTGACGGCGGAGTTGAATGCCGCAAAGTCAGAGGCGGCCACCGCCAACCTGAATATAGCCCAACAACAAACCCTCGTGGAACAGCAACAGCAACGACTCGCTGTCCTGCAGCAGGAGTTGACCGAGGGACAAGGGAAACTGACCGCCAGTGAGGATCAAATCCAACATCTGCAAACCAGACTGGCTGCCATCGCCGCCACTCCGGCCCGACCGGACCAGGAAACCACCACCCGGCTGGCCACCCTGGCAGAAAAGGTCGAGACCCTCACCGATCAGGTCACCGATTTGAATTCGCGCCTGGCCATAGCGCAAACTGCCCGGACGGAGGCCGAGTCAACCGTGACCAGACTTACCCGCGAGCTGACGACCAACCGGGAGGAATTTGACCGGAGCAAGTCCGAACACGAAACCCGGCTTAACGAACGCATTATCGCCGATGAAGCTGCCCAGAAAAAACTGGCCGTCCTGCAATCCGAGCGCGATGCCGCGTTCGCTGACAAGGTCCAACTGGCAGCATCCCTGTCCGCCATCCAACAGGAACTCTCTGAATCCCAAAGCAATCTAAGCGCCGCACAAAAAGCCGCGGCGGCACCGGACCCCAAGGCCACGGCCCAACTCGCTGCTTTGAACGAACAAATCACCGGACTCAAAACCCGACTGGCTACCACCCAATCCGCGCTGAACGAAGCCACGGATAAAGTGAACGCGCAAAATCAAGTCCTGGCGTCAACCCAGCAGGAACTCGCCAGTAATCAGACCCGGTTGCATGAACAGGCCACCACTGATGTAGCCGAGCGGAATAAATTGAACGAGGAACTCGCCGGGGTGCGACAGGAAGCCGAAGCCTTGCGGGCCGACCTAGCCACCGCACAGCGCGCCCGTGAGGAAGCCGCCGCAGCTCTGGCCAAGAGCACCTCGGAGTTGGCCGAGCTGAATACCCAAGTGGCACAACTTGAGCGCGCACAAACAACCCGCGCTTCCACCGGGCTTGAAATCACCGACCTGAAGAAGGAAGTGCAGCGTTTACAAACGGTTGCCACCGCACTGGGTGAACAAAACCAGCAATTGGAAGACACCGCCGCCCAGCGTGGCCGCACCTTGGAAGAAACCAAATCAGCCCTGACAGCGGCCAACACCCGTATTGCTGCATTGAGTCAAAACCAGGAGGATTTGAACCACGCACTGGCCGCTCGCGAGGCCAGCGTAGCCGAACGCGACAGTTTATCCACCGCACTGGCCGCCGCCCGGGAGGAACTGGCAGCCTCCCAAAGCGCCCTGCAGAACGAAAGGACCGGATCCAGCCAACAAGAAGCCACCATCAAGCAGACCCAGGACAAGGTCACCGAGTTGGAGCAGCAACTTGCGGCCGCCCGGGCCAAAACCCCGGCGAACGATTCGGTCGCCAAGGAAAAGATTTCCGAACTCACGGAATTGCTCGACCGCGAAAAATCGAATCGAGCCGAGGCGATTGCCCAGCTCGACTCCTTGTCATCCGACTTGGGTTCAGCTCGCGCCCAGGTCGCCCGTCTCCAGATGGAGCAGAATGACTTGAAAGCGCGACTGCAATCAGCCACGCAGCCGGTGCAGTCTGATCCGGCGGACCGCGCCAGAATTGCCACTTTGGAATCACAGTTACAGCAAACCCGGGAGCAACTTGCTCAAGTTCAAACCGTAGCTGCCAAAACCACGGAACAAACCGATCAACTGAATGAACTTAACGGGGTGATCGCTGCCCTCAAATCCGACCTCGCTCTTGCTCAGACCGGGCGCGCCGAAGCCGACAGCCAATTACAATCAATTTCCGCTCAATTGGAGGGCACGCAGCGCAAACTTAACGAGGTGGAGACTCAGCTTGCTGCCAGCGCCGCCGAAGCCAAACCCACCGGAGACAGGGTGGACGCGGCTGAGTTCGCCGCGGTGCAGTCCAAGCTTAACACCACACTCAGAAGCTACACCATTTTGGAACAGGAGAATGACCGCATAAAGGCCAACGCCGCCCAAATGGCCGCACGTCTGTCCTCCCTTGAATCACAATTGGCGAGTGCCACGACCGATAGCGCAGCACTCAACCAGCAGTTGGACAGCTCGGCAGCCATCGCAACCCAGGTCGACCCATTGCGTGAACAATTGCGGCAAACGGCGGATCAATTGAGCTCCCTGCGCAGGGAAAATGCCGAATTGCGCACCCGACTGGCCGTCGTCATCCCGCCCCCCTCTTCCAACCTGGCCTCGCCTACCCGACCCGGCAGTGCCACGGCCGCCACGGTCATTGCGCAAGTGGTCAGCCCCCAGCCTGCTGCCACCCAGGAACTAGCCCAACCTCGAGTGCACACGGTGGTTCCGGGGGACACCCTTTCCGGCATCGCGTCGCGCTATTACGGCACGAGCACCCGGTGGCCGGAAATTTTTGCCGCCAATCGGGCCGCACTCCCCAACGAGCGGGCGCTCCGGGTCGGCATGCAAATTATAATTCCATGATATATTTTTTTACGACGTGTGATTGCCAAATGCTGCGATTTGTCCGCATTAGTTAAGAACATGCGGACGCTTTCGCCCACTCATCTAGTCCTAGCTTTGCTAGCGGCAGCCTTTTTGCCCGGGTGCAATTACGTGCATTTTGGCCGGCTCGACCAGCCGGCCAGCAGTGATTCGACCTTGGTGGTGGAAAACACCGACCTGCGACTGGAGAAGAAAATCCTGCAACAGGAACTCGCCATTGCCCGCAAGGAAGGGGATGCCCTGCGGGAGGCCCTGAAAAACAGCAGTGCTTCCTCCATCGGCAATCAAACCGAGTTGGCCTTCCGCCTGCAGGAAGCCGCCAAGGAGTTGGGCTCTTTGCGGGCGGTCAATGCCCGTTTGCAGGCCGAGCGCGCCCAGCTCCAAAACGCCCGGGGCAGCACCCAGAACAGCTTCGCCGCCTCCCAGGAAATCGCCGATCTCAAGACCAGGCTCAGCCTCAGCGAAGGCAAGCTGACGCAGGCCATTGAGAACTACACCAAATTTGAGCAGGAAAACGCTGACCTAAGACGGGAAGTCACCCGGGTGCGGGGCGAAAACTCCAAACTGGAACAGCAGGTGAATTCCCTCACGCTGCAAAACGAACAGGCCATCGCCGCACTTTCCCAGCTGAACAACGAACTGCTGGCACAAAAAGCAGCCCGGCAACGGGCCGAGGATAATGCCCGGTCCACCCAAACCCAGTTGCAATTGGTGATGGCCGGCCAGCAAGCCGGCACGCCCGCATCTCTGGGGGAAACCCGGCAAAGCACCGCCGCCTTTACCAGTGAATTGAGCCCCGCCCCGACCACTCCCGAACCCGCCCCGGCGCGTGAAACCAAGGCCGCCCTCACCCTTAATCTCACCCCGGCAATGACCGCGTCGGAAAACCCGACCGCCATTCTGCGCACCAGTCCCGAGCGACTAAAAAGCGTGACGGTTATCCCCGAACAGGAAAAACCGGGCGTGCGTTACCACATTGTCGAGGAGGGTGATACTCTCGGCAGCGTGGCGGAGAAATATTACGGCAAGCCCAATTTGTGGCGGTTGATCTACGTCGCCAACAATTCCCTGTTGGGTGGTGCCCGGTCTTTGAAACCGGGCATGAAACTTGAGATCCCTCCGCAATAATCCGCGGACTGATGATCTAAAGGGCCACAATCAGCGACAGTGTGATCAAGGAAGTCAGCACACTGATTCCGATGATGGCCGAGGCCAGTCTGTCATCGCCCTTGAGCGCCAAGGCCACGGTGTAGGAGACGATCGCGGTGGGGGTCGCCAGGAAAATCATCACCAGCTTCAAGCCCAGCGGATCCAGTCCCCACCAAGTGCCCAGGACCCACCCCGCCAAAGGGGCAAATGCCGTGCGCAAAAGAGCCGAGCCCAGCGGCCGGCGCCAACCCGCCGCCAGATTGCAGGTCATCAGGGCACCACCCACTCCGAGCAGTCCCAGGGGAAGAGCCATCTCCCCCAATGCGGTCAGACTCTTGAAGGAAAAAGTCGGCAAGGTCCAACCGGCGCCGGAAAACAACATACCAGCCACAATTGCCACCAAGGGAGGGGTCAAGGCGAGCTGCTTTAACATCGGCCGGATCATCGCCCAGCCTAACCGATGCTGACCGGCCAGCAAGACCACCACGCTCAGGACATTGTAAAGCAACATCATCGGGGCCACGACAATCACTGCGGCCTGATGCAGGGCAATGCCTCCAGCCAGCGGCAGATCCGGCAGGGCAAATATGATCGGCAGGCCAACAAAGGCCAGATTGCCGCGAAACGCGCCTTGCACGTAGGTGCCTTCGACCCCACCGCGCAAGCCGGTCAAGCGGGTGACCCCATAGGCCGCCGCCGCCGTCAATCCCGTGGCGATCAGCATCACGGCCAGCAAAGGTTTCACTCCGGCTACTGTCGGTAGGCCCACCGCAAGTTGCACAAAAAACAGGGCGGGCATGCCCACGTTGTAAGTCAACTGGTTGGCCTCCTTGAGAAAGTTGGTCGGCACAATTTTGAACTGCTGCAAACCCGCCCCCAAACCCACGACCAGAAATACCGGTGCAATTGTATCGAGAATGACCACAAGCCAGTTTCACGCGAGCTGCCAAACGAAGACAAGATTCGTTGTGGGCGTCCGTATTTTCCTCTAAGGATCCATCATGCCAACTCCTCTGCGACCCCTCAGGGTGTTTGCCACCATAATCCTCGGCCTGGGTTTGATCGCCACCCGCGGAAGTGGCACGGACGTGATTCCACCCGATTTGCCGGACGGGCTTTACGCCGAATTTTTCACCGCCCGCGGCAATTTCATCTGCACGCTGCTTTATCGCGAGGCACCTCTCACCGTGGTCAATTTTACCGGCTTGGCCGAAGGCACGCTCGGACCCGAGCCCCGCAAACCGTTTTACGACGGCATGAAATTCCACCGCGTGGTGCCGGGGTTTGTCGTGCAAGGGGGTGATCCGCTGGGCAATGGCGAAGGGGATGGGGGCTACGAATTTCCCGACGAATTTGTCGCCGGACTGAGGCATGATGACCTGGGCATCCTTTCCATGGCCAACTCAGGTCCCGACACCAATGGTTCGCAGTTTTTTCTCACGCTGAATCCGGTCAACCGGCTCAATTACCTGCACTCCATCTTTGGCCGCACCATCCGGGGCCGCGGGGTGCTGCCCCTGATCCAGCCGGACGATGTCATCACCCGGGTAAAGATTTTGCGCGTGGGTGCATCAGCCCGCGCTCTGCGCAATGACCCGGCGACCTTCGACACCTTGCGGGCGGCGGCCAAGCTCTATACCGGCAGCCCTGAACCTGGGGCCCAGGCGCACTTCGACGATCCCGACCACGTGCTGCCCGAGGAGCCACCCCGGGCGCGGTATTTTAATTTCCAACTGGCCAACTTCGAGCGAACCACCGGTTTGAAAATCAATGCCAGGGTATACGCCAACTTTGTGCCGGAAACCCCCGCCCAACGTCCGGGCACCTTCACGGGTAATCTGGCGCGTCAAATGGGTTTCAGCGACAGCGGGGTGTTGGTGACTTATTTTGCCGATATAGACCAGTGGGGTCTTTGGTTCGGCGAAGGGCAGCTCAAGCGGCTCATGGGCCGCGAGGGTAACCTGCAAGAATACATGCGGGACGGTGCCTTGCACAAAGCCAAGCAGGCCCTGATCGATGATGCCCGGGCCAAGGCAAAAACCTACACGACCGAAGCCCGGGCCAACCTCAAACGTCCCTTGGTCAAGGCCGATTTGATAAAATACCAAGTGGATGGAATGCTCGAAACCCTGATCTTAAAGTTCGAGCCCAAGCCCTGAATTCCGCCCGCACTCTTGCACCCGCCCGCTGACTCGCTAGGCTGCAAGGTTCCACCATGCGTAATTTCTTAATCGTCGCCCTTATCGGTCTCGGTCTCCTTACCCTCGCCCTCGTGGTGCGCTCGGGCATGTTTGCCCGCGCCAACCCCGGCCGCCCCATCAACAGCACCATGCGACTGGCCCTCGAAAACAACGGCGTGCCGGAATTGAGTGGTGAGGATGCCATGATCATCTCGCAAAAGTTCACTGGCAAACACACCCAACCCTCCGGTCTCATGTATGTGCCGCGCCGCGCCGGTGCAGGACCCACCCCCACCGTGGGGCAGGAAGTTGTGGTCGATTACGAGGGTCGTTTCTTGAACGGTGGCGTTTTCGATAGTTCCTATGATCGAGGTTCGCCCTACACTTTTCATGTCGGTGTCCGGGAGGTCATTCATGGCTGGGACGAAGCCTTGCTGCAAATGCGCAAGGGCGAGAAACGCACGCTGATCGTGCCCTATTGGCTCGCCTACGGTCTCGATGGCCGGCCTCCCAAAATTCCGCCCAGAGCCACGCTGGTATTTGATATCGAGCTCCTCGACATCCGATAGCACGTCACCTGCCCCGACTAGCGCCCTCGGTCACAGCCCGAGCAGGCTGCCGTTGCGCTTGAGCCACTTTTCCGCCTCGCGCCAAGCCGGACAGACTTCCTCCACCCGGGCCCAAAATCGGTCCGAGTGATTCATTTCATGCAGGTGCATGAGTTCGTGGTAGATGATGTAGTCCCGCACCAGATCCGGGGTCTGCACCAGACGCCAATTGAGTGAAATGGTGCCATTGGCCGAGCAGGATCCCCAGCGCGAGCGCTGATTGCGCACCGACACCAATTTCACCTCCACGCCCGTGACTGCGGCAAGTTCCCAGGTGCGGGCGGGCAATTCGATTTTACCTCGCCGGGCGAAATGGGCCTCGAGGGTGGGCCGCAAGTCGCCGGCAAACCCGGGAACACGAAAAACATCCGCTGCCAGGCATACCTGCGGGCGTTCCTGCCCTGAAAAATCCTCCCCGGCCAAGGTGGCCCGGCGGATCTCGGTCATCTCACCGCGCCAGAGCACATGGGTGCCGATCACCCAGATCGCGGCCGCCCGCGGACGCTTGGCCTG
>JAIPJW010000010.1 GCA_021734075.1 Cephaloticoccus sp.
CGTGGCCCAAATTGAGGGCGCCCTGATCGACGCCCTGCCGCAAATGTGCCGGCAAACCGTCTTCCTGCTGGGCGGCGTCACGATGATCGCTCTCACCTCGGGCCATCTGACCCTGGTGATGCTGGGCACGCTGCCGGTGCTGATAGCCGCCGCGGTGTTTTTCGGGCGGCGGTTGAGGCGCTATTCCCGGGAGACGCAGGACCAGTTGGCTGCCACCAACACGATCGTTGAGGAAACCCTCCAGGCCATTGCCAGCGTCAAGGCCTTTGCCAACGAAACCTTTGAAATGGGTCGCTACCATCAGGCCAATGCCCGGGTCCTCGCCGCGGCACTCGGGGCGGCCCGCTGGCGGGCGGTCTTTGTGGCCTTCTTCATTCTCGCGCTGTTCGGCGGCATTGTGATCGTGCTTTGGTTCGGCGCCAGCTTGCTGCAAAGCGGCGGCATCAGTCCGGGCGAACTCACCCGGTTCGTCCTTTACACCACGTTCGTTGCCGGGGCCATGGGCCAGTCAGCGGAACTGTTCAGCCAAATCCAAAAAACCGTCGGCGCCACCCAACGCGTGCGCGAACTCCTGCGCGAACCCATGGAAATCGCGAGCGTTGCGGCCGCAGCACCGGTTGCCGGTCTGCCCGACCGCCTGCGGGGAGAAGTGGCGTTTGAAGCGATAAATTTCCGCTATCCCTCCCGTCCGGAGTCTGCCGTCCTGCACGACATCACCCTGCACGCCCGACCCGGGGAGCGGGTGGCATTGGTCGGGCCCAGCGGCGCGGGCAAGTCCACCATCACGGCGCTCCTGTTGCGGTTCTATGATCCCAATGGCGGCCGGCTCTTGATCGATGGGCGCGAAGCGCGCTCCTATCCCTTGGGTTGGTTGCGCGGGCAGATGGCAATCGTGCCGCAGGATGTCCTGCTTTTCGGCGGCACCATTGCCGAAAACATCCGTTATGGGCGACCCGGGGCCAGTGATGCCGAGGTTCGGGCCGCGGCCCAACTGGCCAATGCCGACGAGTTCATCGCCGCCTTCCCGGAGGGTTACGCCACCTTGGTCGGTGACCGCGGCATCAAGCTGTCCGGCGGCCAGCGCCAACGGGTCGCCATTGCCCGGGCCATCCTGAAGAACCCGGCCATTCTCATCCTGGACGAAGCCACGAGCTCGCTCGACAGCGAGAGTGAGCGCCTCGTGCAGGACGCGCTCGAGCATTTGATGAAGGGACGCACCACCTTCATTGTCGCGCATCGTCTGGCGACCATCCGCACCGCCGACCGCATCGCCGTGATTGAGGCCGGCCGGATAGTCGAACTTGGCAACCATGAGGAATTGTCGGCCCGGCCCGAGGGGCTCTACCGCCGGCTGAGCTCCCTGCAGTTTGGCCCACCTGGTGATGCGGCCCCGTTGGAGGTGTATTGACGCCCCCTGAAACCGGATTGCCCTGGACGGCCAATGGTGGAGAATCAGTGCCCTTTCGCTTTACACCACGTGCCCGCAACGGCCGCCCACTCTTCCCATGTCTGCCATTCGCCTGATTTCCAAAAACCCACTCGTGCAAATCCACCTGCCGGATGGCCGCACCCTCGAGGGTCCGCGGGGCTCGTCCGTGGGGGATCTGCTCCAACCCATTGTCGACACCCTGCCCGCCCCCCTCGTCGGAGCAGTGATCAATGGTGAATTGCACGAACTCACCCGCCTGATCGAACTGGAAGCCCGGGTGATTCCCGTGACGATGGCGGATGCCGATGGCGCCCGCATCTACCGTCGCTCATTGACCTTCATTCTGGAAGTGGCCTTTTCCGCGCTCTTCCCGGCCCCGGCCAAGCTGTTCATCGAGCACTCCCTTTCCTCCGGCGGCTACTACTGCTCGGTGCAGGGACGCGGACCCCTCAACGTCGAAGAACTGCAGCGGGTCGAGACGGAGATGCAACGGCTCGTCGGGGAGGACCTGTCGTTCGGCGGCCGCGAAGTGACCGTGCAGGAGGCGATCGAACAGTTCACTGCCCGTGGTTTTGCCGACAAACCGCTGCTGTTGCGCCGACGGCGCAAACCCAAGATAACCCTCTACCGCGTGGGCAACCATGTGGACTACCACCATGGGTTCATGGTGCCTTCGACCGGCTACCTGAAGTGGTTCAAACTCTCGGTGGTCAACGGCGGCTTTGCCCTGCACTTTCCGCGCCGGCATGCCCCGACCACCGTCGCCCCGCTGGTCGACAATCCGCAGCTGGTCCGCGCCTTCCGCCAATACGGGGACTGGCTGACCCGCCTCGGCATCCAAAGCGTGGGGGCACTGGACGATGCCATCCTCAACGGTCGCAGCCGCGAGATCATCCTTGTTTCGGAGGCCCTGCACGAACAGCACATCGCCACCATCGCCCGTCAGATCGCCGAAAAACGCGATCAGGCCCGGTTGGTCTTGATCTCGGGGCCCTCCTCCTCGGGCAAGACCACCTTCTCGCGGCGCCTCGCGATCCAACTGCTGTCGCAGGGGCTTTCGCCCTTCGCCCTCGAACTCGACAACTATTTTCTCGGACATGACCGCACCCCGCGGGATGAGTCGGGCCAGATGGATTTCGAGACGATCGACGCGCTGGACCTTGCGCAACTGGGCGACCACCTCGCTCGCCTGCTCGCGGGAGAGGAAGTGCAGTTGCCCCGTTTCAATTTTCACGCGGGCCAGCCGGAAACGGGGGAAACCGTGCGTCTGCGACCGGGCCAACTGATCATCCTCGAGGGCATTCATGGCCTGAATCCGCGGCTGATCTCGGCGGAACTGGCCGCGCAATCTTTCAAGGTCTACGCCTCGGCGCTGACCCAGCTCAATCTCGACCGGCACAACCGCATCTCCACCACGGACACGCGGCTCCTCCGCCGCATCGTGCGCGATGCCCGCGAACGCGGCTACAGCGCCACGCAGACGATTGCGCGCTGGGAATCGGTGCGACGCGGCGAGAAGCGTCACATATTTCCGCACCAGGAAAATGCCGATGTCATGTTCAACTCGGCCCTGGCCTACGAACTCTCGGTGTTGCGTCCACTCGCCGAGCCCTTGCTGCGCCAGGTGGAACACGGCACCCCCGAATGGATCGAGGCCCGGCGCTTGTTGTCCTTCATCGAGTGGTTCCTGCCGATAGAGACCGATGCGGTGCCCGACAACTCGATCCTGCGCGAATTCGTCGGCGGCTCCAACCTGAAGGATTTTAAGGTTTGGGGCGCATGGGCCGAACCCCGGGAATCAGGTATGCCTGATGCCCGCTGAGTCCGGAGCAATGTCCGCCGCCATCATTCCGCGGGCATGAGGGTGATTCCTCCCGCATGCTCAATCCTGCTCAAGCCACCCCGGCGGCAAATTCATCGACGCCCGGCACGGTTTTCATTCATCATCGAGTCATGACAAATTCGCGTGAACTGGGCTTTGGCATCATTGGCAGTGGTATGATTGCGAATTACCATGCCCTCGCGATTAGCGAATGTGCCGGAGCCAGACTCGTCGGCGTGGCCAGTCGCAACGCCGCCACCGCCGAGACCCTTGCGACCAAACATGGCGCCGCAGTGCATACCACGGATATCGCGGCCTTGGTTGCACGTGAGGACATCCAGGTGATCTGCATCACCACCCCCAGCGGGGCTCACCTCGAACCCGCCCTCGCCGCCCTCCGCGCCGGCAAACATCTCGTCATCGAGAAGCCGCTCGAGATCACCGTCGAGCGCGTGGACGAACTGCTCGCCGCCGCGGCCCGGGCCGGCGTCGTGGTCGCACCCATCTTTCAGGCTCGTTTCGGCGCCAATGCCCGGTTGATCAAGACCGCGCTCGAAACCGGACGCTTCGGGCGGCTGGTTCTCGCCAGCGCCTATGTGAAGTGGCATCGCGCCACCGCCTATTATCAGGGGTGGAAGGGCACGAAGGCCCTCGACGGCGGCGGCGCCACCATGAACCAGGGCATTCACGGCATCGACCTGCTGCAATGGTTTGCGGGCATGCCGGTCGAGGTCTTTGGTCGCACCACGCGGCGCGTGCACACGGGGATCGAAAGCGAGGACACCGCCGTCGCCACCCTGCGCTATGCCGACGGCGCACTCGGCACCATCGAAACCAGCACCGCGGCCTGGCCGGGCTGGTCGCGCCGCATTGAACTTTGCGGCGAACAGGGTTCGGTCTGCCTCGAGGATGACACGATCACCCAGTGGGATTTCCGCACCACCCAACCCGGGGACGAAGCGATTCGCCATGCGGGCGCCGACACCGCGCTGGGGTCCGGCTCGAGCGACCCCAAGGCCATCAGCCATCAGGGGCATCTGCGCCAGATTCAGGATCTCGTGAAACGCCTGCGCGATGGCACTCCTCTCGGAATCGACGGACTGGAAGCGCGCAAATCGGTCTCGCTCATTTGTGCCCTCTATGCATCGGCCGCCAGCGGCCAACCCGTCGTGCCCCGGTGACAGGTCTGGCCGAGGATCAGGTCTGGTCCACGGCAACCGCAAGGTCCACGGCGGCAAGCAAACCGGTGACGATGAACCCGAGATCGCGAATGTTGGCCCGGTCAAGCCTGGGATAATAGACCTCGTTGACGATCCCGTGTGAAAGTGTGAACCAAAGTTGGCTCTCCACCGTGGTGCTGGTGCCCACGCCGCTCTTCGCGCTGGAGGTCCAGCGGGCCTCACAGCCGGGTCCTCCGGGGGCGGATAACAGAGCGGTATTCATGCGTGGAATTGGCTGAGTTTTTTCCAACCCGGCCCGGTCGGCAAACCCAGACCGCCATTGACCGCGCATTGCCCGGCTGCGTTCCCCGCGATTTGGTGGTTAATTTTCCCCGGCCCCGGACTCAAGCCAGCTCCAGCATCGTCCCGGCGATGTGCCGGGGACCATCGGCTAGGTTGTAATAATACGTCACGAGCACATGGGTCGCGTCCAATTGCACGGACCAGGGATAACCGATGTCACCCGTGCCCGCATCATCGCGCAGGATCATTTCCGGTGCCGTGGCGTAGTCGGTGCACTCGGCATTGAGGATGCGAGCGCGAATCCCAAATGGTTCATGACGGTAACCGTAGACCAGCAGCACCCGGTCGTCGGGCAGGCGCAACGCCTGCAGGGGATGACCTTGAAATCCCATGCCCTGCCAGGGTTGAAAACTTTTGCCTCCATCGGTCGAACGCGCGATGCAGGCCTCATCATCGAAATCGGCCGTGCGCAGAAAGGCCACGAGGTCGCCCGCCGGGGTTTCGTAGATCGAAGTTTCATTGAATGAAATCCGGGCGTCGGTCGCCACCGGACAGGAGTAGCGCCACGACTGCCCTTTGTCTTCGGAAATCAACAGATGATTGTTGGTGTGGTGCGATCCCGCCGTTTCGTGCGCCGCACAAACCCAGAAGATCCGGCCATCCCGTCCCTCCACCATCGCCCCGCGATTGTAGGCCGGCAGCGGCTTGCCATACGGATCGAGCAGGATTTCCGTTGGGATGCGGGGCGGATAGACCGGCCCCTGCCAGGTCCGGCCGCCGTCGTTCGACTTCACAAGGTAACCCCCATTGAAGACCACATCCGGAACCGGGGAAAAAACCGGCTGCTTGAGTTGGGCAATCCTGGCCGTCGGGATGAAGGTCCAACCGTAGCTGGCACAGAGCAGGGTGCCGTCGCGCAGTTGCAACAGGCAGGGATCCTGGGATCCCCCGATCGCATCGGCATAAATCAGCTCGGGCTCCTTGGTCCAGGTTTCCCCATCCCGGGAACGGACCAGCACGAGATAACTGTTGGGATCCACGTGCGTGATTTTGTCCTGACCCCAAATCCGTCGATCCGGCGCCCGGCGAAAGGCCACGAGCACCTCGCCATCCGGCCGTCGCACGACCGAGGGAAACGCCGCATAGAATCTGGCATCCTCATAAATGATCAGGTCCTTCACTTTGCGCCAGGTGGGGGGAGATGGGCTCATGGTTTAGTCTGCGGGTTTGGAATTGGTCGGTAAGCGGAATGTCGATGCCCGGTCATGCACTGCCGGGCCGTATCGCCACCTCGATACACACAACGGTGAGGGGGGTCTCGTTGCCGTTTTCGATGGTGATCTCGTTCCAGCCGTCCCGCACCAGCTCAAGTGGAAAACGGTAATTGCAGCCGGTGTGCTCCGGTGTGAGCTGCGTGAGGGGGCCGCAGGGAAACAGCAGCGCGTTGCTCACCACGTGCTCCAACCGGGGCCAGCAACCGTTGAAGGCCACGGACAGGACTGCCTTGGGATCAGCCGCCTTGAGCACGATCTGGATCACGAGTTCCAGACCGCGGTCGGCGGGCTCGGCACACATCGGGAGGCGAAAGGACCGGTTCCACCATTTTTCCAGGGTCGCCGGCAACTGCGGGGTGACCTCGAACGGCGGCAGCACCAGCCCGTGTCCGCTCATGGAAAATGAATAATGCTTCGGCTGGCCGCGCAACCACTCGAGCCGGTCGATATTGCGCAACGCGGTGTAATCGGAAATCAGGCCGGGGATGCGACCCGGGTCGGTGCAGTAAAAATTGAACCACTCGATCCCCTCCGCCCCGAGCACCAGTTTGCCGGCCGCATTGGCGCGCAGCATTTCGTGACTCGAGGATATAAAGCGAATCCCCTGGGTGTGGTTGAGCGTCGGAGCATGGGTGGGCAGCGGGTTGGCCCCGTCTTCAATCACCCCATAGATCGTCACCCGTTCGCCCAGTTGCCGCCGCAATGTGTCATGCGGCATCTCCCACGAGGTGCACCAGAAGCCGGATGGCGCCACGAAATCGATCACCCCCTCGCGACAAAGCGTGACCACATCAAGCCCGATGCTTCTCAACGTATCCAATTGCCCGGGAATGCGCAGTCCCAAGGGATAAGGCCGCCCCGTCGCCTGCGCGCGCCGTTGCGTCAGGGCACGCACTTCGCGCAGCCAGTCACTCATCATATCGATGGTGGCTTGCGATGCATTGGGTTCACAGCACAACGGCTGCCGCCACCAATCGAGTTCGAGCCCTTCGTAATCGTAGTCCTCCACCACCTCCTTGATCTGGGCCATCATCAAGTCGCGCACCTCCACCTTTTCATAATTCAGGCCGGTGCGGTATCCCGGCTCAAACATGGTCGGCGCATAGCCGCTGTGCTTCAGCCGCATCGCCGGATTCTTCAGCAAGGGCAGGTTGAAAAAACTGCCGTCGATATTCTTGTGCCCGTGATAGTCGTTCATCCGCACACTGACCCAGGGAGCCACGCCGCGGCGCCGGCAGGCCTTGGCGGCCTCGGCCAGCCAGTCCACCCCGGCATCGAGCAGATCCTGATACAGATTCATGAACGCCATGATCCGGTCGATGAAGCGCTCCACGTCCGCCGGCTCGGTCGCACCCTGGCAAACCGCGTGCCCGCGAAAATACTCGCGATCACCCCGCACGTAGCCGTCGAGAATGGTAGGGATGACCTTGCTCGGATACCACGCGCGGCAGGCATTGGCATTGACCAGGAACGTGTCGATCCCGTTGTCCGCCAGTTCATCCACATAGCGATGGATCGCGGAAGCCTTGAACGGGCCGCCCACCGGAACGGTCGCGGGATCAAGGATGCCGCTTTGCGCCTCGTTCACCCGCTGCAGCTTGAAATCCTCGGGCTGCCATTTTTCCGGATTGTAGAAAAAGACGCAGGTGTCGCCGTTGAACAGATTGCGATGCCGGGTAGAGAGTCTCTCCGATCCGTGGGGCCCGACGGGGTTGGGGTTCATAAATTATTGTCTATTGCACCTTGCCGCGCGCATCGACGGACCAGCGACCCTCCACGCTATCGCCCGCGACCACCGTGACAAAATCCGTCAGGTTGATCACCGGACATACATGCGCCGGCATGAGCTGCAGCCGGTCGCCGATCTTGAGCGCGTCAACATCCGCGCCGCGCAGATAACCATGTTCCTCGTTGAGTCGCACCGCCTGGATGTCGCGCCCGTCGACCGCCATGGCGTGCACGCCCAGTGCGGTCTTGTCGGACGAAAACACCTTGGAGCCGGCATCAATCAGGGCCAGCCCCGGTTCGGGCCGGTCGACCACCGTGACAAGCACATGAATCGCCACCTCCGCCGGTGTCATGACCTTGGAGGTAACGGCCAATGCCATGTCTCCAAACATATAGGCGCCGGGCCGCACCACCTGCACCCGACCGGTCGCGGCCATCATGCGAGCGGTGACACTGCAACCCGGACACAGGGGCAATGCCGGATCAATCGCATCACGGATCTCGCTCACCCGATCCAGCACCGCCTGGGCTTGGGCGGCCTGCTCCTCCGGTTTTGCGCCGTAAATTTGACCCTCGTGCGTGTAGATGCCGACGAGTTTCAGCTGGGGGCAGTCGGCCACGATGGCCGCCACGGCCCGGGCCGCCGCCACCTCGCGCACCCCTTCGCGGTGCAGGCCGGTGTCGACCGCCAGCATCACTTGCAGCGTCCGGTTCGTCGCCACCGCCACCTTCACCAGCGCCTCGGTCTGCGCCACACTCGTGGCGGCCACGCGCAGCTCGTCCAATTGGTCCGCCAGTGCCGCCAGCCGCGGCGCCACGCGCACATCGACCAGTGAGTGCGCGATAAAAATCCGCTTAACCCCCGAGGGCAGCATCGCCTCGGCTTCACCGACCTTGGCACAGGTCAGACCGCGGGCGCCGGCCGCCAGTTGCCGGCGCGCCACCTCGACCATCTTGTGCGTCTTGATGTGCGGCCAGAGTTCGACGCCGTGCGCATGGCAGACCTCCTGCATCGCACGGATGTTTTTCTCCATCCGCGGGCGATCCAACAGGACCACCGGGGTCGCGAGTTCAGCAATTGTTGGGATGGCCGTCATGGTATTTTGAAGTGTTGAGTGCTCTCTCCGACTTGTCCGCCAAAGCCTCGGCGAAGGCGGAATCCCGCCGCGTTAAGCTTCCTTACATCCGGCCGATCTGCCCCACGGTCAATCCTCCATCCACCACCACGACCTGACCGACAACGTAGGCGGAGGCGGCCGAGAGCAGGAATACCGCCGTGCCAGCGCAATCCTCCGGCTCGCCCAGACGCTTCAGCAGGATCTTTTTTTCGTAGTGCTTGGCCTTGTCGCCAAACCCCAGCGCCGAGGTCAGGGGCGTGCGGATCAATCCGGGGGCCAGTCCGTTGACCCGGATGCCGTGCTCCACCAGCGCCTGGGCCAGACTGCGGGTCATCATCACCAGGGCACCCTTTGAACTGTCGTAGGCCGTGGAGTCTTCTTCCGACTGGAACCCGTTCGTCGACGAAACCAGCACCATCGCCCCCGGGCGCTGCCGCGCGATCAATTCCTTGGCGAAGGCCTGACAGAGAAAATACGTCGCCCGCACATTGAGGTTCATGGTCTTGTCCCAGGTCGCCGCATCCATCTCGAGAAAAGGCTTGTCGAAAAAACTGCCCGCATTGGCCACCAGCAGGTCAAGGTTGGGTTTGGCCGCAAAGGCATCGGCGACCAGTTGCGCCCCCGCCGTGGGATCGAGCAGGTCGCCCTGCACGAACGCGCTGCCGGCCGGCATGTTTTCGGGCCGGGCCGTGTTGCCGTGGAACACGACCTGGGCCCCGGCTTCGTGGAGACCCAGGGCAATGGCGTGCCCGATCCCCTTGGAGGAGCCGGTGACCAGGGCGGCGTTATTCGCGAGTGAGAATGCTTTCATCTTTTAATTGGAGCAGGTGGAGCAGGTTGTCCTGCGTGACGGCGGGTTTGAGCGCGGCGGGCAAGGCGTGCACGCAGGCCAGTTCATCCGCATAGGTGCTGATCAGCGAATACTGGGAGTCCACGTAACTTTGAAACGGCGTGTCGGAACCCCAGATCAATTTGGTCGGGTAGGTCTCGGCCAGGGCCCGCAACACGGCCGTCGGGTCGCGGTAGTCGGCATCAAAACGCCGCGCCGCGGTCGCCACGTTGGGCATCCCCAGCCCCACGCATTCGCAATGGATGCGATGGGCCGAGCAATCGAACCACGTGTTGGGCAAGGCCGCCACCCGGACGAGGCATTCCCGGTCAAAGCGACACGAATGGGCGAGACAGAACCGGACGTTCGGCGTGGCCTCCGCGACCTTGAGAATGCTCGACGCTTGGGACCAGGTGTCCTCCGGCGCGACGCTGGAGTGAATGATGAAAGGGAGATTGAATTCCTCGGCGAACTCCAAAAATCCCCGGCCCGGCCCCAACAACGCCAGCACATCGGACTTGATGATCGTGGCCTGGATCTTGAGTCCATGAAAGGGATACTTCGCCTTCAGCTCCCGCAATTTCTTCAGCTGGGCGGCCGGCTCCCGCAGGGGATCGAGAATCGCAAACGGCAGCACGTGCCGGCCCAGACGGGGATAAAGTTCATAGACCTCGCGCAGCATGCGCTCGTTCTCAAAGGCATAGGGCACGGCCTCGAGCCCTCCCGGCACAAACTCGCCGCGCCGCATCGCCGCCACGTCAAAGGTAAGATTGCTCACCATCGGAAACACCACCCAGCGATCCACGCCACAGTGGCGACCCTCGGTCACCAGCGCCGGCAAATCCTGCGAATACGGATGATAACCGTTGAGATAGAAAAACAGATCCACGCCGAGGTGATTGTGGCAATCGATGATCATATTGCTATTTTGTTTGACGGAACTATAGTTCCACATTGTGAAATTAGATGTAAAGCATTTTTCATGAGTATCGCCGTCCTAGACAAAGCCTTTTCGATTCTCGAAGTGTTGGCCCGCACCGGTCGCGCCTTGAGTCTGGCAGAGCTGGCCGAGGAAGGCCGGTTGCCGAAGCCCACGGTTCATCGGATTCTGCGCAGCCTGCGCGATCTGGGCTACGTGACCCCTGCGGGGACCCGCGGTAGTTACAAACTTTCGGAGCGCTTGAGCTCCCTGCGGGAACATGGTCGCGATGCTGCGTTGCGCGCCCGGGCCCAGCCTTTGATCGATGCACTGCACCAACGCTTCGACGAAACAGTCAACCTCGGCGTGCTTGAGGGCATTTACATTCGTTATGCGCACGTAACGGAAACCGCCCAAGCCTTGCGCTGGATCGTAAAGCCCGGCGCCCGCGATCTTTTTCACACCACCGCCCTTGGCCGAGCCATCGTGGCCAACCTGCCCGACGAGCAACAGTCTCGTCTCGTCACCAAAGCCTGCGCCACGCTGCCCGCGCGCGGGCGCAAAGCCGCCCGATTGCTCCTCGAGCAGGAACTCGCGGCCACGCGAGCCCGGGGTTGCGCCCTGGAAGAAGAAGAGACCGTCGCCGGAGTGGCCTGTGTCGCGATCTCGCTCGTCTCTTTCGATGAACTGCTCGCCGGCATCAGTGTATCCGTGCCGGTGAATCGTTTCCCCGCTGATCGACGCGACACCCTCATCTCAGCCATGCGCCAACTCAGCCACGGCGCAACGGCTCATCAGGCCCACGCCTGAACGAACTCCCATCTCCGATCTCCTAACTTCGAACTCCGATCACCATGCCCGCAACCTTCACCAAATCCAAAGAACTTTTCGCCCGTGCACAAAACAGTATCGCCGGCGGTATCAACAGTGGCATCCGCAAAATGGAACAGCCGGTGCCGATCTATTTTGCAAAAGGTTCCGGCCCGCGTATCTGGGATGTCGATGGCAACGAAACCATCGACTACCAACTCGGCCAGGGAGCCCTGCTCTACGGTCACGCTCCCGCCGGACTCGCCGACGCGATCGGCGCCCAAGCCAAACTTGGCATTCACTGGGCCGCCCAATGCCAACTCGAAATCGAGGTCGCCGAACGCATCCAGTCCATGATCCCCTCGGTTGATCTGGTGCGATTCAACAACAGTGCCACCGAGTCCGTCATGGCCGCATTTCGCCTCGCCCGCGCCACGACTGGTCGGCCAAAGATCTTCCGTTTCGAGGGGCACTATCACGGCTGGGGTGACGAGGGCCTGGTCGGTTTTGCCAATCCTCCGGCCACCTGGACGGAAGATGACGAGCTTCCCCGCACGCACCCGAGCAAGGGCATCATCCCCGAGGTCACGGAACATTTCGTGCTCTCCAAATGGAACGACGCCGCCCATCTGCAGCGCACGGTGGACAAATATCGCGGTCAGCTCGCCGCGATCATCTTCGAACCCGCGCTTTGCAACACCTGCTGCATCGAACCGGTCGAGGGTTTCATGGCCAGGATCCGCGAGCTTTGCGACCGCGACGGCATCATGATGATCGCCGATGAGACCATCACCGGCTTTCGCTTCGGCGCGTCCTGCGCCCAGGGTTTCTACGGGTTCAAGCCCGACCTGACAATTCTCGGCAAGGCGATCGGCGGCGGCACGCCGTTCGCCGCAATCGGCGGCACGAAAGCCGCCATGGCCAAGATTATTTCCGGCGAATCCATCCACGCCGGCACGCTCAACGCCAATCCGCTCTGTCTGGCCGCGAGCAAGTGGTGCCTCGATGAAATCATCAACCGGGGGGACACTCATCCCGCCGGCACCATCGCCTTGGGCCAACGGCTCATGTCCGGTTTGTCTGAACTCGCCCGGAAGCATGATCTTCCGATGCGACCTCAGGGGCCCGGCCTCGCGTTTCACACCGTCATGCTCAAGCCCGGCGCCGCCGAGGGTCCGGTCATGAACTACCGCGACTATGTGACGCGCCACGACGCCCCCCGCTGGGCGCATCTGCGGTTGATGTTGCTCGAGGAGGGCGTCCGCGCCATCGAGCGCGGCCTCTGGTCCATCAGCACCACCCACACCGATCGGGACATTGACGACACTCTGGCGCGGGCCGCTGTGGCCTTCGCCCGCCACGCCGCCGAATGGAAACCCGCCGTATGATCGGATGCTGGTTCCAACCCTCCACGGTAGGGCCGCACCTTGGTGCGGCCAAGGCACCAACCAAGGTCGGGCCCTGCAATACATACCTCTCATGTAGGGCGGGGTCGCTGACCCCACCAACGCTATCATCAATTTCAAAGACGGGATCAGGCGATCCCGCCCCACAAATCATCCCATGAAGCCCCGCATTCTCTTCGCCGGATTTTTTCACGAGACGCACACCTTTCTCGATGAGACCACCGGCTGGCGGGATTTCCAGGTCAGCCGTGACGACGAGATTCTGGCCAAGCTGGGCGATGCCTCCCCCACCGATGGGTTTTTGAGTGCGGCCCAAGCGCACGGGTTTGCAGTCATCCCCACCATCGACGCCCGGGCCACACCAAGTGGCATGGTTGAAGATGAGGTTTTTGATACGTTCTGGCAGGAATTTGTGGCCCGTGCCCAACCAGCCCTCGCCGCCGGAGTCGATGCCATTTATCTGGTGTTGCACGGGGCCATGGCCACGCAGTCGCTCTCCGATCCCGAGGGTGAACTCCTCCTGCGCATCCGCGCTTTGCCCGGCGCGAAAGACGTGCCGATTTTCGGTGTGTTTGACCTGCATGCCAACCTGAGCGCCCGCATGTGCCAGCTGGCCAACGGGCTTGTGGCCTACCGGGAAAATCCCCACACGGATTCGCGGGAAAGTGCCGCGCGGGCCACGGATCTGATGGCCCGGGCACTGCGGGAAAAAACCCCGGTGCGCATGGGTTGGTGCCGCTTGCCCATCGTCTGGGCACCACCGGCCACCGGCACCGCCACCGATCCGGTGCTTTCGCTGGAACGCTTTGCCCGCGAACTGGAAGATTCCCAGCCCGGGATCTGGGCCTGCAACATCGTGCCCGGATTTTCTTTCGGCGACACCCCCGACACCGGCGTCTCGATCAGCGTGATTTACACCGGAGAGGCCGGGGCCGCCCGGACTCACTTGCAGCGGGGGGCCGAACTGGCCTGGTCCCTGCGCGAACGGGGCCACGTAAGCTACGCGACGGTCGATGAGGTGGTTGGAACCCTGCCCGCCGATGCGCCCGGCCCGATCATCCTCGTGGAACCCGCCGACAATATCGGTGGGGGCGCGCCCGGGGATTGCACCGGAGTCCTGCGGTCTTTGTTGCAGCACCAGGTTGCGCATGCGCTGGTGGCGATCAACGACCCGGCGGCCGTTGCCGCCTTGGCCGACGCCGCCGTCGGGACCAAGCGCACCTTGGCGATCGGGGGCAAGGGTTCACGACTCGATCCCGGACCCGTCGAACTCGAGGTGGAGTTTGTTTCACGCAGCGACGGCCATTTCGAATTGGAGGACAAGCACAGCCACCTTGCCTCCATGAACGGCCTGCACATCAGCATGGGCCCTTGTGCGGTCGTGCGCAGCGGTGGTGTCACCATTCTCCTCACCAGCCGCAAGACCCCGCCGTTCGACCTGGGCCAGTATCGGAGCCAGGGCTTGGAGCCGACGGATTTTGCCGTCATCGGGGTAAAGGCGGCCGTCGCGCATCGCCGCGCCTACGATCCGATCATGCACGCCACCCACTACGTCGACACCGCGGGCCCGTGCAGCAGCAATCCCGCCGCCTTTCCCTGGCGCAAACTCACCCGGCCCATTTACCCGCTCGATCCCATCACGGAACCCAATTTCACCTTCGCATGAACAACCCAATCGTATCCTATCCGCGCGACGCCTCGACCCCGGTCTCGCACCTTCCCTTCAGTCCCGCCGTGCGGGTGGGCGACCTGATCTTTGTCTCCGGCCAGGCCTCGGTCGACGCCACAGGCAAGATCATCTCGGCCTCCTTCGAGGAGGAATTTCGCCGCTCGGTGGAGAACCTGCGGGCGGTGCTCGAATCGGCCGGCAGTGACCTGGCGCACGTGGTGCAGACCCGCAACTACATCCGCGACTCCGCCAACACCCCGCGCTTCAACGAGCTCTACCGCGAGTATTTTTCCGAGCCCTATCCGGCGCGCACCACCATCTCGGGTTGCCTGCCCCCGGTGCTGCACTATGAGATCGATTGCATCGCTGTGCCCAAGGTCGATTGAGCCGAGACAACTCAAACCACCCTTGAAGGTCGGTTGGTTATGGAAGGAAAGTGAGGGCAAATAATCGAGGATCCCGCCCACCCGCACGATTGAAATGGATGCGAATTCTTATCGTGCAGCCTGCAAGCTCACTCAATGCGTGATCAGTCCAGTCGACCTTCGTCTCCAAGCTACTCGCAATATTGGCCGATACCTTTCCGGCTTCAAAGCCCGGTAACGGCTTGAAGCGCTGATCGGTGATTTCGAAGCGCAACCCGCCGAAATCGTCGGCATTGGCTAAAAGTTGCGCGTGGCGCGGGAGCGTGATGGGCGTCATCCAGACCGCGCCGGCGGTCTGATCATGCGACAGACCCAAGGCACCCCAACGATCCCGGGGGAGTTTGGCGAGTCCCACCCCACCCCAGTAGTTTTTCGCCCTGCTCCCCGGCTCTCCCAAGTATTGAAACTCCACGTTCAACCAGCGGCCGTGGTAGATCCATGTCTCCTCCCCCACGTTGAGAATGCTGTTGGTCTGGCAAAGGATGGTCGGATAATTGAAACCCGCGACTGGGTTGGCGGGGGACTCTTCACTGCGGATAAAAGGTCGCCCTTTGACCACTTCATCAAAGTGCAAGCCGTCCTGACTGATGACCAAACCAAGATCACAATTGGTGCCTCCCTCGCCCCAGTTGGGGACGCGCTGATGCCACATGCCATAGAGACCCACCGCGACATTACCCAACGAGGTAGCCCCCACGCCCAGATGCACTTGAGTGTAAGCCCCACCCGCCATCCCGTGGGTGCCCCAGCCTGATCCTTCGGCCGGTTCCGCGGTCTTAAAGGAAGGGGCCGATTCGGAGAGCCAGTGATCAAAGTCCGGAGATATCCACGCATAGCCCTGTCGCCCTTCCTGACGATCTCCCTCACCACGACTACTCACATGCGAGTTCACCACATACAATCCGTCGTGTTTGTAGAAGGATGCCAGTTCCGCAAATTTGTCTCCGGAAACCAGCCCTGACTTTTCCGCCCAGTGAATCCCATCCGGACTCGTGGCCGTGCGCACCACCCAACGGCGCTCCACTCCCAATGCCTCTTTCAACTCGGCGGGCAATTGTTTGCCATAAACCATTTTGAAACGTCGTTCGGGATCAGGATCCTCTTCGTCACGAATCACGGATACCCCCGAGCACTCCTGCGTGGGGTCGGGACCCAACGCGATGAGATTGTTGGCCCGGTTGCCGGCCCACTCCACCTGTCCAAGCTCGGGACGTGTCCAATTTTCGCCGTCGTTGCTTTCCGCGTAGCAGATGGGGCTGACTCCCATTTGCCCTTCCTCGCCGGCCCGGTGCACGGCGTAATACCACATCCGAAAGCGGTCCCCCTCGCGTAGCACGGTGCCGTAGAAATGGGTGGCCAAGCTGTCCGGAGCCTGTGGATCCATCGAGGGCATCAGCACCGGTTGCGCGCGAATTTCTGGTTTCGTCAGATAGAGCGCCACGTTCTCCCGCAGGGGAAAGGCACGTTCATCAATTGCAAGCAACAGGGGGCGCGGAGTGGGCGGAGCTCCCGTGGCGGGTAATGCAAAGCATGCCGGGGAATTTGGGGTAGCGTCGGGCATTATCTTCTGTGGGTTTGGGAAAAACAACCTGCCATCAAAGTCCCATTCCCATCGGGATGTCTTCGAGTGGTTAATATTTACTCGTCCAACGAAATTACCGCACCAAATGCGCGGGCAGCAGCTCGGGCGTGTGTTGGCGGCACCAGGCGATGACGCGCTTCAGATCTTTATCGGTGCCACTGCGATAGGGCGACTGACACCGCAGCCCCACCACTCCGCCACCGGCCATGCGTTGGATGCGGTCGATCGCCGAGTCCCACAACCCCTGCTTGGTCACCATGGGCACAAGCGCGCCATGTAGAAAACGGTGCACCGAATCCGCCAGCGGCTGGGCTTCCTTAAACTTGCCCGCGGCACAGAGATTGTAGAGCTCGACGATTTTCGGCGCATTGAATCCCGTGATCGAACAGTAACCACCCTTCCCCCCGGCCGGCAGTTTCACGTAAAAATCCTCCCCGCCAAAGATCGCGATGTCGGGCGCCTGGCGTAGGATCGCCTTGATACCTTTCGCATCCAGTCCCGTGTCCTTGGTGCCGATAAACGTGGGGACTTCGCGGGCCAGTTGTCCCATCAACGCCGGGCTGACCTTTCGTTTGGAGCGTCCCGTCAAATAGAGGATGATCGGGGTCTTGCCCGCCGCCGCGGCCACCTCGTGCACGAAACGTTTCACTTCGTCGTCCTTCAACTCGAGCCAGAACGGGAGGGCGACCTGGATGGCGTCGGCGCGGTATTTTTTCGCGACCCTTATCCGCTGCTTGACCGTGCGAGTGCTCAGGGCTGAAACGCCGATTTGCACAGGCAGCCCCATGGCATGTGCCTCCCGGCAGACAATCTCGGTGACCTGCTCATAAGTCGCATCATCCTGGGCGTAAAATTCCCCGGTCGTGCCCCCAGTGTAGACTCCGCTCACGCCGGTGCCGGCATAACCGCGAATTTCCTGGGCAAAGCGTTTTGCGTCGAGCGTGTCCCGCTCCGTCCATGGCAGGATCAGGGCGCTCCAGACGCCGCGAAGGGTGTTGCGGGTGAGTGGTTTTATTTTGGGGGCCATAAAGAATCGGGGTTGCGGTTGGGCTAATTAAATTTTCCGGAATTCGGCAGTCGTGACAGGTCAAAAAACTTCACCGCGTTGTCGCGCAGGATCAATTGCTTCTGTGCATCGGTGATTTCTGCTGCTTCAATCCGCGCCCGTTGCAGCGCGACATGGTAAAGCGGTGTATCACTGCCGAACAGGAGGCGTTCGGCCCCCAGTTCCTGCACCGCCCATTCGACCAAACCCGGCAAAATGCTGCGGGCACTCGAGGTATCGACCCAGAGGTTGCCGTGCTTGGCGGCCTGCACCGCGCGCACCTGCAAATCCAGACGGCCGTCGGCACCCGCGCCGTTGCCCAAATGTGCGAGTAACACTCGCGCCTTCGGATAACGATCGGCGAAAGGAACAAATGCGTCCGGCAGGCTGTTGGGGCAGCCGCTGTGCGTCATGACCGGTGCTCCGACTTCCTCGAAAAACGAGAAGAGCTCATCGCCGTGATCCGCGATCCGGTAGGCATTTTCCTCGGGGTGAATCTTGATGCCCACACACCAGGGCGACTTCAGCATCTCGCGCGCCTGCGCATAAGTTTCCGGCTGCAGCGGATTGACGATCACATATTGCAGCAGCCCCCTCACTGCGGGCACTTCGCGAAATGCGGCGTCATTTGCCGGCGCCACCTGCGTGTCCCGGCCTCGTGGCATCAAACCCGCCAAGGGTGAAACGATGGACCACTCCACGCCACAGGCATGCGCGCGTTGGGCCACTTCCTCGGCCGACGCGCTGGAAAATTTCTCCAGCAACTCATTCGCATGCGGCAATCGACCATAATGACCATGCGCGTCGATCGCTTTTATCTTGGAACTGGAGGGGAAGTCGGACGACACGGTTGAACCCACTCACACTCATTTCCCAAGGTCAAAACAATGAACTCCATGCCGGCACCTTTATGATGGATTCGTCAGACGATGAGCCCGCCACCGGCGAGTAACCCTGCTCTGGGAAGCAACGCTCGCGGAAGCACGGCGTGCAATTTTCATGCGTTGACGTGCACCGTCCAACCCGTTCGTTTTCCACCATGCCGACCCTGACCATTCCCCCGCCCCTGCCGGGGTCGGAGCGTCGCTTCCAACCTTTCGTCGCTTTCGTGAACTCCCGGGGGTGGAAAACGGAGTTCGTGCAAATCAAATGGGAAGGTCCGCAGCCAAGTTTTGGCCGGCGATCCGTCATCGACCAAGTCGGCGCCCAGACCGCGGGGAAAATTGTGCTGGGATTCTCCCTGGGCGCCCTCTACTCGCACCTCGGAGCACTGAAAGCCAAACACCTTATCCTGGGATCGATCTCGCCCTTTTTTCTGGAGGACGACGACGAACCCGATCGTTGGATGATTTCCTACCGCGAGGGCAACCAGGCCACCCCGGTCGATTTGCTGGTGGGCGCAAGGGAAGATGCCCAAATGCACCGCCGGGCCGAGTCACTCCGCGATTTCTACACCCAATGCACCTACACCGCCGTGCCCGACACCGACCATGAACTTTGGCATCCCAATTACCTCGCGGCCGTGGGCAAGTGTCTCGACCGCTTGTGCTAGTTGCCGAACACAAAATTTGCGTCAGTAATTCGGACAACCGTTATCAGCTCAAAAAATACCCCCAAAATGTCCTCTCCATTACGCCTTGCGATGATCGGCTGCACCCCCGGCAATGGGCATCCCTATTCGTGGAGCGCCATGTTCAACGGCTATGACCGCGAGGCCATGACCAACGAGTGCCCCTTTGCCGGCATTCCGCAGTATCTCAATAAGGAACCGGCCGCGACGCTGCGGATCCCCGACGCCCAGGTCACTCACGTGTGTTGCGTCGGTGAAGGTGGGTTCACGGCGGAACACGTGGCCAAATGTTCGCTCATTCCCCACGTGGTCGAAACCCCCACCGACGTGATCGGTCAGGTGGACGCGGTGATCATCGCCACCGACCTCGGCGGCGAGCACGTCGAGCGGGCCCGCCCGTTTGTCGAGGCCGGCGTGCCGGTCTTTGTGGACAAGCCGCTGGCCGACAACGCGCCTGACCTGCAGACTTTCGTGAATTGGGTGGCCGCCGGCAAACGCATCATGTCCTCGAGCTCCATGCGCTATACCAAGGAGTTCATGCCCTACCGCCACTCCACGCATGAATTGGGTGAACTGCGTTTCGTCAGCATCACCACCGCCAAGAGCTGGGAGACCTACGGGATTCACGCCCTGGAGGCCATCTACCCGATCCTCGGCCCCGGCTTTCTCACGGCGCAAAACACCGGCACCAAGGAGCGCAACGTCGTGCATCTCACCCACCGTTGCGGCGCCGACATCGTCGTCGTGGCCAATGCCGACATGTATGGCAGCTTCGGTTGCCTGCAGCTGTGCGGCACCGCGGGCAACCGCGCCGTGAATTCCGGCGACAGCTTCTTTGCCTTCAAGGCCCAACTGGTGGCCTTCGTCGACTACCTGCGCACCGGTGTGCATCCCTTCCCGTTTGCGGAGACCGTCGAGCTCATGCAGCTGGTCATCGCGGGCAAACTCAGCCGCGAACAGGACGGCCGCCGCGTATCCCTTTCCGAAATCCCAACCCAACTCAACTCATGACCAAGCTTCGCACCAGTCGCATCAAACGGCTTCTTCAGGAGGGCAAATATCCCTCCGTCATCAAAACCAACCTCACCGACCCACGCGTGACCGAGCTCGCCGGGGTCTGCGGTTTCGACGGCATGTGGCTGTGCAACGAGCATGTCCCCACCGATTGGACCACCCTGGAACACACCATCCGCGCGGCGCGCCTCCACGACATGGACACCCTCGTCCGCGTCTCCAAGGGCGGCTACTCCGACTATGTGCGGCCGCTCGAAGCCGGAGCCACCGGCATCATCGTGCCACATGTGGAGTCCGCCGGGGAAGCTGAGCAAATTGTCTCCTGGACCCGGTTCTATCCGATTGGCAAACGGCCGCTCGACGGCGGATGCACCGACGGTCTCTACTGTGCGATTCCGCAGGACGAGTATCTGGAAAACAGCAACACGGAGAAGCTGGTCGTGCTGCAGATCGAGTCGCCCGAGGGCCTCGCCCAGGTGGAAAAAATCGCCGCCGTTCCCGGCTTCGACGGCTTCCTTTTCGGTCCCGGCGATTTCAGCCATCGCATTGGCAAGGCGGGGCAACTTACCGCCCCGGAGGTGACCGCGGCCCGCCAGCGCGTGGCCAAAGCAGCCCGGGCCAACGGCAAGTTTGCCATGACCTCCGGCTTGTTTGCCCCCTTCGAGCAATTTGTCGCCGAGGGGATCAATGTGTTCAACCTCGGCTCCGACGTGGGCGGTCTGCGCGAATACTTCATGGCCCGTCTCGCCACGTTGGGGGGTCACGTTGCCACCCTGCCCAAAAACACCTCGCCCTATGTCTGAACTCAATTCGTTTTCCCTCGCCGGCAAGGTTGTGGTGCAATGCGGCGGCAGCGGCTTGCTCGGCAAGGCGTTGGTCAAGTCCCTCGCCGCCGCCGGAGCCACCCTGGTAGTGGTGACGCGCAGTGCGGCCACTGTCGAACCGTCCCTCGCCGCCGAGCGGGCGCTCGGCCACCCGGTCCATGCCGAGGAAGCCGACGTCACCAGTGAAGCCTCCATGCTGGCGCTGAGCGAGCGCCTGCGCACCACCTACGGTCGGGTTGACGGCATGGTTTACAATGTGGTCAGCCGGCCGATGAAGGGCGAGGGCGCGGAACTCTCCCAGTGGGAGGAATCCATGAAAGTGAATGCCACGGGCTTTTTCCTCACCCTGCGCACCTTTGCCGATCTCATGGCCGTGCAGCCGTCAGGTGGCAGCATCGTGAACATCTCCTCCATGATGGGCATGATCGGAGCCAACCCCTGGAACTATGAGGGCACCAACATGGGCACGGTGCCCGACTACTTCTTCCACAAGGGGGGCATGATCAATCTCACCCGGCACTACGCGTCCATCTACGGTCTGCGCAAGGTGCGGGTCAACGTCGTGTCCCCCGGCGGCATCTTCAACCCCGACAAGCCGCAACCCGAGCCGTTCCTCGGCCGCTTCAACAAGGCCACCATGATCGGGCGCATGGCCCACGCCCATGAAATCGGCGGCGCCGTTACCTTCCTGCTGAGCGATGCCGCCAGCTACGTCACCGGGGTCAACCTGCCGGTGGACGGCGGCTACACGGCGAAATAGTTTCTGCCCCCGGCGCCCGCACCTCATTTCCGCGAAACAATCCATGACGCCCCGAAATCGATTGCTCACGGTCTACACCGGCGGGCGTCCGGATGTCGTTCCCGCCCTGGCCGATCTGTCCTACTGGCATGCGGGCAATGGCGGGGGCAAGTTCATCCCCGGCAAGACCGACGGGGCCAATCGCGACAAGGTGGAAACCCTGCTCGCCCTGCACCGGCGCACCGGCGCGGCGATTCACGTCAACCTCGGTTCCTTCTATCGCGAATCCTACGATGACGCCGTCAAGGCCACCTCCGGGATCAGGGGGGAGGTCTATTTTCATCGTTTTGAAACCCCCGTGGGCACCGTGGAGGAAATCCGCACGTGGTCCCCGGTCTCCTCCAGTTGGCCGATCACCCAACACATGATCCAGAGCGCCGCTGACCTGAAGGTGATCCGTTATGTTTTCGAACGCATCCACTACTCCGCCAACTGGGAACTCTTTCGCGAGGTCGATGCGCAGGTGGGTGATCTCGGCCTGCCCCTCGTGCAGGTGCCCTACTCCGGCATGGGCTTTTTCATGAGCCGTTATGCCGGCGTGGAGCAAACCGTGTTACTTGCCGCCGATGAACCCGCCGAATTCGAGGAAACCCTGGCCGTGATCAACACCGCGCATGCGCAAGCCTGCCGCCTCATGGCCGAGGGTCCCTCCCAAGTCCTGATTCACTCCGATAATCTCACCAGTGACACCCACAGCCCGCCGTGGGTGCGTCACTACAGTGGCAAACACTACGCCACCATGACCCGGATCGCCCACGACTGCGGGAAACCGATTGTGACCCACATCGATGGCCGGCTGCGCGGATTGCTGCAAACCACCCGGGACCTCGGTTTCGATGGCGCCGATGCGGCCACGCCCGCCCCATGGGGTGATCTCACCCCCGCCCAATGTCGCGCCGAAGCCGGTCCGGATTACATTCTTTCCGGGGGCGTGCCGCCGGACAGTTTCAATGCCAACTTCCCGTTGCGCGATTTCGATGCCCAGGTCGAGGCCTGGCTCGACCTACGGCACCAAAGTTCCGCCCTGATAATTGCGCCGGGTGATCAATTGCCCCCGGATGGTGACATCAACCGTGTCACCCGCATGGTTGAGTTGGCTGCACGGGCCACTTATTGAACCACCCTCCGCATGCATAACGAATCCACGTTCAAAGGAAAAGCCATCTGGGTCACCGGTGGCGCAGGGTATCTGGGTTCGCCCATCACCACCGCATTGGATGCGGCCGGCGCCAAGGTGCTCTGCCTCGATCTGGCCGGGCGGGCGGAAGCGCTCGTGCGTGACTACAAATTGCGCCATACCACGGGCCTCACGATCGATCTGAGTGATGCCGCCGCCCTTGCCGGGGTGGTTGATCGACTGGTGGCGGACCATGGCGTGCCGGACGGGCTCGTGCATCTGGCGTTTGCGTCCTCCGCCGGAAAAACCCTGGAAGAACTCCTGCCCGCGGAGTTTCAAAAGACGTTTGATCATGCCCTCACCCCCGCGTTCGTGCTCTGCCGCGCCGTTGCCGCCCACATGCAACCTCGCCTACACGGCAGCATCGTCCTGTTCTCCAGCATGTATGGCATGGTCGCGCCCGACCCGCGGGTATACCGCCTGCCGATGAAACCCAACCCCATCGACTACGGCGCCAGCAAGGCCGCCATCATCCAACTCACCCGCTATCTCGCCGTGCATTACGGCCACCATGGCGTGCGCTTCAATTGCCTTGCCCCGGGGCCCTTTCCCAATCCCGCCGTGCAAACCGCCCACCCGGAATTCGTCGCTGAGATCGGGCAGAAAACCGCGCTGGGCCGCATCGGGCGCAACACCGAGATCGTCGCCCCCACCCTTTTCCTCCTCTCCGATGGCGCCTCCTACATCACCGGCCACAACCTGGTTGTCGATGGCGGTTGGACCGCCTGGTGAGTCAGATTTCTTTGAAGGCTTTCGTAAAAACCGACTAAAGTCCTCAATCCACCTCAGTATCAGGAACATGGCATTTATCGCATCAGACCCCGGATTGAAAGGTAGGGACGGACCGCTGGTCCGTCCGAGAAATATTGGTGTCTTCGTCTGCCTAAGCGGACAGCCCAAAAGGCTGTCCCTACCTCAAAGCCTGAATTTCAGTCTGCCCGTAATAAATTTCCCATGAGCACTCTCCCCACCGTCTTGATCATCGGCTGCGGCAGCATTGGTGAACGCCACCTGCGCACGTTTAAATCCACGGGGCGCTGCCACGTCATCGCCTGCGACACGCGGCCGGCGATTCTGGCCAAAATGCAGGAGACCTATCAGGTCGAGATCACCACCGACTGGCAACCTGTGCTGACCCGGCCGGAGGTCGAGATCGTCGTCATCTGCACCCCCGCCCCCTATCACGTGCCGATCGCCACGGCCGTGCTCAAATCCGGACGCCACTGCCTGATCGAAAAGCCCCTCGCCCTTTCCCTCGAGGGCATGGATGAACTCACGGCGGCTCATGCCGCCAGCGGTCGCGCCTGCCATGTCGCCTATGTGAACCACAGCCGCCCGGAACCCCGGGCCGCCAAGGCATTCCTGGCCGCCGGTTCCTTCGGCCCCGTGCGCGCCGCCACCGTCGTCTGCGGGCAGAATTTTCCGACCTACCGTCCCGCCTACCGCGAGATCTACTACAATAACCATGCCCAGGGTGGCGGCGCGATCCAGGATGCGATCACCCATGTGGTCAATTTGCTGGAGTGGATTCTGGGACCCACCGCCTCACTCCTGTGCGATGCCGGTCACCAGGTGCTGGATGGCGTCGAAGTGGAGGACACCGTCTCCGTGGTCGCCCGGAACCAGGATGGCGCGATCATCAGCTACAACCTCAACCAATTTCAGGCCCCCAATGAATTCACGATCCAGTTCAATGCCGCGAAGGGCAGCGTGAAAATCGAGTATCATCAAAGCCGGTGGGGACATCTGGCATTGGGCGCGACCGAATGGACCTGGGAAACCTTCCCCCCGCTCGATCGCGATGGTCCCTTCATTATCCAAGCCAACGATTTTCTCGATGCCTGCACCGGGCAGGTCACACCCATGGCCACCCTCACTGAAGGCATCCAGGCCGTGAAATTCAACCTCGCTTGCTTCGAATCCCTGCGCACCGGAGCGCGGGCCACCATTTGAAAACTAAGTCGCACAATGGTGAGCTTTTCTAACTTTCAAGTCTGGCCTTGGCGTTCCTCCAATTGGGAAAAACCGAATCGAGCAGTCGAAAGAAAGCCCGGTTGTGCAGTGGATACTTAAGGTGACAGATTTCGTGGGCGATCACGTAGTCGATACAAATTGACGGCGCCCGCACCAAATCGGGGTTGAGCGCAATGCGCCCTCCCGCTCCCGCACTGCCCCAACGTTTCCGCATGTTAAACACGCGGACCCGTGGCCGTGGCAACCGTCGATGACGGCACCATGATTCCCAGCGAGCAATCCGTCGCTCAAATTGCTCCAATGCCTTGTCACGCATCCATGCCTCCAACAGCTTTTGCACCTCGTCCGGATTGCCGGAGTTGGTGCACACATGAAAATATGCCCCGCGCAGACGGACACCCACCGGTTTCGCACATCGCACCTTGAGCCGATATTGGCGGCCAAGATAAGTGTGGGTCGCCCCGGATTCGTATCGTAAGGTTAGCCGGTTGCGCTTCATGTCGGCAAAGGCGGCCCGCTGTCGCACAATCCAACGCAAGCGCTTGCCCACTTTTGCCGCGATGTCGCCGACCGGGACGTCGTGCGGAGCGATCAATTCCAACTCCCCATCCGGCTGCACACTGATCGCCAACGTTTTCCGATCAGACCGGCGCAGCACCGCAGGTCCCGCTGGCGTGCTAATGTTCTCGTGCTTAGACATCCGTTCTGTTCCGGGCAATCCGCAGGATGGATTCAATCACCGCATCCATGTGCTCAAAGGTGAGTTTGACTCCCTTCTCGCTTTGCAACCTGAACAACAGGTCATCGAGATCGTTGCGCATCTGGTTCTGCGCATCAGCATTGTCGCGCCAGCGAACGATGGCATGCCTGCGGATGATCGTTTCGATTTCGCAGGCCGCTTCGGCCAGCATGTTGCCCAGTTGGATGTCGGCATCCGATGAATTGGTAATTTTGCCATACGGGCTTTGCGTTTCTTGCACTTCATCGCTCGACGGCCCCGCCTTGAGTCCGGGCATCTGCTCTTTGAGTGCACCGAAAAATGCCTTGGCCAGATCACTGTCCCGCACCGCCATCGGGGTATCGTCATGGCGACCGTCGCGCACCCTTTCCATGAAGTCGGTCATGCGGGAAAGTAGATCCGCTTCACTGATTCGCTGGGCTTCATAATCGTCGATGGCCTGTTGAATGAGCAGGGAGAAGCGGCGGTAAAAGAAGGGATCTTCCTCCATTTTCTCCGTGATCGTTCTTTTCGTCCGGTTGGCGATGATATCAGCCTTCGCTCGCGGCGAGCGCGCCTTGTCTACCTCGGCTTGAAACGCGTCCCGCTCGAAGATGTTCACCGGATCGACCACTTGGATGATCTCATCGGCCTGCACATAGGTGGAGAGCATCTTTTTGATCTGTTTCTCGTAATCCCGATAATCGATCTCCTCCGCGTAGTGGATTTTGACCGAAGCCCGGATTTTCTGAAACAGGAGCGCGTCGCGCTTGTAGCGCTCGACCTTGGCCGGGTCGGTCTCGTTGAGCCACGCCATGGCGGAGAGGGCAATTTTGAGCAGACGGCTGAATCGGGAAACGCGGGCATAAAACTCCTCGCGTTTGAGCGGGTCGGCCAGCGCCAGCACATAGGCCTCGTCGTCCAGCTTGTTGGGCAGGTCACGAAACAGATCCCAGACGCCGTCGTGAGTGGCGGGGAGTTGCTTCAATTCTTCGCGCACCTCGGTCAACGCCCCTTCCAGGTCCTCGGGATCGAAGAGCTGCCCGGCCAGTTGACTGTAAAGCTCCAGCGCGTCGTGCAATTCACCGATCACCCCGTGGTAGTCGATGATATGGCCGTAGTCCTTGCCCGGATGCAGCCGGTTCACCCGGGCAATCGCCTGTAGCAGCGTGTGCTCCTTCAGGCTGCGGGCGATGTAGAGCACGACATTGCGCGGCGCATCAAAGCCCGTGAGCAGCTTGTCCACCACGATGATGATCTCGGGGGTGTCGCCGTTCTTGAATGCCCCGATGACATTCCGGTTGTAGTCTTTCTCGCTGCCGTGCTTTGCCATCTGGGCTTTCCAGAACGTCTGCACATTTTCATCGGCCGCTGCATCACCCTCGCCTTCCCGGTCGTCCGGCGCGGAGATCAACACTTCCGACGACACCTTTCCAAACTGGTCGAGATAACTCTTGATCAACAGGGCTTCGCGCTTCCCTGCCGCCGTGAGCTGCCCCTTGAAACCCGTGCCCTGCCACGTCTTCGCAAAGTGCTCCGAAACATCCCACGCGATGAGGTAGAGTCGGCTTTCGATCCGGGTGAGTTCATCGCGCGAGGCAAACTTGCGTTTGAGATCGGCTTTTTGCTCGGTCGTGAGCCCCTCCGCCAACTGCTCGAACATCCGGTCCACCGCCGCCCGGTTTACCTGCTGGCTGATATGCCGGCCCTCATACAGCAGAGGCACCACCGCTTTGTCTGCTACGGCATCGCGAATCGTGTAGGCCGGCTCGATGAAGCCGCCGAATTTCTGCGCCGTGTTCTTTTCCTTCTTCATCAACGGCGTGCCGGTGAACCCGATGAAGCAGGCGTTGGGCAGTGCCTTCATCATGCGAAGGTTGGCTTCGCCGTATTGGGAACGGTGGCTCTCGTCCACGAGCACGAAGAGATCAGCGTTGTGGTTGCGAAATGATTCGTTGGCCTTGCCCGCCGCGCCAAACTTGTCGAGCACGGTCGTGATCACCGCCACGCGGTCATCCTCCAGCAACTCCATGAGATGGCGTCCGGTCTTGGCCTGCACCGGCTCCTTGCCGCACTGGTGAAAGGTCTTGAAAATCTGTTCGTCGAGATCGATGCGGTCGGTCACCAGCACGATGCGTGGATTGGGCACCGCCGGATCGAGCGCCAGCGCCTTGGCCAGCATAACCATGGTCAGCGACTTGCCGGAGCCCTGGGTATGCCAGATCACGCCGCCCCGCCGCCTTCCCTCCAGATCCTTGATGTGAATGCGCTCCAATGCCTTTCGAATCGCAAAATACTGCTGGTAGCGCGCGATCTTGCGGACGGTGCCGCCCTCGTCGAAGAGCGTAAACAGCCGGGTCAGCTCGATCAGCCGCTCCGGTCGACACAAGGCATAGAGGAGCCGGTCCTGCCCGGTGACCTCGCGCGGACCCGCCGCGGCCATGGCCTCGAAGTAACTGCGGGTGTAGGCAAACTCACCGGTAAACAGCTTCTCATGTTCTTCCCGCCGCGGTGGCAGCGCCAGCAGGGTGCGTATTTCCGCGTCGATGCCATGCATCTCCTTCCACTCCGACCAAAACTTAAGTGTCGTGCCCGTGGTGCCGTAACGGCCGTCGTCCTTGTTCAACCCCAGCAGCAAGGGCGCGTAGGTAAACAGATGAGGGATTTCAGCCGCTTCCTGATTGCGCAGGTGCTGCTTGATCGCTGCCGTGAGGGCATCCTTCTCGTCGCGGCGTTTGCACTCGATCACGACAAACGGGATACCGTTGACGAAACAGACAATGTCGGGCCGCCGGGTTTCATGGCTGGCGGTGCGCGCGACCTTGAACTCGGCGGCCACGTGGAAGCGGTTGTTGCGCAGATGCTCCCAATCGATGAAGCGCAGGCTGCGGCCCTTCGTCTCATCTCCCACCGTTTGATCGATGCTCACGCCGAGGACGATCAGGTCGTAAATTTTCTCAGCCGTGCGACAAAGCCCATCAAACGGCACCGTGCGCAGCTTTTCAATGGCCTCGGCAATGGCCGTATCGGTAAACGGCACCTCCCGGCCCTTGGCCTGCACGCGATTGATCCGGTGGAGTTGCTTCGCCAGCACGTCTTCCAACAGCACGTTACCCAGCTTACCCCGCCGCTCCACCGCTACTTCCTCGGGCGACAGGTAGGCAAAGCCCAACTGCTGCAGCAGCTGAATCGCCGGAATCTGGCTGACGTGGGCTTCGAGGAAATTGGGGGTGTTCATGACTGCCAATAGGGGCTGCTCCAAGACGGACCGAACCCCATCGCGGAAATGTCTATTTCGGGAAAACTCATCAATAGATCACGGAACTCCTTTCTCCAATCATCGGCCGGTGCGATGATGCGCAGCATTTCCACCAAAACGGTAGCCTGGCCCTCGAAGCGGTTGGATGCATGCACTGTGGCCGCAAGATGCACTGGAATCTTGGGTGTGATCGAGAATTCCCGGTTCCAGAGCCGCCCATGATGTGCACAGATGTTGCGGAGGTGAGAAAGCGAATGAAGCCATGAGGCCATCACCTTGGCGGTGATACCGAAACGGTTGGCGATGACCGCCTTAAGGAGCGAGTCGCCCAAGCCCTTGTAGAGGAGCGAGAGCGAGCCCAGCGTGAGCACCTCGGCAACCATCCAGAAGGGAGGGAGATGGGGACTATCGTATTTATTATAAAAGTGCTCGATGAATTTCTCCGCGTGGTCGGTGGGCAGGATGCGCTGATTGGTGACTGGATGATATTTGATTCCAACCTCGCGTTCGAGATTCTGGATGAAGGCTGCGTGGTTGAATTGCGGGTGGAAGCGGGCGGCGTCCAAGAACCAGTGAGGTCCCCCAATCGCGACAGGTGCCCCCGGTGCCGTGACAGCCGTAGCAATTGGCGCCGTTGTCGTGGCGGTGATAATTCGGGCGCGCAGCCCCACCTCAATACGCTCGATCGCGTCGGATACGAGCAGGCGTAGTTCACGATCAAACTCGTAAACACGAGCAATCTGCTCCCACGTAGTGCCGGCCTTGAAGACTTTACGATCAGGCGGAACAAGAAAGGGATACGCGTAGCCGGCGAGCCGGTAGTAGCCGAGATTTTCCACGGCCGCTTGGAGGTCGACGGGAGTAGCGACCGTGAGCCCCCGGCCCACGATCTTGGCGTAAAGGTCCGCCAAACCCATTGCTGGTTTGCCGTAAGCCGTCATGCGTCCCCACCTCCCAGTCGCGGCATTTGGGCAAAAAAATACCCCCCAAGTTGCGCATCGTGGAGAGGCGTGGAGGGTCTGTTGACACACAAGAAGCGCAGGCCGCCGCCGTTTACAAGCTCGAATTTATTCGTCGGCGGGGGGGGATTCGAACCCCCGTGACCTGAAACCATCAATCCGTCCAAGCCCAACTGTTGCAGTAACTGAATCGCCGGAATCTGGCTGACGGGGGCTTCGAGCAAGTTGGGGGCGTTCATCACCTTGTGGAATTAAGCAATAGGCGGCAGCAGCCGTTCCAGCTTTCGTTGAGCTTGGTCGTCTTCGCCTCGTGATTCATGTGCCTTAATTTCTGACACCAGTGATTGGGCGCGCTCAACCGCCCGCTTCTTATAGTTGGGTTCACCCCAAGATACACTCATGTCTTCGATAAAACTCGAAAACCAAGCCCATAAATCCACTTTCTCCCCAAAAAGGATTACCGTCAGTGGTGGCGAATGATCGACGACTGACCGTTCCAATAGATAGGACTCGTAAGGATAGCCGTTGCACGCATTCCAATACTTTAGCACCCGTGCCAGTGGTTTAATCAGATTCCCATTGCTCTTGTTTTTCTCCGTCAGTTTTTCGTTAAACGCGTTGGGTTCGGTATCCTGCCAGGTTTGATAACCATTGGACCGGAGGGGGATTTTTAGCCCCCCAAAAAAGCTATCAATCGCTGGCACTAGCTCAAACTTGATGCGGTTGAGCGAGAGCACAATGGTGGGGTTCGATTGGGCAATATCGGAGCGCGGATACTTGGCTTCAGCAAACCTAAGCAGTCTGTTCAAATACGTTTGTGGCGTCGCATCCTCCTCCGCAAAAACCACCATGTAGTCGATGTCTGAATGCTCGTCCATTGCATGGGGAAGAATCGTCCCCCGAGTGAACGACCCAAATGCGAAATGTCTTTTTAGCATATTGCCGCTCAAAAGAGTGCCATTGAAATACGTATCCAGGCGCACTTTGAGGGCAGCGAGCGAGCCATGGACACTTAATTGTTCCGTGTCACGCAGGACGGCCGCTCCGGCGAGGCGGGTAAGATAGCCGTTAGCACTCATTTCTTTTCCCCCTCCTCATTATAGGTGTGCTCCCCTTTACGGATGCCACTCCGTGTTATCTGATACGCGAGCCATGGCACTGGTGGGGCATTCTTTTGCGTTTCGTGATACGCCTCGATAATCCCATCCAATTGCTGTTTCAAAATCCGGGCATCGGTTTCGAGCACCACAGAAATGTTGTGAAACATGCGAGCCTTCCGCTTAATCTCGGCACACGAGACGCCTGCCTCATGGTGCGGCTGAGCTTTCTCGGATGGTTTCAGGAAAGTGATGACCGCGGTGAGGGCGGCAGATGTGGCCGCTATGGTTGAGCCTAGCACATTTTGGTCATCAAAAAACTGCTTTCCTGCGAGCGCGCCGAGGATCACAGCGAGAATACCAAGAGAATAATGGGTAATATTCCAAAGCATCGCAGAGTTAAAATGTCCCTTCATGGTGTAGAGGGCATCCCATTCCAACCGGTCGGCCTCGGCTTTAAGTTCGGCGATTACAGGACACATAAGAATAATTGTATTTTATCGGTTTGCAGTAGCGGCATGAGACTTCGTCTTGGGTTGCATACGACTAACTAGATAATGTGATACCTTTCAGTTTTCTGAAGAGTGACAGCGCGTATTGGTCGGTCATGCCGGTGACAAAATCCGTGATGCGGAGCAGACGAAGATAAGGGTCATTGTCAGGGACCATATCCTTCCCAACAAACTCCATTGGGATTCGTTGCAGTATTTTCTTTGAGCGATATGAAAGCCGTCCATTTGCAGCTTCATCGACTGCGGTCCAAAATAGATCTAGCAGACCCCCGATGACTTCGAAACCAGCAGCCTCCGTTTCTACAATATTAAAATGAGTGTATATATCTTTTTTGATCCGATCTTTTATTTCATTCAATATACCGCCTGAGCGCCCAGCGGGAGTGTCGAGTATTAATTCGCTCTCGTATTTCCCTCTGAGAATTTGGCTTTCGTTTTTTTTGAATGAGGCACTGACCTGTTTTATAAGTTCTCTTATGGCTAGAGCTCGTAGATAGCCGATTCTGGAGTTGTCATCTGGTTCGTCCTGCAGCCGTTTCTTTGCTGCCGTTTGTTCTTGGGCGGGTAGTATGCTTAGCAACAATTTATTCGAGTCTTGATAAGCAATGCAGCCCAAACGTGCGCCATCTTCAAAATCGACTATTGGATTACAAACATCATCGGCCGCTTCCATTACATAAGCGAGTGGATGTCGGCACCACCCACCATTGGAATTGCGAAGCAGGCCAAGTGTTTTGGCGATAGAGTTAAATATGTTCGATTCTGCACTGAAGAAGCCAAATTTCTCCCACCTTTTTCCCGGGCCTGCTTCAATAGCTGAGATTGGGTATTTGGTAAAAGCCCCCAACGTGGCATTTGTTAATCTCATTCCGCCTTTATCACGATATAACTGTAGGCTAGTGAGAATGCGGAACCCTTGGGCATTGCCCTCCCAAAGTTCGAATTCGCGAGCAAGAGCAGCCTGCTTTACGGTCTCGCGAGCAGCTTTCCCGCATGGTGAATTAATAAACCAATACCGAACTGCATCTTCCCCTGAATGTCCAAAAGGTGGGTTGCCCAAATCGTGAGCCAATGCTGCAACGGCGACAATTGATCCAAAGTCGGCTGTAGAGAATGTCTCTGATAATGTGCTAACGGTCTCTTTCCCTTTAGGATATCTACGGACAGTCTCTTGTCCGTGTCTACTAAGCACGATGGCACCTGCCATCATCCCCAATGTTCTAGCGACTGTGGAAACTTCCAAACTATGGGTGAGTCGTGTTCGGACATAATCACTATCGCTTAATGGGAAAACCTGCGTCTTGTCTTGAAGTCGACGGAACGCTGATGAAAAGACAATGCGATCATAATCCATCTGCCATGGTGGCCGAGCAGGATCAATGTCGTTGAGGCCGGCTAAACCCGGCCGTTGCCAATTCAGAAGATCGCTCCATTGCATTTCATTTTTGAGTTTCATGACAATTGGACATTCACTTTCTTTTTTCCGGTCAGGAGTTGTTGCATGAGGCCGCGTTTTTGGTGGTCGAGGGCGGTGAGTTGCTGGCGGAGGCGGCCGAGTTCGGCATCGGCGGTGTTGAGGACGGCGGCGATGGCGCGTTGCTCGGCTACGTCGTTTGGAACGGTGACCTCAATCTTCGCAAAATGCGGGTATTTGAGGTTCAAGGTATCATCGACCAAACCTTGAGAGTGGCGGTGAAATAGGGAAATTGTGTGGCGCAATTTGAACAAGTGCGCAGTGAACCTGCCATCGATTCGGGCCGATGGGGTGAGAATTGTATAAGCGGGGCTCACGATGCCCTCCATCGTCGATAGTGCTGAAACCCCCTGCCACATCCGCATGGTGTTGTAGCCGATGTCGCCGGGAGCTATGCGGAGATACTTCGACTTATCCTCCGACGAGGTGTCGCGCTTGGTAAGACTCTCCCGCGAAACTACCCCTTGGTCTGCGGTTATCGAGAGCAGCGGAAGATCGAGACGGTTGTTCTCCGTCCGGTTGAAAAAGAGGTCACCGAGTTTGGACTTCACCCACGGCAGGCCGAACCCCTGGAGGCGGCGGCGGCCGGTGAGTAGTTGCTGCATGAGGGCCTGTTTGCGGCGGGTTTTGGCGGCGATGAGGGCATCGAGCTTCTCCAGCGCCTCGTCCCACATGCCGAGGATGTCGGCGATCTTTTGGCGCTCCGTTTTTTCGGGATAGAAGATCGGGATGCCGCGAATAAGTTCAGCGTTTAGGTTTTCCTGACTACCCGAATTGCTCAATCGCCGGACGTTCTCGTAGTTAGCGGCGAGATACTGGAACAGATAACGCGAATCGTCGGGATCTTGTGGTGAAATAGCGGCGCAGGCTTGATTAATCGCAGCCCTAATCCCGAGGAGCGCGACTTGGCCGCGTGTTTTTCCCTGACCATACATAGCCATGAGAAGGGAACCGGGGGGAACCATCTTTGCGGGCGATTCGTCGAGCGCCCGCGCGGTTATCTTCTCTTCGGCATCGCGGATGATGCCGAACTGAATTTCGCCTGTTTTCACCCAGGGAATGTCGCCACCCCAGTAAGCTGGATTCGCTCGGTCGGGAGTCCCGCCAGAGCTGATTTTGGCAATGTCACCCAAAAGGACGCGCTTCATTCCCCGTCCTCCGCTTTCTTGCCCGTCTTCTTCTTCGGCTGCGCCAACTGCTTCGCTTGCTCGGCGGCTTTATCGAAGTCGGACTGGAACAGACGATCTTGGATCACGCGGTATTTCTCGAATTCGCTCTCGGCATGCGCTTGGGCAAGTTCGGCGGTCACTTTGCCGGCGTCTTCCAGAATGTCGCGGTCATCAAATTCGAGGAAACGGTCGAGGCGGGTGGCCCAGTCTTCCATGGTCATGGGAATCCGGCGGGCGGCCCGGTCCTCGGCGAGGTCGAGGTAGGCGTTGACGATGCGGCCGAGGGATGCGAGCTCGTCTTTTTGCAGGTAGTTTTTGGCGACACGGACATCGCTTTTCAGGATCTTGCCACCGGGGCCCTTTTCCCAAGCAGTGAGCCCCATGTGCGGTTTGTCACGGTCGGCCCGCTGCATGATGAGCTCCCCGGCGGTGTGGCCATGGATCGCGTAGTGCAGCTTGTTCTGGACCTTGGAAAAGAAGGCCCGGGTGGTGGGCGCATCCCTGTGGTAATCGACGGCGGTGGCGTAGATGTCGCTGATCTTTTGATAGAAGCGGCGTTCGCTGAGCCGGATCTCCCGGATCTCCTCAAGGAGGCGTTCAAAGTAGTCCTCACCCAGGAAAGTGCCGTTTTCCATGCGCTGGTGATCGAGGACGTAGCCCTTGATGGCGAATTCCTTGAGCACTTGGGTGGCCCATTGGCGGAACTGGGTCGCGCGCACGGAATTAACCCGGTAGCCCACGGAAATGATGGCATCGAGGCTGTAGTGGTTGGTGTCGTATGATTTGCCGTCCGCGGCAGTTATTCGGAATTTCCTAATAGCTGAATCGGCGCCCACTTCGCCGCTGGCGAAGATGTTTTTCAGGTGCTCGTTGATGGTGGGCACGGATACGTCGAAAAGCGCGGCCAGGAGCTTTTGGGTGAGCCAAATGGTCTCGTCTTCGTAGCGAACCTCGACGGAATCCTGCCCGGCCTGGCCGGTGAAGATGAGAAACTCCGCCGTGCTGTTGCGGATGAGTTTCCGTTTGGGAGGATCGGGCTGTTCAGGCATGGGCTGGGGGGTTTCCGTCATAGTCCCAGTTCCTTGAGGTAGCCGTCCATCTTTTGGCGGACGGTGACGAGTTCGGCTTCGATTTGGGTGATCTCCTTCTTCACGGCATTGAGGTCGATCTCGGCCTCTTCCTCGAACGTATCCACGTAACGTGGAATGTTGAGGTTGTAGTCGTTGTCGGCGATCTCCTGCGCCGTAGCGCGGTAGGCGTATTTTTCGACGGTCTGGAATGCCTCGTAGGTGGCGACGATCTTGTCGAGATGGGCGTCGGAAAGTCGGTTTTGATTCTTGGCGTCCTGGTATTCGCGGGAGGCATCAATAAAGAGGACGTCGCCGTGGGTCTTGCCTTTGTTGAAAAGGAGAATGGCCGCGGGGATGCCGGTGCCAAAGAAGAGGTTGGCGGGCAGTCCGATGACGGCCTCAAGAAGATTCTCCTGAATGAGTTTTGTGCGCACCCGGCCCTCGGCCGCACCACGAAAAAGGACGCCATGCGGCACGACGACTCCGACTCGACCAGAGCCGGTGCGGGCAGTCTCGATCATGTGGGTGATGAAGGCGTAGTCGCCCTTGCCTTTGGGCGGGAGGCCGCGGTGGTAGCGGCGAAACGCATCGGCCCCGGCTTCATCTATGCCCCATTGGTCGAGGGAAAAAGGCGGATTGGCGACGACGATATCGAACTGCATGAGACGGTCGCCTTCGACGAGGCGGGGATAGCGCAGCGTATCGCCCCACTCGATCCGAAAACTGTCCATGCCGTGCAGGAACATGTTCATGCGACAGAGTGCATGGGTGGTGCCGTTGCTTTCTTGACCAAACAAAGCGAAGTCGCGGGCATCGGCTTGACGGCCAACCTTGATCAGCAGCGAGCCTGAGCCACAGGTGGGGTCGCAGATCGTGTCGCCTTTCTTGGGTTTGAGCAGCCGGGCGAGAAGCGCCGAAACTTGGCCAGGCGTGTAAAACTCACCCGCCTTTTTTCCAGCATCGGAGGCGAAGCGTTCGAGCAGATACTCGTAGACGTTGCCGATCACATCCTCGTCGCCGACGATGGACGGGCGGAGATCGAGGCGCGGATCGGCGAAAACTTCGAGCAGGCCCTTGATGCGCGCGTTGCGATCCTTGGTCTGGCCGAGCTTGCCCTCGGAGTTGAAGTCCACCTCGCGGAAAACGCCTTCGAGTTTGGCCTTGTTGGCCTCCTCGGTCTGTTCTAGGGCGATATTGATACGCTGACCAATGTCCGCCTCGTTACGCAGGGCATAGAGGCTGTCGAAATCGGCTCCAGCGGGGAGCTGGAAACGCTCGCGGGCCAAACGGCGGGTGATGCGGGCCTCGTCTCCCTTGTATTCGCGGTGATAGGCCGCGCGGTGGTCCTTCACGACATCGCTGATGTATTTCACAAACAGCATCACGAGGATGTAGTTCTTGTAATCGGAGGGATCGAGGCTGCCGCGGAACGTATCGCAGGCTTTCCAAGCTACATGGTTGATTTCGTCTTGGGCGGGTGAGGACATGGAGAGTGGGTGTTAAGAGCGGAGGGTTTTGACCAAGCATTGGTCGAGGTAAAAGGCGCGGCGATCCGCGAGGCGTTGCATGAATTCCTTCTCGTGCACCCGCAGGCGATCGACTTCCGCGATCATACGCTGGCGGGGGAGCGGCGGAAGTGGAATTTCCAGGGTGCCCAACGCTTTGGCCGGGAGGGAACGGACGTAAGAACCGCGCGCCCGGGAAATGAGAATTTCCTGAGTGGCGGGAAGATTAAGAAACCAGCGCAGGTAATCAGGCAGGATCACCCCGTCCTGGGGACGAACAACCAAAAATTGTCCACCCGCGACGGCCAGATAATGACCATCGAAGACGGTAGCTGTCATGCGCATGCCTCGCGCCGCCACCAAGACTTCGCCCGCTCGGAGCGTGTAGCGCCGAGCAGTCTCTGCATCGAGTTTCAGTTGTTTGGGCTCACTCAGTTGGAGGGTGCCGTCCGAAGAAACATCGCTGATGCGAATCAGTTGATGGGTGCCTTTGGGATCATGCCGGGAAGCGTCGGCGCCACGCAACGTGATGCCAACCCCGATCTCTGCAATTTCACGAAGCTGAGCCTGCGCTGGTTTCATTGATCGATTACTGCTCGTTACAGGGCCAAATGCGTGATGCGAGCAAGTCTGCCTCAATCGCAATCCGGCGAGCTTGGGATTGTTCAACCAGAACACACAGGCAATTGCGGTTATGGCGTTTGAAACAATCAGCCTGATGGTGATTGCCATGCCTTTCCTTCAAATTGTCGGTTCGACCGACATAAATGAAAGTGTGGTTCCCGCCATTGTCTCGCCGCGAAACGACGTAAACAGCTCCGATCTCCTTCCATTCGGTATCATAGGGATAGACGCCGAATTTGTATTTTGTGCCGGATTTCCCGGCGATTTCGATATCTGCGATTTTACTCATGGAAGTGTTCTAACAAGTGTTGGGGGCGGGCACTTTCCCCTTGAATCCAAACCACGCATGAGCAATCTTCTGGCTGTCTAGGCTTGAGATTGCTTAACGTGATTCTCAGGTAAAAGCCCCGGAGGCCTTGCGGTTTCCGGGGCTTTTTTCTGAGGTGCGTTGAAAATCAGATGTATTTCGCTGCTATTGTCAATATAATATAATCTGCACAACATAATATCTGTTTATTAGTGGAGAGCGATCTCTCAAATACCATAAGTGATTTACCCCCTGAATATTCTGTTCTCAGCCGCGCCCTCGGCGAGCTGTCGATAGAGAGCAGTGATGGTTTCAGGAGTTGGTGAATGAGCCAAGGCCTGCGTGATGCGCCGGGCCAGCGTGCCTTGTTCAAGGTAAGTCTGCTGCGCCGATTGCTCCGCCGGTGAAGCATCGGCCACGGGCTGCAAACGCGCCATCACCGTGCCCCACAGTTCGTGGGCCGTCGGAGTCTCGTCACCCTTCCAGCCAAAAGCCTTCAATAAAACCGGGACGGTTATCCGGGCCGCGTCACCCTGCTCCACACAAAAATGAAAAACCGGCGCCAGTTCATCGACGGTCGCCGCCTGTTGTTCCGCCAGGGGTAATAGCGCTTCAGCGACCAGCTCGCGCAAAAGCGCCACCACCGTGCGCACAATGGCGAGATCGGCTGCCGGGCACTCCTGCAGGTCGAGCAGGCGAATCTCGATGCTGCCGCGGTCAAAGCGGGCAATGGCTCCGCGCGAATTGCTGAAGACCGGCTCGAGCACCCCGGCCGGATCGTGCGGCGCGAGGACACGGCCTATCGGCTCGAAAATCGCCCGGTGGTAGTCCGCCTCGGTGTAGACCGGCTCGGGAATCACCCGGCCGCACAGCTCGGCCAGCTTCGCGGAATTCTGCCGGTAAAACGCGAGCCGGTTGTCCGGCCAGCCGGTCAGGCGATTCTCGACGAGGGGTGAGGAGGCCGCCAGCGCCGGCAGGAGCGGCAACACCAGTCGGATGGCCGCATGCAGCCGCGCAAATTCCGCGTCGTCGGCAAACGGCAGGTTGAGATGCACGCTTTGCAAATTCGACCAACCATGACCGTGGCAGTCAAAGATGCGGTCGAAGGCGGCATAGATGTCGTTGTTGTCGTGGGCCCACAGCACTGCTTCCTCCGGTCGCATGCTTGGGTGCATGGCCGTGGGCAGCAGCATGGCATCATGGGCCGCAAACCGCCGGTTGAGTTCGCCCACCTCGGCCGCAAACGCCGCCGCATAGCCGTCGAGACTCGCCACCGGATCGGTGGTCTTCAATTCGATCACATGCGCCGTGAGTTCGTTGGACCAGGTCACGCTGCCCCGTTCGATGTCCGAAATCGGCAGACCGGCGGGGTCGACCAGCACGCGATCACTCCATGGCGCCACGCGCAAATCGGCGCGCTGCACGATCATGTATTCGAGTTCCACGCCGAAGCGTTCAAAGAGTGAAAAACGCGCGGCCATGACTCAGTCTTCGGAGCGCCGTTCCTTCTGTTTTTCGATGCGGCGCACGAACACTTCCATGACGCGTTCATAAAGGCTGTCCTTGAGCAGGGCGTCCTCGTAACCGGCATCGATGCTCGGGTTGTCGTTGATCTCGATCACGCACACGTGGCGGCCCATCTGTTTCAGATCCACGCCGTAGAGTCCGTCGCCGATCAGGTCGGCGGCCTTGACCGCCGTGCGCACGACCTGCTGGGGCACCAGTTCTAGGGGCACCGCCTCGACCTTGCCGTAATCGGCGTCGCCGTCGGGAGCGTTGGCAATGATCTGCCAGTGCTTGCGGGCCATGAAATACTTGCAGGCGTAGATCGGCTTGCGGTCGAGCACCCCGATGCGCCAGTCGAAATCCGTCTGGATGAATTCCTGCGCCACCAGCAGTTCCGTGCCGGCAAACAATTCATCCACCTGCGCGTCGAACTCCTCGCGGGTCTTCACCTTGGTCACGCCCTTGGAGAAGGCGCTGTCGGGCTGCTTCAAAATGATGGGGAACCCGAGCTCCTGACAAACCGCATCAAGGTTGTCGCGGTGCACGATGATGGTCTTGGGCGAGAGGATCTCGTGGCGCTCCAGCAGTTCGGCCAGGTAGACCTTGTTGGTGCAGCGCAGAATGGAACGCGAATCGTCGATCACCACCAACCCCTCCGCCTCGGCGCGGCTGGCAAAGCGAAACGTGAAATGATTCACCGCCGTGGTCTGGCGGATGAACAACGCATCAAACTCCCCCAGCCGGGCGTAGTCATCGCGGGTGATCACCTCCGCGGCGACATCGAGGGCATCGGCCGCCTTGATGAACTTCTGGATGGCCTTGTAATTCGAGGGCGTGTTGTCCTCGGCCTGGTCGTAGAGGATGGCAAGATGGTAGCGCGGCGGCGTGCGGCGGGGCCGGGTCGGCCGGCGACCCTCGATGAACTGGCGGGCCACCTCCGCCACGAACAAACGGTGGTTTTCCGGTATTTCGCTGGCCGAGATCGGGCTGATGTCGCGCATTTCCCAGCGGCCGTCACGGTGGCTGAACTGGGCGCGCAGCAGGGGCGATTGAAACTGGTTGTAGAGCTGCAGGCTCAGCCGGTCGTAGTGCTTGGCCAGGTTGCGCGCAAAATAGATGCTCAGGGTGAAGGTGTCGCCCTTGATCGGGGCCAGTGATTTTTGGATGAGCTCGTCCAGTTCCTCGGACAGGATGCGCGAGACGACCTGCGATTTCAGATCCTGGATGGTGGACAAACTGGGCTGGGGCCGGTGGCCGCGCGCCTCGGCGAGCAATGACACATAGTAGCCCACGGATTGGTAGGCATAGGAGCGGCAGAGGTTGAATACCTGCACATGCCGGAGCATGGTGTAACGCCGGTCGATCAGGTAAGCACGGGCGGCGACCACTTCCACCCCGGGAATATCAAACGGCCAGCGGTCGGGATTGTTGACGACAATGAGACTAGGCATGGGAGGACCCGTCGGCGGGTTCGATCATCAACAGGTTGGCGTCGTAGGTGAGGACACCCAGCAGGATGGAGTTGATCACGCGGTCAATGTCGATGGAATAACGGCGCGTCGGTGAATGCGGATTGGCCTGCAGCGGATCGTGAATATGCACATGGCGTGGCTTCCGATCGTAACCGCTGACCACCACAAAATGGCCGGAGGGACTGCCCCGGATATCGTCATCATCATCGTTCGGGCCGTATTCGCGGGCGGCCTGGTAGAGCCAGGTGGAGCTGAGTCCGGTGAGAATCGGCACATTGCGTCGCAGGTGCTTGCGGATGAGCGAGCCGCTCAACACCGCCGACTTCACCTGCCCGCCGCGCTGGAGAAATTCCACGTAAGCCTGACTGGCGAGCCGCAGCTTGTTGGAGGTCTTGGCCTGCGCCTGTGCCTGCAGTTTCGCGACCAGATCGGTGGCGGGATCGGCGAACCAGGTGGGATCAAAGACCTGGAGGTTGTAAGTGTAGAGTGTCACTTGGTAACCCCGGCGCAGGGCATCCGTGCCGAGCAGCACCCCGAGGGTGCCGCCGGTTTCCAACTTGGGCACGGAGGCAATCACCTCATCCAGGGCCACTTCCTCACCCCAGTAACGGTAAACCGCGTGCAAACAGGTGGGGCCGCAAGTGGTGTCATCGGGTTGGGCCTGCATCGTGAGCTGCAAGTGATGACGCTTGGGTTTGCGGAAGAGAGCCATGGAAATGAAGATCCTGCCTGAGCCGCCGCATACCGCAAGCCCGTGCCCCGACAACGTTGCAACCTGCGTCCCCCACGATTCTTAGCCTGCATCATTCTCCGGCAACCCTGGCCGGTCAACCCGCGCTCACCACAAGCCCAGATTGATCCGCAGCACATGCAGGAACGTGTCGCCGGCATTGCGCAGCACCAATTGATTGTCACCTGCCTGCAGCAGGTCCGCGGGTAGGCGAAAACTACGCGACTCCTCGCGGGTCGGTCGCGCCAATCCGGCCGGTTGGGTGGCATCAAAGGTGTATTCCAAAAACAACTCGGGAGCCCGCGGGCGCTGAAACGCCTCCACTTCGACCCCGTTGAGCGCAACCCCGCAGTTTCCGCTGGTCTGCACCAGCAGTCGTGCCCGCCAGGCCGGCAAAGCCGCCGCCGGCACCCGCAGGGCGATTGTCTTTGCCTCCCCAATTTCCAAGGTCACCGGCAGGATACCGGGCAAATCCATCTCCTTGCGCACCCGCCGGTGGGCCACCGAGAACAGCAGTGGCTTGCGACAGGCCGTGGCCGGATGTTCGATGCCTTCAACCGCACTGGCATAGACGTCCTGGTTGAAGTGCCGGCCCTGGGTGGGAAAGTTGAACATGCTGATGCCATCGGCACCCGATTCATACAGTCCCGTGGCCACCGCCCGGACCGACTCGGCATTGTGATATTGAAACCCGTGCTGGCACTCAATCGTCGCGTAGATCGGCACCGCCGGGTGGCCCATCGCCGCGCGCATCTCCTGGATCGGCATGAAAAAATCCGAGGTGAGAAACGGGGCCATGGTCACGGCGTCGACCAGCCCGCCCAGCACCCACGCAACCACGTCTGTGCCCAGCACCCGGCAGCCCGCCAGCGAGGAGGGCACCCGCACAAAAAGTTTCACGCCCCGGGCATTCGTCATCTCCCGGATCGTGGCCACAAAGTTCGTGAGGTGTTCCCGCTTGGCCCACACTTCCTCCGGCGTGCCAGACAGGTGACAAGGAAACCGCATCCAGTCGAGTTGCAGTCCATCCATGGGATAGTTTTCCAGCAACTCGGCGAAAATCTTGAGGAAATGCGGCGGCACCGCCGGGTGCGAATAATCCAGGCCGAAGTTGAACCAGTCCGGATCGCCCCGCTCCACCGCCGCGCGCCCGACTATGCAATCCGGATGCTGCTTGCGCACGAGCGGCAGGTTCCACTCATCCGCGTCCTCCGGGTTGTGCACGTCGTTCATGCGAAAGCTCACGCAGGTCTCCTTGCCCGCGGCCTTCAGCCGTTGCAGGAAATAGCCGAAGGGATCGTTCCCCCTGGCGTGCTCCGCCACGAGCTGCTTGCAGCGCGGATCCACCGCCGCGACTTTGGTCGGGTAGTAGAATTTTCCCGCCCCGCAGCAGAGCAAATACGTCGTCACCTTCGGCGGACACTCCGCCACCGCTTCCTCAATGTCCTTGCGGTAGTCCTCGCTCAGGGTGCTGAAGACATTGTGCCCGTCGTCATCGAGCAGCAGGCGCGGTTCAACCAGGGGGCGAAAGGTGGGCTTCATCGAAATTCGGATTCAGGCATTGGGCTCGAAAGTGAGCCGCATCACCAGGGCAATGCGACCCCGCCTAGGAACCTCAGTTTGCCGAAATAGGAAAGCCCGTAATGAAAGATGCATGTTATGATCCAGCGATTGGCCGCAAAAAGTCACAAGATACCCTACTGAGAGTAAGCTCACCCGCGCGTCTCTTGTCCGCCGTAGCTTTAGCGAAGGAGGAATAGGCGCGGGAATGCCAAGTTCAACCGGATGCCCTTTTGCGCTTCTTTGCGGCTATTATCTTCGCTGGTTAGATCCCTTGGATAGTTTACTATATAACCGTCGCATTTGGCGCGGCAGCGCCGGTAGGGACAAGCCGCTGGCTTGTCCGAAATTACCTCAGATTTTCCCGACCAAATAGCCGCAAAAAATCATAAAATCTCGAACTGCGGATGGAACCCGGCAGGCGCCTATAGGCGCGCGGGAGAGCCAAGTTCAACGGGATGCCCTTTTGCGCCTTCTTGCGGCCAATCTCTCCGTTGGTTCGAACTGTTGGCCAATTTCTCTGCATCAACCATTGCCTGCCGTTTCGATCCGAGTCATGCCGTTTCACAGCTCCACTTTCCTTTCCCCCCGCCTGAATCCCCCATGACCCCGCGCGACCAAGTCCGCCAACATATCACCGGTCCCATCAGTTCGATCAGCACACCGTTTTCCCGTGATGGCGCCATCGACGAGGCCGCCCTGCGCCGCTGTGTGGACTTCGCCGTGGAAACCGCCCGTAGTGAAACCCTCCTGCTCACCTACGGCGACAGCCTCTTCAGCGTGCTCACCGATCGGGAGATCGCCGAGGTCACCCGCATCACCGTCGAGCAAAATGCCGGGCGCAAACTCGTGGTCGCCGCCGGGAGCTGGTGGACGGGCGAGGCCGTGCAATTCGCCGATTACTGCCGGGGGCTCGGGGTGGATATGTTCATGCCCTTGCCGCCCAACTGGGCCGGCTCCGTCAACGAGTCCACCCTGGTCGAATACTTCGAGACCATTGCCCGCATCCTTCCGGTGATGGTCGTCACCGCGATCGGTCCCGGCGTGAGCGTGCCCCTGGGCGCGATCCATAAACTGCTCGATGGCGACAACGGCATCGTCGCCATCAAGGACGACATCTGCGGACCTTATGGTCGCCGGCTCGCCACGCTCACCCACGAGAAGTGGGCCTTCCTTTCCGGCGGGCGGAAGGAAAACCACCTCGACCAGCTGCCCTATGGCGCCCGCGCCTACCTGTCGCTCTACATGCGGTTTTATCCTGAAGTCGCCCACCGTTACTGGGCGGCCAGCCTAGCGGAAAATCGCGCCGCGGCCGTCGCGTTGGTGAACACCTATGACATCCCGTTCATGAATTTCTGCTCCACCCATGGCCTGCATTTCGACGCCGTGGTGCATGGTGCAATGGAACTGGCCGGGATTGCGCCCCGTTGGCGCCGTTCCCCCTACAGCAGCCTCGACGATGCCCAAATGGCGTTGCTCAAAACTTTCTTCGCCGAACGCGGTTTGGGCTGAGTTCTTTCATATGCCAATGCGAAGGATCGTTCTGACGGCCCGTGATGAAGGGATTTCCATTGTAGGGCGAGGTCTCCGAACCCCGCCTTCGAATAGCCAAGGGCCGTCAAGGCGGGGTTCGGAGAC
>JAIPJW010000163.1 GCA_021734075.1 Cephaloticoccus sp.
GGATCGTTGCGGCCGACCTTGGGCGCCGACACGACGGGGGCCGGTCCCTCGCGCAACGTGCGGGTAAAGATCCAAGCCCCGTCGATCTTTTCGAACTCGGACTTCTCGTGCATCACCCCCGTCTTGCCCTCCTCGGTGAAATGGGCGGAAAAATCGACATGGGAAACCCCGGGCCGGACGTTGGCCTCGTGCTGGTGAATTTCCAATTTCACCCACTGGGTCGCGCTGGGCGTGTGGCTGTCCTTGGTGACGCCCTTTGACGTCGGCAGATAGGTGCGATCGAGGTAGGCCGTGGCATTGATCACATGCGCCGTGTAGCGGGAGCGCATCAGGGCCTCGGCATCGGCCGCCGGAGCCGTGCCCAGAATCAAGGGCTCACAGCACTGGCCGTAGTTGCGGCCGCTGCCGCAGGGACAGGGCGAAGTGGAGATGATCAGGACGGTTGCAGTGGACGGAGAACTCACAAAAGAGAACAAGGTTGATTTGCCACGGGTTGGCGAGCCGCCAATCGAGGGATGAAATCGAAATGATCGTCCGAACCGGCCCCGCGGCCAGGGCGAACCGATTATGGTCAGCTTCGCCGGCATCTTTTGATTGCCCGAAAGCGGGAGGGCTGGTCATTTCCCTGCACCCCACCCTGGCAACGGTTTAGTCCCGAGCTCCGCATGATTACCCCCAATCCTCTACTTGGCATTCTGCTGCACGCTGTCGGCGCCGTGAGTGCCGCCTTTTGTTACACGCCGCAAAAAGGCACGCGCGGTTGGTCCTGGCAGACCTACTGGCTGGCCCAGGCCACGGTGTGTTGGTTGATCCTGCCGATCGTGGGGGCATGGTTCACCATACCCGAACTTGGCGCTGTGCTCCGGGAAGCCCCCCGGTCCGCCATGGTGAACACTTTTTTGCTCGGTGCGCTTTATGGCGTCGGGGGCACCGCGTTCGGCATCGCGATCCGTTACATTGGATTTTCCCTCACCTACGCCATTGCCATCGGCATCTCCTGTGTGCTCGGCACCGTGCTGCCAGCCATCCTGCACGGCGAATTGCAGGCGATCATGGACAAGGTCGGGTCCGGCTATGTCATCGCTGGGATCGTCATCGGGGCCATCGGCATCCTGGCCTCCGGCATGGCCGGGCGCTTCAAGGAACTCGACCGGGGCGGCAACCGCGAGGGCTTCGATCTGGCCAAGGGTCTGCCCCTTTGCGTGTTGGCCGGTATTCTGTCGGCGGTCTACGGGTTCTCCCTTGCCGCCGGCCAGCCGATCGCCGATATCGCGGCGCAACACGGGGCGGGCTATTTTCAGGGCAACGTCATCTACATTTTCGCCAACACGGGTGCGTTCTTGACCACGGCGATCTACAGCCTGTGGTTGCACCGTAAGCACCGCACCTTCGGTGAATATGTCGAACTGCCGGCCGGGGAGGAACGGCCAAGGCTGCGGCGGAATTTCGCCTTGGCAGTGCTGACCGGCTGCCTCTGGTATGGGCAGTTCTTCTTCTACGGCCTCGCGCATGTGCGCATGGGCGACTACAAGTTTTCCAGCTGGGCCATCCACATGATCATGCTGGTGCTCTTCAGCAGTCTGGCCGGTTTCATCTGGCGCGAGTGGACCGGTTGCAAGCCGCGCACGTGGGTGATGCTGGTCCTCGCCCTCGCCATCCTGATCGGCGCAGTCCTTTCACTCTCCTACGGCAACTACCTCGGGGAAATTGCGCACGCCCCGCACTGAGCCGAAGCACCGCCAAGTAATCCGGGAGACCAAAAAATTGGCCGCATCATGTGCCGGCCGGTGGCACCAATAAATGCGCCCGGCCTCAGACCTTGAGGCCGGTGGCCTCGTCGAGGCCGAGGTGGAGGTTCATCGACTGCACGGCCGCACCCGAGGCGCCCTTGCCGAGGTTGTCGAGGCGCACCAGCACCACAGCTTGATCGTCATGGCCAAACACCGCGATATCGGCCCGGTTGGTGTCGTTGCAGGCCTGGATGTCGAAATTGCCGGCGTCGAGGTTGGCTTCGTCGCCCAATGGCAGCACGCGCAAGAATTTTTCCCCAGCATAGGCCTGCGCGAGCGCGGCATGGAGGGCCGCGGGTGTGGGCTTGCCGGGCAGTTGCGCAAGCGGCAACGGCACGGTGACGGAGAGACCCTTGTAGAAATTGCCCACCACCGGACTGAAGATGGGCGCAACGGTCTGGCCGGAATGCGCGCGCATCTCGGGCAGGTGCTTGTGCGCGAGGCCGAGCGCGTAGGGACGCGGGCTCCGCAGCGCGGGCCGCGGATCGGTCTCGTATTCGGCGATCATCTTCTTGCCGCCACCACTGTAGCCGGTGAGCGAAAAGCAGGAGAGCGGATAATCGACAGGAATCAGGCCGGCCAGCACCAGCGGTCGCACGGCCAGGGCAAAGCCGGTCGCGTGGCAGCCGGGATTGGCAATGCGGTTGGTGGTGCGGATTTTCTGACGGTAGTCGGCCCCCAACTCGGGCAACCCATAGGCCCAGCCGGGATCGGTCCGGTGTGCGGTGCTGGCGTCGATCACGCAGGTCTGCGGATTGGTGACGAGGGCGACGGACTCCCGGGCGGCGGCATCGGGGAGGCAGAGGAAAACAATGTCGGCTGCGTTGAGGCAGGCGGCGCGGGCGGCGGTGTCCTTGCGCTGGGCCGGGTCAATGAGGATCAGCTCCACATCGGCGCGCGAGGCGAGCCGCTCGTGAATCTGGAGGCCGGTGGTGCCCTCCTGTCCGTCAACAAAGACCTTGGTTTTCATGGCAAGTGAGCACTGTGCAACTCATGGCGTGCGGCGCAAGCGAAGGATTCGGTGCGGAGGATTCATCCACGAACCAAACGTAAGGTCCGGTGGCCCAATAATCCCGGATCGGCCTCTCCACGATGAAGACTTGAGCCGGAGAGCGAACCGAGATGGCTTGGCGAGGGTGAGCTTTTTGCCTTTTCGGGGTGATTGACGACGGCGGAAGAAATCGCAGACTCGGGGTTGTCCAGCGCGCTGCCACGGGTGGCGCCATACCCCAACCCCCCACCCCAAGAAAGACATGACTTCCCTCTGGCTGCCCATCCTGCTTTCCGCCGTGTTCGTCTTCATCCTCAGCGGCGTGCTCCACATGGCCCTTCCCTGGCATAAAAACGATTTCAAAAAAGTGCCTGACGAGGACAAGCTACGCGACGTCCTAAGACCGTTAAACGTCCCACCCGGCGACTACACGACGCCGATGTGCGAGGGCGGAAATTACTATTCCCCGGAATTCAAAGCCAAGATCGACGCCGGTCCCAACGTGCTCATGACCGTGCTACCCAACGGGCAATGCTCCATGGGCCTGACTTTTGTGCAGTGGTTTGTGTTCCTCATCGTGATCGGCATCTTCACCTCTTATGTGGCGATGCACGCGGTACCGGCGGAAGCGTCCGCGCGGGCGGTGTTCCGTCTGGTCGGCGCCGTGTCATTCCTGGCCTACGCGGGAGCGCAGTGGCCCCAGTCGATCTGGATGCGCCGTAGTTGGTGCAGCACGATCAAGCACACCATCGACGGCCTGCTCTACGCCCTCGTCACCGCCGCGACCTTCGCCTGGCTCTGGCCGGAGTGAGATCACTCACTACTCCCGCAGGGATCGCACTCGGAATCTCATTATCCTTTGCAATCTGGATAAATTTATCGAACACATACAATATAGCGTGACCCTTTTCTGGTCAGACCCCGGACTGAGTCAGGCCCAGGAGGATATTTGGTGGGAACTGGCGGTGAAGCTGATCAACAAGGTTAGACGCCACCCCAACGAGCTGGAAACGACGGGAAAATCAGCGCCGTGGAAGCTGGCCATCACGGCCGCACTGCGGCAACAGACCATCGCAAGGATTCGATGGATGAGTGAGCGTTTGCAACTCGGCAACTTGCACGAAGTGAATCGCAAGGTGAACGCATGGATGAGAGATCCAGATCCGAAGTTGGCGAAGAAAGTGGGCTTGCCCCAAGCCCCAAGGCTGACCCCTTTTCTGACCGCGAGCTTGATTATCCCGGCGCGAGCGCCGGTCACTGTCTGGATATAATTTGTTGATGTCATAGCATGGACAGTCAGTCTGGCGGCTCGCGCTTTCCCTGCCCACCCCATGTCATCTTTTGGAAGTGCGGGATCTACTCTACGCTGACAATAGTAACCGTCAGCAGCACGTCACCCCCGCGACCTCCAGCGAGCGGGACCTGAACCTCAACGGATAGCTCGGAGTCGGGTTCAACACGGAAGCTCCGTTCGGTGCTACCCGCGAATGAAAGGCTTCTTTTATACGCGCTTGAGTTGGCGAAGTCTGCGATAAACTGAACCGTCAGTAGCTTCGAGGATTCGGCGCGGTTGTGCAGCAGGCAGTTGACAACCACCTCCCGGCCATTCGATTGCCAGGTTGTGCCCGTAATTTCATAATCTGGAGTAGGTCGAAACACCATCAGTCCCAGCAATGCCAACACCGCGACAATGCCGAGGCGGCTCGACCATCCCCACGATTGCTTGGATTTGCGGCTTCGAGGTCGCTCCACAGGAACCACGTGCTGCCGAACATCCGGATTCAATTCCACCACACCTCCCATAGCCTCTTTCATCTCCGCTTGGTGGGCCACAATGGTTTCTCCGAGTTTGTCCTCCAGTTCCGCCACACAATTTTGATAAAAGAACAGCGCCCGGTTGAATAAGGAACGTCGCTCCTCGGTGTTGGTGGCAAGCAATCCTTGCACCCGGCACAACTCTGCGACCACGTAACATTTTTCGGGCACCATTCTGCTCGACTCCTCAATCAAGCGATAAACTTCCGCCTCCGGCAGAGTTAGCAAGGTCGTCGATGGCAGTCCGGTCAGCTCGATCGCCAACTCGTCAATTTGATCCTGATTGCGCTCGGGTGAACCGTTCCGATTCATGACCGTGCGCACCAGCTCCCCTAACCTTTCGATCATGCTGAGGAGATAGTCCCTTTGTATTGCCACAAAATCTTTGCTACCGGACTGCGACTCAAAAGACACTCTCAATTTCCCAAGCAGTTATGGTTTTACACGGCTCATTTAAGGTCCCCTCGAGTGCCTGAGCCTGACATCTTTAGATTTTTGTCATCAAGACACATAAGGTAAATCGCGCTTATATCATTTGGTCCAAAGGCTACGAATTCGTCTGTTCGTTAAGACCGACAATCCCGAATCCCATGACCGAGCCAAGCGATAAGCATCCTCATAGTATAAATCACTCATTCTGACATGTCTTTCGTGAACAATAAAAGGAGCCAGTAGTTTTACCATACTTACTACACCAGGCGACAAAGAACGAAACATCGTTTGCTCATGAGAATGCTGAGTCGCTATCGATAGGGCGATATCTTCCAATAGGCCCAGCAGGCGCCTCGCTTTATTCTGACCGCCTTCAGTATTCATCAAAGCATCATACATAACTATCCACGCCTGAAAAACTGGGCGACAAAGGATACTAACGTAGGAGTGCTTGTAGCACTGCATAAAAAAAGCCCGAACAAATCGGGCTCTTGATCTTTTACCATATCATATGTCAGAGCTCTACTGGCAGGCTTCGCACTCCTCACCGTTGCGCATCGCTTCAATTGAGCAGGCACGTTTTTCGGATTCAGTGAAAGTTTTCTTGGTAGTGGCCGCCAAGGCGACGGGTGAATGCGTGCCGCCGGCATCGCCGGAGTTTTGTCCGCCGGAGGCGCCCTCGCCCACCGCGCCGCGCATCTCCTTCTTCACGCCAACTGTGGCCTTTTCGATGTTGGAGGCGCCGAGGGAACGGAGGTAATAGGTGGTCTTGAGCCCGGTGTGCCAGGCATGGCGATACATGTGGCTGAGGGTCTTGATGTCCGGGGTCTTGATCCAGAGGTTGACCGACTGGGACTGGTCGATCCACTTCTGGCGGCGCGCGGCGGCATCGATCACCCACTTGTGGTCGATGTCGAAGGCGGTCAGATACTTGGCCTTGAGATCGGCGGGGATGCTGGCGATGTCCTTCAGGTCGCCGTCGAAATACTTGAGGTTGTCGATCATCTCGCGATTCCAGAGGCCGCGGGCCTTGAGATCCTTCACGAGGAAGGGATTAAGGACGATGAACTCGCCGGAGAGGTTGGATTTGACGAAGAGGTTCTTGTAGGTGGGCTCGATGCAGGGCGAGGTGGCCGTGATGTTGGAAATCGTGGCGGTCGGGGCGATGGCGAGGACGTTGCTGTTGCGCATGCCGTGTTGGGCGATCTTGGCGCGAACGGGCGCCCAGTCCATGCGGCCCCCGCGCTTGACCTCGATGGGTTGACCGCGCTCGTTCTCGAGCAGGTCGAGGGTGTCCTGCGGCAGGAGGCCACGGTCCCACTTGGAGCCCTTGTAGGTCGAATAGGTGCCGCGCTCGGCCGCGAGGTCGGAGGAGGCCTCGTAGGCGTAGTAGGCGATGGCTTCCATGGCCTCGTCGTTGAACTCCACGGCGGCTTCGGAGGCGAAGGCGATGCCCTTGGTGTAGAGGGCATGCGCCAGGCCCATGACGCCCAGCCCAATCGGGCGATGGCGGCTGTTGGACACCTTGGCGGCAGCGGTCGGGTAGAAATTGATGTCAATGACGTTGTCCAGCGCGCGGACGGCGATCTGGATGGTCTCGCGGAGCTTCTTGTGGTCGAGCGAACCGTCGGGCAGGAGGTGCGCATCGAGGACGACAGAGCCGAGATTGCAGACGGCAGTCTCCTCGTTGGACGTGTTGAGCGTGATCTCGGTGCAGAGATTGGACGAGTGGATGACGCCGATGTGATCCTGCGGGGAGCGGACGTTGCAGGGATCCTTGAAGGTGATCCAGGGGTGGCCGGTCTCGAAGAGCATCGAGAGCATGCGTTTCCAGAGATCGAGCGCCTCGATCTTCTGGCCGTGGATCTTGCCCTCCTCCGCCAGCTGCTCGTAGCGCAGGTAGGCTTCCTCGAACTTTTTGCCGTAGAGCTCGTGCAGGTCCTTGGTTTCGTTGGCGCGGAACAGGGTCCAGCTCTGGCGGGCCTCCATGCGCTTCATGAACAGGTCGGGAATCCAGTTGGCCGTGTTCATGTCGTGCGTGCGGCGGCGGTCGTCGCCGGTGTTCTTGCGCAGCTCGAGGAACTCCAAAATGTCGTTGTGCCAGGACTCGAGGTAGGCGCAGCCGGAGCCCTTGCGCTTGCCGCCTTGGTTGACGGCGACGAGCTGGTCGTTGTGCAGTTTGAGGAACGGGATGACGCCCTGCGACTCGCCGTTGGTGCCGCCGATGTAGGCGCCGGTTCCGCGGACGGCCGTCCAGGAGCCGCCGAGCCCGCCGGCCCACTTGGAGAGGAACGCGTTTTCGGCGATGCCGCGGAGCATGATGCCCTCGATGGAGTCGTCGACGTAGTAAAGGTAGCAGGAGGAGAGCTGCGAATGCAGGGTGCCGGAGTTGAAGAGGGTCGGCGTGCTGCTGCAGAAGCGGCGGTTCTTGTAGAGGCTGTAGAGGCCGGTGACC
>JAIPJW010000011.1 GCA_021734075.1 Cephaloticoccus sp.
GGCCAGCACCTCGGGCTTGAATCGGCGGCCTTCGCAAACCGGGCAGGGCACGAACACGTCCGAGAGAAACTGCATTTCCACCCTTTCGTAACCCAGTCCCTGGCAGTGCTCACAGCGACCCTCGCCACTGTTGAAGGAAAAGGTCGAAGCGCTGAAGCCCGCGGCAGCGGCGGTCGGAGTTGCCGCGAAGAGATTTCGGATGTCATCCCAGGCCTCCGAGTAAAGCGCGGGATTGGATCTCGGCGTCCGGGAAAGTGGAGCTTGATCCACCAATACGATTTCAGTGAAATCGGTCCTGCCCTGAATGGCCCCAATGACGGCGGGATCGTCGGTGATCTGGTTGCGCAGGGCAAGGAGCCCCTGGCATATCACATTGTCGAGCAGGGTGGATTTTCCTGATCCGGAGACTCCGCTCAGGCAGACGAACCTTTGCAAGGGCAGTCGGAATGAAAGGCCCGCCAAATTGTGCTTGGTGACATTGACGAAATGCAGTGCGACGTGATCCTTTGCCACCGGGCGACGGCTGGTGGGTGTGGGCAGGGTTTCGCGGCCGGAAAAATAGGCCCCCGTGATGCTGGTCTTGTCATGCAACAGCGCGCCCAACCTGCCTTGAAACACGACATGCCCACCCCGTCCGCCGGGTTCGGGGCCGACCTCAATGATATGATCCGCCGCCCGAATCATGGCCTCATCATGTTCGACCACGACCACCGTGTTGCCCATGGCCGTCAAGGTGCGGATGATGGCGATCAGCCGGTCGATATCACGGGGGTGCAGGCCCACGCTGGGCTCGTCCAGCACGAACAACGTGTCCACGAGCGACGTGCCCAAACAGCTGGTGAGATTCACCCGTTGCACTTCTCCGCCAGAAAGAGTGCGTGAGGTTCGATCCAGGGTGAGGTAACCCAGACCAACCTGCTGGAGATACCGCAGGCGGGTCAGGATGGCCTGATAGGCGATCGTGGCCTGGGGATCCTTGGGGCTGGCCACGGCGTCACTGATGCGGTTGAGCAACTCGCTGACCGGGAGTTGATAAAGTTGGGGCAGCGTGCAACCGTGCCATTGCCAACACAGGGATTCGGGCTGGAGCCGGTGGCCTTGGCAATCCGGACACGGATTGTAGGTCCGGTAACGCGAGAGAAACACCCGCACGTGCATCTTGTAAGTGTTTTTTTCCAGCCAACCGAAGAAGCCCTTGATGCCATACCAATATTTCGGCCAGGTCTTGCCATTGGCCTCACCATAGCCGGGTTCACCATTGATCACGAAATCCCGCTGCGCGGCGCTGAGGGAAGCGAACGGAACATCGGTCGGAATCTTTTTCTTCCGAGCGAACACCAGCAGGTCTTTTTTGGATTCGCCGTAAATGTCGCTCTCCCAACATTTGATCACGCCCTCGTCGATGGAGAGCGACTGATCGGGCATGGTTAAGCGATAATCGATGTCGATGACGCGACCAAACCCCCGACACCGGGGACAGGCGCCCAAAGGTGAATTGAAAGAGAAGAGCGCGGGTGATGCGGCGCGAAAGGTTCGGCCGGTTTGGGGCGAATGGAGCCCACGGGAATAATGCCCCCGGGGGGGGAAGTTGAGTTTTTCGTCCGGAGTGCGGCCATGGGCAAACAGGTGCAACTGACCCTGACCAAAATGCATGGCGGTCTCGGCTGCCTCTAAAAACCGCTCCTGAGTGGCCGCATCGATTGTGATGCGGTCCTGCACCACATGAAAACGGCCGGGGAATTCAGCGGGTGGGTTTTCCAGCAAATCATCCAGTTTGTGGATCGCATCCTCGGCCAACACGCGCACATAGCCCTGTTGCTTCAGATTGCCGAAGATCTCCGGCCAAGGCAGCTTGACCGGGCGTTCAATCTGGAAGCAGACCAACAGGGTCTGATCGCGGTGATCATCCTGGAGTTTGCGCCAAACACTGGCCGGAGAGTCATCCACCACCGCCTCGCCCGTCACGGGATCAAAACAACCGGCCACATGACTGAACCATACTTTGAAATAGTCGGTGAGCTCGGTCATGGTCCCCACGGTGGATCGTGAGGTCTTGACCGTATTGGTCTGCTGAATGGCGATCGAAGGACGAATGTTTTCGATCGAATCGACCTTGGGCTTGTCCAGCAGGTCAAGAAACTGGCGGGTATAGGCACTGAATGTCTCCACGTAGCGCCGCTGTCCTTCCGCGTGCAGGGTGTCGAAGACCAAGGAGGACTTGCCCGCGCCACTCAGGCCAGTGACCGCGATATAGCGGCCGAGCGGTATATCCAGGTCGAAGCCTTTCAGGTTGTTTTGCCGCACGCCGCGCAGACGGATGCACTCAGGCGACGAGGTAGGACGTGATGAAGCCACGGAATTACGAAGCGCAGTGTGTCGGGGAATGCAACCAAGGGCACGCCGGTGACGTGGATTGCTGACATAAGGGTGTCAGGAGGCCGGGGTTTTCACTTGTGGGCCAAGACAAGCCGGGCCCTGGCATCGCGGATGGCCTTGACCACCGGGGGCTGCGGTTGCGTGTCGGTCACAATGGTGAACCGCGGATCAAATGCGGTGGCCAGATTGATGGCCTTGCGGCCAAACTTGGAATTATCGAGGGCAAAGACGCTCCGCTCGGCGGCGGCGATCATTCTACGCTGGGCCGCGACAATCAGGGCATTGTGATTCCAAATGCCATTTTCAGTGATACCCGCCCCGCCCAAGACCGCGATATCGGCATGCACTTGCGCAAAGGCTTCCTCACACATCGGACCGAGAGCGACGCCCAGGCGATTGTAGATTGTGCCTCCGGTAATAATGGTCTCCACGCTCCCGACATCGCTGAACAGGCTGGCGACGGGCAGCGAATTTGTGATGACTTGCAACCTTTTGTCCACGAGCAGCCGAGCCACCGCGTAACTGGTGCTGCCGCCATCCAAAATGACCGTCATGCCCGGATGCACTTCCTTGGCCACGAGGTTGGCGATCGCGAACTTTTCATCGGGGAACTGCAGATCGCGGCTGGAAAAATCGTATTCCCGGGCGATGACATCGGTTTCCATCAGTGAAGCCCCACCATGGTGCCGTCGCACTATTCCCTTGGCTTCCAACTGGTCCAGCGCTCGGCGCACCGTGGACAAGGAACTGTCGAAACGGGTGGCGAGGGTGCGCAAATCCGCGTATTTATGGGTGCGGATAAATCGTTCAATCAGATCGGTGCGCTGCTTGTTTGTCATGGGTCAGACTTGGGTTAGCTGCTCGAAAATTTCGAGATAAGCCTGAATTTGCCGGTCCTGATCAAAAGTGCTCCGGGCGTATTCACGGGCGCGGGCCGTGCGGGCCGGGTCCGCCCCGGCAAAGCGCTGGACGGCGGTCCGGAAGGCATCTTGGTCCCCGCATGGTATCGCCATGCCGGTATCATCTGGAAGAAAGCATTCTTCCACCCCCTGGGCGGCGTAGGCCACGGCAGGCAGACCGTGGGCCTGAGCCTCGATCAAAAAATTGGAGAGCGATTCACTCAGCGACGCATGGACGGCGAGATCAGCGGCGGCGTAAAGTGGCGCGGGATCGGACATGAATCCAAAGAATTTAACCCGATCGGCAATACTGAGACTCTGAGCAAGCTTTCGGCAGGAATTGAGTTCGGGTCCATCGCCCGCAAGCCAGAGCTGCCAGGGAAAGTTCGCGGGCAGGCCGGCGGCAATGGTGATCAGTTCGCGTTGATTTTTTTCCGGTCGAAACATGGCCACATCCAGCAGCACCCGGGTGTCCCCGCTCGCCTTGTGTTCCGCCCGCAGCCTTTCGTTGCGGGTTTCCCCATCGTTGGCGGGAAAGACCAGGGAGTTGTGGATCACGCTGATTTTTCCTGGGGGAATGTCATACTCCCGCACCAGGACGGTTTGCGCGGCGCGACTGTTGGCGACGACATGGCTCACGTTGCGCAATGATTGGCGAAAGAGCCAAGGCAGCTTGCGGCCGGTGCGCATGGTGCCGACGACTACGGTATTGGACGAATCCGAACGTGCGGCGGCCTCCAGGGTCGTGCCATAGCAATTGGCCATGCGGCCCATGCAGAGTATGACATCGGGTTGGAGGGTGGTGACGGTGGGGGCGAGACGTGGGGCGAACCAGTCCAGATGGGTGTCAAAACGCTGCAGCACAACCCGGTTAACTGCGTCGGACACGGTGGAAGACAGGGGGCCGCCGGGACGAAAGGTGAGCAACGTGACCCGGTGTCCGGCAAAGGAAAAAGCGTTGGCCAAGAGCACGGATTGGCGTTCCGTCCCACCACTGCGAAGGAAGTCCTGTGCGATAATGATTTTCATTGCCCGGAACGTCATGGGAGAAAGAGTTGGTTACCCACGAATCAAATCTCCCATGCTGCAACTATTAATCCGCTGGCTGGTGCTCGCACTGGGCGTGACCATTGCGACCAAACTGATCCCCGGCATCCATTGTGACGACCAAACAACCCTGTTGGTCGTGGTGTTGCTGTTGAGTTTCTTCAACGCCATCCTCAAGCCGCTGTTGGTCTTGTTCACGCTGCCGTTCATCCTGCTGACGATGGGGCTGGGCATGGTGGTAATCAATGCCTTGTTGTTCCTCTTTGTCGGGGAATTGGTGAAAGGTTTCCACGTCGAGAGCTTTTGGGCGGCAGTAGGTGGCGCCGTGATTGTGAGCCTCACCAATTTTTTAATGGCCCAGTTGTTCCGCCGCCCACCTGGGCCACCGCGCGCCCCAAAAAAGAAACCAGGCGGCGATGTGATTGATATTTGAGTCTCCGTAGGGTTACTCGGAGGGGAAAGGAGGTTTTCAAATTGACCGGAAGGGACGGGCAGTTGACGGTCAGCCAAAACCATAATTAACTCTTACATGGCTGAAACTACTGAATACGATCTGGTTGTCATTGGCGGGGGTCCGGCGGGCTATGCCGGGGCGATCCGCGCCGGACAGATGGGCAAGAAGGTGGCCTGCGTGGAAATGGAACGAGCGGGCGGCACGTGTTTGAATTGGGGCTGCATTCCGACCAAGGCCTTGCTCAAGAGTGCTGAGCTTTACCAGAAAATGCTGAAGGCGGAGACTTATGGCCTGAGCACCAAGGGGGTGAGCTTCGATTTCGAAAAAATAATGGGGCGTTCGCGCACGGTCGCGGGCCAAATGGCCAAAGGGGTCGAATTCTTGTTCAAGAAGAACAAGGTGGATTATCTGGTCGGTTCGGGACAGGTCAGTGCGCCGGGCATGGTCTCGATCACTGAGGGCCGGGACAAGGGGAAGTTCCTTCGCACCAAAAACATCCTGATCGCCACTGGGTGCCAAATGCGGCGCATCCCTGATCTGGCATACGATGGCGAGCGGGTGATGACCTCACGTGAGGCTCTGGCGGGCACCAAGCTGCCCAAGTCCATCGTCATCGTGGGAGCCGGCGCCATCGGCGTGGAATTCGCCTATTTCTACAATGCGCTTGGTGCCAAAGTCACCTTGGTGGAAATGCTACCCCAGGTGCTACCGGTCGAGGATGCGGATGTGGCGAAGCTGTTGCATCGTTCCTTCGAGAAGCAGGGGATAGCCGTCCATGTAGGCACCAAATGTGTGAATTTTCGGGTGGGCAAAAAATCAGTGAAACTCGATTTGGTGGTGGGAGACAAGCAGACTGAGATCGAGGCAGAGGTCTTGCTTTCCGCCATCGGCGTTACCCCGAATCTTGCCGGTGCGCTGGCCGCCAACCTCAAATTGGACCTCGAGCGCAATTATGTGAAGGTGGGTAACGACTACCAGACCAGTATCAAGGGCATCTATGCCGCCGGTGACATCATCGGGCCCCCATGGTTGGCGCATGTCGCCACTTATGAGGCAATCAATGCGGTCAATGGCATGTTTGGTCATGGCACGCCCAAACGGGTCACTTTGTTCCCGGGGTGCACCTATTGCCAACCACAGGTCGCCAGCATCGGACTGACCGAACAGGCGGCCAAGGAAAAGAAGCTCGACTACAAGATCGGCAAATTCCCCTTTGCCGCTTCGGGTAAGGCGGTCGCTTCCGATGAGAGCGAAGGCTTTGTCAAGGTGATCGCCGATACCAAGACCGGCGAGGTTTACGGGGCGCATATCATCGGGGCCGAGGCGACCGAGCTCATTGCGGAATATGGCCTGGCGATGAATCTCGAGGCGACAGTGGAGGAGATCCATCAGACCATCCACGCCCATCCCACTTTAAGCGAGGCGGTGATGGAAGCGGCGGCCGCTTCGATGGGTGAAGCCATCCATATTTGAGCTGAATGACGAATCAGGGTGGAAACAGCTTGAAGCCCGACGCTCAGAGCCTACGTTTTCCCGCTCTACTGCTTCTGTAGCACAATGGATAGTGTAGTGGCCTCCGAAGCCATTGATCCGGGTTCGACTCCCGGCGGGAGCACCAGACTTTGCCCAGCTTATGGCTGGCGGACCGGACGAGATGACGGGGTTTGCGCTCGGGCCGTCATGTCTCCACGCTTCGGCGGCCGGTGCAGGCGGGACTTACAGAAAGTGCTTGATGAGCACAAAGCCTCCGATGAGGAGCACCATGAAAATCAGAGTGAAAATCTCCAGGTATTTATCGAGCAAGCGCTTAATGGGAGGTCCGAAGTAATAGATGCAGCCTGCCACCAACATGAATCTGCCCGTCCGACCGATGGCGGAAGCACTCACCAAGGTCAATAGGTCGACCTTGTCGTGGAATACACCGGCCGCAATGGTGAAGACCTTGTAAGGAATCGGAGTGAAGGCTGCGGTAACAATGGATAGAAATGCATTCTGCCCATATAGTTGGGCAACTTTGTCCCAAGCGGCGCCATAATGAAGCAGGTCAAAAATGATCCAGCGACCGAAAGGTTCGGCCAAATATCCGATGTAATATCCCATGACGCCGCCACTGATTGAACCCAGAGCACACCACAGGGCGAATTTGAACGAGCGCTTGGGTGCGCCCATGCAAAGGGCGATCAACAAAACATCGGGAGGGATGGGGAAGAAGGATGATTCAGCGAAGGCGATGCAGACCAACGCGATGAGGCCATACGGGGTCTCAGCCCAGTGCAGCACCCAGTGGTAGAGTCGCTTCACCACGTTTGGCTTCGGCAGGCTGGCTTGTGCCGAAATTGTCTCGTCGATCATGATTATGGTATAAAAAAGGCAGGTTTCAGAAGAAACCTGCCCGGGTCGAAACTGGTGAAAATTAGATTTCCGGTGTGGTCTTGCGCAGACCTTGCACGCGGTCACCGGCGCTCCATTGACCGCGCTTCCGGAGAAGCTCAACGCGTTCGAAACGCTTGAGGACGTTACGTTTAACTACGAGTCCTTTGGGACCTTGGAGACTTTTGTGCTGTGACATGACGGTAAATGTGAATGAGTTGAGCTGCTAAAGGGGCGATGAGATAGAGTTTGCCAGAGCCCATGACAAGTATTTTTCACCCACGGCTTCAACGGGAAGCACAATCCACTCGGGAGTTTCATAGGGATGCAGGCTCATGATCAGGGATTCGAGATGGGCGGCCTGCCCGGGCATCAACTTGAACATCACGCGAAATTCCTCACTGCGTTCGATTTTGCCCTGCCAGGGGTAAATTGACGTGATGGGACCGTCTATCTGCACACAAACGGCCAGATGGTGACCAATTGCCTTGGTGGCGAGTAGGTCGGCATCACTGCGTTCAGCCACGGTCGTGAAAGCGATCAACATGGGCCCATTTTCCCTGGACCGGGGCAGGTCAGCAAGAGGAAATACCCTTGACGCAACGGGGCTTTGTCCTACCTATCGCCGATTTCACACCTGCCTAACCTACAGCCATGAGAGACGATTACATCAAGGACGCCCTTAAAATCATTCCCGACGCCAATTTGCTGATCAATGTGGTATCGAACCGAGTCAAGCAACTGCGCCGGGGCAACCGCCCCCTGGTTGAGTCCCTGGAAAAGCTCGCCACCGAGGATGTGGCTCTGCGCGAAATCATCGAGGGCAAGATCAGTCATCAGATTGACGGCAACTGATCCAATTCATCCGCGCATTGATTCCAAGCGGTCCCGCGATTGCCGGAGCCGCTTTTTTGTGCACTAGTCACCCCATGTCTGCGAAAAAGAAGGATGCCGCCCGCTATAGCGAGGTGCGCAATGCCAAAGCATTGCGGGACTATTTCGTGGACGAGCGCTTTGAGGCGGGCATCGAACTAAAGGGGACCGAGGTCAAATCAATCCGGGCGGGCCGGGCGCAGATCAACGATTCCTTTGGCCGCTATGAGAAAGGTGAACTGTGGCTGCACAATGCGCACATTGAGCAGTATGCCTTTGGCAATATTTACAACCATGATGCCCGCCGCATCCGCAAGCTGCTCCTGCACAAGCACCAGATTCGTAAAATTGTGCAGGCACTGGAAGCCGGTGGCCGAGCCCTGGTGCCGTTGCGACTTTACTTCAAGGATGCCCTGGTAAAGGCCGAGGTGGCATTGTGCACGGGTAAAAAGTTGTTCGACAAACGGGAAACGATGAAGACGAAAGTCCAGGAGCGTGAAATGGAAAAGGAAATGAAATTTCGCCGGAAATGAGCCCTGTAAACCAAGTCACCATCAGTGTCCCGGGCAGCACCTCGAACTGTGGCGCCGGGTTCGATTCCCTCGGAATGGCGGTTAACGTTGCCAATCGCATTACCGTATCAACCTCCTCGGATACCAGCGAGGCACAACCTGAGCGCAAGCAGGATGCCCGGGCCCAAACCATGGTCGCGGATGCCGCGGCCTTGTATTTCAAAACGGTCAAGCGGGGACCGTTTGGTTTCAACTATCGCATAGAGGGCGAGGTGCCCCCGGCACGGGGTTTGGGGTCCAGTGTGACGGTGCGCGCCGGGATTATTGCCGCCTTGGACTCGCTCTCCGGCACGGGCATGACCCGCCATCAATTGGTCACCCTGGTCACGGAGTTGGAGGGTCATCCCGACAATGCGGCGGCCAGTATATTGGGCGGATTTTGCGTTGCCCGGGCTGATCCCCAAACCGGAGCTTATATCGAAACCGTGCGCATTACGGTTCCGGACGAACTGGTCTTCGTGACGGCATCACCCTTGATTGAGGTTGCCACGCAGGTCTCGCGCGCGATTCTGCCGGCGAAAGTGCCTTATTTTGATGCCGTGCGCAGTATCAATAGCGCCGCATACATGGTGGCCGCCATGGCCACAGGTGACTATGATCGGCTCCGGCATGCCGTGTGTGACTTTATGCACGAACCTTATCGACTTCCGGGTATTCCCGGGGCAAGGGAGGCGATTACTGCAGGAGTCAGGGCCGGCGCCCTGACTGGCTGGCTGAGTGGCAGTGGATCCAGTGTCATGTGTGTTTCGCGTCGCGAACAAGGTGAAGTGGTCATGGCTGCCATGCGCGAGGTGTTCACATCCGACCACCGGCCCTGCGAAACTGCGGTGTTGCAGGCCGACAACCGCGGTTTGACCTTGGACTAGTCGGGTTCCCGCAATGTCGGTCGGTCGTCCCCCGCTGGCCAATGACGCACGATAAGCTCGCTCAGTTTGTGCCACTTAAAAGGCTTGGGTAAAACGGCCCTCAAGGCCGGCAGGTCATCCAGCGTTTCATCAGTAAGCCGCATCGGATGGCCCGTGATCATGATGAATGATATTCCTGGTAATTGCGGAGCGGCGCGCCGAATAAATTGCACGCCATCCATCACCGGCATGAAGTAGTCCGTGACCACGACCGCCACGCTCAAATTGGGGAGTGCGTCCAGTGCCTCAAGTGGGTGGTTGAAAGCCAAAACCGGGCGATCGAGGTCATGCCGGATCAATTGCGACAGCAGATCTCCATACGATTTTTCGTCATCGACTATGATGACTGATTTTTCTCCGTTGGTGCTCAAGTGATCCGGTAATAGGACAGGGCTTTGGTGGAGAAATCAATCATCGCCGCTTGTCTTGCCCGCAGTTTTCCAGTCCATCAAACCATGCTTCATATTGTGCTTTTTCAGCCCGAGATTGCGCCGAACACCGGTAACATTGGCCGGATGTGCGCCCTGACCGGATCGCGGTTGCACCTGATCCATCCCCTCGGCTTCGTCATCAACGACAAGAATCTCCGGCGGGCCGGGATGGATTATTGGCACTCGCTTGACGTGCGTGAGCATGCGGATTGGTCCGCTTTTCGCGCCAGTCCGGAAGCACCGCAACGCCTGTGGTTGTTCACGACCAAGAGCTCGCATAATTTCTGGCAGGTGAGTTTCGCCGACGGTGATGGCCTGGTCTTTGGCAATGAAGGTTCCGGTGCTCCGGCATGGTTGCACGACGAAATTGGAAGGGAATTCCGGATTACTATTCCCCATGCCAACCCGGACCTGCGATCACTCAACTTGTCCACCGCCGCCGGGGTGGCGTGCTACGAGGCGCTGCGCCAGACCAAGTTGCTGGGCGACTAGATCTCGCCGGCGCGAATGCAGGCGATTTCTCGGCCGGCAAACGGAACCAGTGGCGGCACGCCCTCTTTGCATCTTGCCTGGGCATACTGGCAACGCGGATGAAATGAGCAGCCCCTGGGTGGATTGATGGGCGAAGGTGGATCGCCGGCCAGCACAATTCGCTGACGGCTGCGTTCCACATCGGGGTTGGGGGTGGGAATGGCACTGACCAACGCACGGGTATAAGGATGTTGCGGGTTTTCAATCACCTCGGTGGCGTTGCCCAGTTCCACAATCTTGCCCAGATACATGACGGCAATCCGATCCGAGATATGTTTTACCACCGAGAGGTCGTGGGCAATAAAGATGAGCGTCAGGTTCATCTTGTGGCACAGTTCGGAGAGCAGATTTAGAATCTGGGCCTGAATCGATACGTCGAGTGCGGACACCGGTTCATCCGCAATGATGATTTTGGGCCTGAGGGCGAGGGCCCGGGCGATGGCGATGCGCTGTCTTTGCCCCCCCGAAAACTCATGCGGATACTTTTGCATGAAGCGTGGAGCCAGCCCCACTGTCGTCATCAGTTCAGCGACCTGATCCGTGGCTTCGGCCGGTTTGCAGATGCCATGGACCAGCAAGGGCTCGGCCAAGGTGGCGAACACGGTCATGCGGGGATTGAGCGATGCGTAGGGGTCTTGAAACACCATCTGCAGATCACGTCGAACCCGCCGCATTTCGGCGACGGAACCGGTGGTCAGGTTCTTGCCCTCCAGCACCACGGTGCCAGCCGTGGTGGGGACCAGTTGGGTGATCGTGCGGGCAAGGGTCGATTTGCCGCAGCCGGATTCCCCGACCAGACCGAGCACTTCGCCGCGTTTCACCTTGAGGTTAACGCCGTCAACGGCTTTGACCGTGCCGGATTGTTGTTTGAAAATGAATCCCTCGTGAACCGGGAAGTGGGTCTTGAGGTCAATGAGTTCGAGAAAGGCTTCGGTCATGGGAGAGAGGGTCAAATTTCACCGGCTTGCACCCGCAGGCAGGCCTGGGCGTGACCGGGCTTGAGATCAACCAGTTCGGGATTGCGGCTGTTGCACAGTTCACTCGCGTGGGCGCAGCGGGGGGCAAAGGCGCAGCCTGGGATGGGTTTGGAGAGATCGGGCGGCATACCGGGAATGGTAAACAGTTTTCCACCTTTCTTTTGCATGGACGGAATCGACTGTTGCAGGGCGCGCGTATAGGGATGTTTGGGTTCGTAGAACAACGAGCGCGTGTCGGCGGTTTCGACAATCCGGCCGGCATACATCACCTGGACCCGGTCACACAAGCCCGAGACGACACCCAAGTCATGGGTGATGAAAATCACGGCCATATTGAGTTCACGCTGCATTTTCTTGATCAGTTCAAGAATCTGCGCCTGCACCGTGACATCGAGGGCGGTGGTGGGCTCATCCGCGATGAGGATTTCGGGCTTGGTGATGAGGGCCATGGCAATCATCACGCGCTGTCGCATGCCACCGGAAAACTCATGGGGATAAAAATGAATGCGCTTTTCAGCGTCATTGATGCTCACGGCCGCGAGCGCTTCCAGGCCGCGTTTGATGGCGTCCTTCTTGGAGATCTTCTCATGAATGATGAGCGGCTCAATGAGTTGATCGGAAATCCGCAAATACGGATTCAATGAAGTCATCGGATCCTGGAAGATCATGGAAATGCGCTTGCCGCGGATGTCGCGGGCCTGTTGCGGGGAACAACGCAAAAGGTCCACTCCATCAAACATGGCCGTGCCGCTTTCAATGCGCCCCGGCGGTTGCGGCACCAGCCCCATCAGGGAGTAGCAGGTCACCGATTTGCCGGAGCCTGATTCCCCCACGATTCCGAGGGTTTCACCGCGTTCCAAATCGAAATCTACCCCATCCACGGCACGATAAACTCCATTACGGGTATGGAAATAGGTGCGGAGATCTTTGACGGAAAGCAGGGGCATGATTTTAGGACAAGGCTGCAAACTGGGCTCCGCGCCATGGTGCGGGCAATGTTAATCTACGGCAAGGCCGATGGGCACAGTTCATGCAGCACAAGGATGACTTGAGCGGGAGTAAGGTCGGCAAGATTGCCGCCTCCGGTGGGCGCACAGGCAGCGGGTTGCAGGATGGTGACGGGAGCGGAAAAAACCGGTCCCGTGCGGATCGGGTTGGTCGGACCAAACAAGGCGATCAAGGGCACGCCCAAGGCATTGGCCAGATGCATGCCTCCAGTATCGTTGGTGACCAACACCGTGCAGAGGCGCAATTGTTCCATGTATTCTGACATGGTGGTGCGACCGGCCTGATTCTCGACCGGTCGTTGACAGCGCGCGGTGATCTCGTCGGTGATCGCACGGTCGGAGATGGTGCCAAACAGGACGACGCGGGTCGCAGTCGGCAATAATCCGATCAGGGTGCACCAATGCGCGACCGGCCAGCGTTTCTCGGGGTTGTTCTCCGAGCCGGCAATCAGGCCGATGGTGAAATCTCGCGGGGCCGTCAGGTCGGCCACCGGTGCGACGTTGGGTTGAGCGGCCAAACCGAAATGCTGCAAAAATTGTGTCCAAAGTTCCAACTGGTGGTGTTTGCCTTCAGCATAATTCTCCGCCACGCGAAAATTGTGGGTGAGTAATGGCCGCCACTTCCCGGGCCGGATGATTCCGAAACGCTGCGGGGTGCGCGTCAACCAGGCTTCCAAGTCACCGCGGAATGAATTGGTGAACAGGATGTAGCAATCCGGAAAGGCCATGCGTAAGCGCCAAAAGTGAGCGAAGTAACCCCAGCCCTGGGCGGGGAGGGCAACCAAACGATCCGCCGCCCCCACCTCATTTAACAATGGAAGAAAGCCAGGTTTGGCGATCAGGGTGATTTCCGCATCCGGCCGGCTGGCACGGATGGCACGCAGCAAGGGCAACATCATGACCACGTCGCCCAGCCAGTTGGGTGCGCGGATCCAGAACCGGGTGCGGCGGGGTAGTTCGGTTAGCTGCCGTGCGGCCAGATCCTCGGTCAGCAGATTGCGCTTGGCCTCCAGGCGCAATCTTTTGGCCGGAATGTCCTGATTCTTCCAACGTGCATGGGCCCAGAGCCACGATGCACAAAAATTCGCGGAATTACTCAATTTCAGTTCCAACCAGCGATTGAGTGCCAGGGTCACGCCAGCGGTGGTGCCATCATTGGAAATCTCCTCGACCGTGATCTCGGCCCGCCAGAAACCATGTCGCTCCGGATAGTAGGCATAGAGATTGGCCGAAAACTTCTGAGTGAGCAGGCCGGGTAATTCCGTGCTGGAACACACGCGGCCAAACAAGGTGGCGAGCGCGCCTTGGTGCCCGGCATTTTGATCAAAGAGCACGCCAATAATACCACGGCGCCGCAGAATCTTGAGTGCTTCCTGAAAACCGTCCTTGCGTGAAAGCAGCCGGATGCCGAATCGCTCACGGCATTGCTTAACCCAGGCGTTGACCGCCGGATTGTCGATGGGGCGGAAGATTGCTCCCATCTCGGGAAAGGGCGCCGGCACCACCAACGGAGTGCAGGGCTGAGCTTCCCAATAGGCCATGTGGGCCGCGGCCAGCACGGTGGGTTCCGGATTGGTCTGCTGGCGGGCGACGAAGGCCAACAAATTGGGTGAGGCGGAGACGATGACGCGCAGACGGGCATCGCTCAGATAGGGCATGGCCAGGGACAGCAGACCGGTTTCCACCAGGCGGCGGGCACTTTCGTGGGCGACTTTGTGCAAGTCCCGGGGATCGCGCTCGGGAAATGCATGACTGAGGTTTGCCAACAAACTGCGGCGACGAACCCCAAAGACCAGGGCGCCGAGCAGCCATGCGATGGGTCGCAGGACAAACTCGGGAGTATGTGCGACGGTCCAGCCGAGGATTTGAAGAGGGATTTTTGACACGCGGGAGGGATTGCGTTTGATTTTAGCCGGGAATCTCCATGAAAGGTTGCAGCCGCACCGTCAAAAGTAGATTTTCGGGCGACTCTCCTGCCATGTTGGAATTATTGATCATCAAGCCATCGTCCCTTGGGGACATTGTCCATGCCCTTCAGGTTGCCACTTCACTGAAATTACAGTGCAAGGACCTGAGGATTTCATGGATCGTGCGCGATATTTTTGCCCCATTGGTGCAGGCCAGCACCGTGGTGGACCAGGTTTTCATATTTGAGCGCAATGGCGGCACCAAGGGCTTCTTGCGTTTGATGCGGGAGGTCAGGAAGACGAAGTTTGACTACGTTTTCGACATGCAGGGATTGCTGCGCACCGGATTGATGGCCTCAAGGGCCATCACCAAAAAAACGGTGGGGCGGACGGACTCGCGCGAATGGTCGAGTGTTTTTTACGATCAGAAGGTGCCGCTGCCCCCGGATGGCCGGCGCAGCCATGCCTTGGAAATTCTTCTGCAGTTTTGTCCCGTGCTGGATGCCAAGCCGGAGTTGCGGGGCAAGGTCAAGTTTCGCCAGGTTGAAAACCTGAAATTGAGCTTCGCCGAAGGTAAAGCCGGGGTTCAGCCCATTCTCATGTTTCCGGACAGCCGCCGGGCGGAGAAGCGCTGGGGTGGGTTCATGCAGCTGACCCAACAGTTGGTGCGATCGAATCGAAACCGGAAAGTGATTTGGGCGGGTAATAATTTCATTCCCGCCCGGGTGGGCTTGCCGGCGGACCGTTTCGTCAATCTCACGGGCAACACAAGTCTGGTATCCCTGCCGACCTTGATTCAGCAATGCGATTGGGTGATTTCCAATGACAGTGGACCGATGCATCTGGCCGCGGCACTGGGAGTAAATACCCTGGCTATTTTTGGACCGACGGATCCGCGCCTTTTCGGTCCCTATCCCCTGAACTCACCGACCAATGTGGTGGTGCAGGCCCCGGCCGGAAATTTGAAGTTGCTCCAGGCCAAGGAAGTCTACGCCCGCCTGCAACTGGCGGAAAGCCGGCTCAAAAAGAAACGCTGAACCCATTCCATGCTTGATCCCAAACTACTGCGTGAATCGCCCGACCTAGTTCGTGCGGCGATTGCCAAGAAACATCTCGAAGCTGACGTCGATGCCGTGTTGGCCCTGGACTCTGCCTGGCGTGCCTTGACCACCGAAGTGGAGCAACTGCGGGCCAAGCAAAAATCCGCCAATTCCGCCATGGCTGCCCTGCCCAAGGGCTCGCCTGAATTTGTCGCGAAGGTTCAGGAAATGAAGGCGGTGTCCAGCGCGGTGAAGGAAAAGGATGTGAAACTAAAGGAAACGGAAGCGCTTTGGCACGAGGCATTGCTCACGTTGCCGAATTTGCCCCACGCATCGGTCCCGGAGGGCAAAACGCCCGAAGACAATCAGGTAATTGCTGAACATGGATTGCCCCATGAGGGGCAACCGCATGCAGTCGCCCACTGGGAAATCCCGGGTTTCGAGAATTTGTTTGATTTTGGCCGCGGGGCGAAAGTCACCGGGGCAGGATTCCCGTTTTTCATCGGGGAAGGCGCCCGCTTGGTGCGAGCACTCCTGAACTTCTTTCTCAACGAAAATGCGCTGGCGGGCTATGTGGAGGTTTCGCCCCCGATTTTTGTCAACGCGGCGAGTGCCACGGCCACCGGACAATTGCCGGACAAGGAGGGACAGATGTATGAAACCATCGACAAACTCTACGCGGTGCCAACCGCCGAGGTGCCACTGACGAATTTTTACCGGGATGAGATTCTGGAGGAGACCAGACTGCCGGTTTACCGCTGTGCCTATACGCCCTGTTTTCGGCGGGAGGCGGGCAGTTACGGCAAGGACGTGCGCGGTCTGAACCGGGTGCATCAGTTCGACAAGGTTGAGCTGCTGAAGTGGGTCCATCCCGCCACCAGTTATACCGAACTGGACAAATTGCGCGGTGACGCCGAGGCCCTGCTCAGGAAACTGGAGCTGCCTTACCGGGTATTGCTCATGTGTGGCGGTGACATGGGATTTGCGCAGGCCAAAAAATATGATCTCGAGGTATGGGCCACTGGCCAGAAGCGCTGGCTGGAGGTTTCGAGCTGCAGTAATTTCGAGGCCTTTCAGGCCCGACGGGCACAAATCCGGTTCCGTTCAGCCGAAACCGGGAAACCGGAGCTCGTGCACACGCTAAACGGCTCAGGTCTGGCGGTGCCCCGGGTGCTGGCCGCCATTCTCGAGAACAACCTGCAGGCCGATGGCCGGGTGAAAGTGCCGGCAGCGTTGGTGCCTTATTTCGGCAAGGACCATGTGACCTTCAATTGATGCGTCGGCAGGCATCACGCATGGGATGAAATTGCAGGCCGCCACTCTGTTACGGCGCGCCGGCACGTTGGCCGGGCATTTACCCAAGGCAACAGCGCACCCGGCGGTTTTGAATTGGACGGTTCATTCCCGATCCCGGACTCCCTGGGTGGTCGCCCTGTCGGGCGGAATGGATTCGGTGGCGTTACTCTTATTCGTTTGGGCGCATTGGCCGGAGCGGCGACAACTGTTGCGTGCGGTGCATTACAATCACCGCATGCGCGGACGGGCATCGGATGGAGACGAGAAGTTTTGTCGAGAACTTTGCCGACTGCTGCAAGTGCCCCTTTGGGTCGGCAGGAGTCGAACGGGGAGTGTGATCAAGAATGAAGCCCAGGCCCGGGAGCTGCGGTTTGCCTGCATTAATCGCTTGATGGACAAGGCGGGAGCCCACGCCCTCTGGTTGGGACACCAACAGAACGATGTGGCGGAAACCATGTTGATGCGGCTGGCCCGGAGTAGTGGGGCGGGGGGACTGGCCGCACCTCGACCGGTGCAAAATATGCCCATGCGCCGGGTGCATTTGCGACCGCTTTTGAACCTTAGCCGGGGTAAGATTGAAACCGCGATGCTGGCGGCCCGATTGCCCTATCGGACCGATGGCACAAATCTCACCGGGGTATATTTTCGAAATCGAATCCGGTTGGATGTGTTGCCGGTATGGATGGAGGCGGCCGGGCGTGATGTGATCTCGGGAGTGGCACGCGCCAGAGAGTTGCTGGAAGAAGACGACGCCGCCCTGGAGGAGTGGACCACGCGATTGCAAGCGAACATGGCACCGCGCCGCTTGGATTTGAATTTGTGCAAGGACGTGCCTCGCGCGGTGTTGCGGCGTCTTTTGCATCGCTGGTTGCTCGCTCAGGCCGATGCCGGGGAGTTGTCCCGGCAAGCATTTGACCGGTTGCTGGACGCACTGGAGAAAGGGGAACCCACCCGGCACAGCATTGGTGTCCGGGGCTTTGCCGTGATCAAACACCGCGAGCTGACATTCCAGAAAAACGTAAATTACACCCGCAAAACTGATCGCCGATAATACGTGCGGTCCAATTGACTTATTGGCAGGGAACATCCAGCATTTTCCCTTACTCTTACTCTTAAATGTCTGAACCTGATAATAAAAAGAAACGTCGGCCCCTGAAAAACCTGCCGCCAGACCGCTTTCAACCGAAAGTTGTGCTGATTTGGGTATCCATTGTGGCGGCATTGGTTTTGCTCCTTTTGTGGACCCCGGGACGTCTCAGTTCCCCGGTAAACCTCAAGATCCAGCAAGTGGTGGAACTGGCGGACAAGGGCGGGATTCGCGAAGGTGTGATCCGATCCGACGCCTCGGGCGGTCGGGATTGGGCCATCATTACCGGCGAGCTCAAACAACCCATGCCAGCCAAGGCGACGGGGGAGGAAACCAGCACGAGCTTTCGTTCTGCGGGTCGCCTGACTGATGCAAATATGGAGCGCCTGCAGAAGGCGGAAGTCTTTGTTGAGCAACCAGCAACCACAGTTTGGACCCAGATTCTCGCCCAATTGATCCCGTTTGTGCTGATTATTGGTCTGCTCTATTTCCTCTTTGTGCGTCAGCTCCGCCAGGCGGGACGGGGCGCCATGAGCTTTGGCAAAAGCAAAGCAAAGCTGCTCACCCGGGATCGGGACAAGGTGACCTTCTCGGAAGTGGCTGGCTGCGACGAAGCCAAGGAGGAAGTCAGTGAAGTGGTCGAGTTCTTAAAGGATCCAAAGAAGTTCACTAAGATGGGTGGTCGTATTCCCAAAGGGTTGCTCATGGTTGGTCCTCCGGGCACGGGCAAGACGTTGCTGGCCAAAGCCGTGGCGGGTGAGGCCGAAGTGCCGTTTTTCTCCATATCGGGCTCTGACTTTGTGGAAATGTTCGTGGGCGTGGGCGCAAGTCGTGTTCGTGACATGTTTGAGCAAGGCCGTAAAAATGCGCCCTGCCTGATTTTCATCGATGAAATCGATGCGGTGGGACGCCAGCGCGGTGCAGGTCTTGGGGGAGGAAATGACGAACGTGAACAGACCCTCAACTCACTGCTGGTCGAGATGGATGGTTTTGATACGGCAGAGGGCGTCATCATTATCGCTGCCACCAATCGTCCCGATGTGCTCGACAGTGCTCTTTTACGCCCCGGACGATTCGACCGCCAAATCTATGTGGATCTACCCGATTTGATGGGACGAGAGGAAATATTGCGGGTGCACGCCCGCAAAATCAGTCTCGATGAAAACGTTAATCTCAGCGTGATCGCGCGCGGCACGCCCGGTTTGTCGGGTGCAGAGTTGGCCAATTTACTCAACGAGGCAGCCTTGCTGGCGGCCCGGCGCAACAAGAAATCAGTTGAGATGATCGATGTCGATGATGCGCGGGAAAAGGTGCAATTTGGTCGTGAGCGTCGCCGCATGATGGACGACGATGAAAAGAAGATGACCGCTTATCATGAGGCCGGTCACGCACTCGTCCAGGCCGTGTTGGATGATGGCCATATGCCGGTGCACAAAGTCACGATTATTCCCCGGGGGCGCAGCCTGGGGAGCACCATGTTCATCCCGAAAAAGGATGTGCTGACCTATGCGATGAAACGCATGTTGAACCAGATCGCCATGGGGCTGGGAGGCCGGATTGCCGAGGAACTGGTAATGAACGATCTCTCCAGCGGAGCTGCGGGAGACATCAAGCAAATCACCAAGATCGCCCGGCACATGGTATGTGACTGGGGCATGAGCCCATTGGGTCCGGTGGCTTATGGTGAAAACCAGGACACGGTTTTCCTGGGTCGGGATATCACCCGCAACGAGCATATTTCGGAGGACACCGCACGGAAGATTGATTTGGAAGTGCACCGGATAATTGACGAGCAATACCAACGCGCGACGACGATCATCAGCGAGAGGCGGTCTGCTTTGGATAAAATTGCCGAAGCCTTGCTGCAATACGAGACGATCGAAGGGAAGCACGTGTTGGAGATCCTTGAATTCGGGGAGTTGCGCTCTCCGGTTATTGTCGCCCCCCCGCCGCTCAAGACGGGCAACAACGATGCGGGCAAAAAACCCAAGGGTGAGGCACCTGCGGCAGATCATATCACGACGGATGGTTCACCGGAACCGTCACCGGCCTGAAGTTGAACCATTCCCTGGGGAGTGCGGTTATCCCGCACTCCTTTTTCGTCAAATGTCCCCAACCCTAAAGACTGGACTGAGCTTTTCCGCCCTGGGGCAGCGGGCCCAGCCCCCGACCATTGCCCGGTTGATGTCGGCGGCGTTGGAAAATCCCACCCTGTTATCATTGGCGGCGGGATTTACCGACAGTTCAAGTCTGCCCCTGCCGGCGGTCAGCGCAGCCGTGAACGCTTTGGTCGGCCAAAAGGCCAATGAGTCGCTCCAATATGGAATGAACCAGGGGCGACCGCTGTTGCGAAAATTATTGGCGCAGCACCTCGCACAATGGGAACCCGACTTGGTGGACACAGCAGTTGATCAGCGGTTCTTTGTCAGCAACGGGTCCCAACAAGCGCTCTATCTTGCGATGCAGGTCCTATGCGAACCCGGGGATATCGTGCTGGTGGATCGTCCGAGCTATTTTGTTTTTTTGGAAATGTTGGCGGCGATGGGAGTTAGAGCCGTTTCCCTGCCGGTCGATGAAACCGGGAGATTGGATGCTCCCGCAATTACAGCTTTGCTGGACCGATTGGCCCAGGCTGGGGATACCCGGCGAATCAAGGCGGTGTATCTTGTCAGTTACTTTTCCAATCCGTCCAGCCGGAGTCTGTTTGAAGGGGAGAAGGTCGCGCTCGCGCAAAGTTTGATGACCAGGAATTTGATCATCCCGGTGATAGAGGATGCGGCTTACCGTGACTTGTTTTTCAGCGTCCGGCCGGAAGCCCGCAGCGTTTTGACCGTGCCGGAATGGTCGGAGTTTCCGAAACTCTACCTTTCGACCTTGACCAAGCCATTCGCCACCGGGCTGAAGGTAGGCTACGGCTATTGCACCGATGCAGAGTGGCTAGCGCGCATGCTTTACACCAAGGGGCATCATGATTTTGGCACGGCGAATTTCAACCAAGCGGTGTTGGAGCACATCATTGCCGATGGAGGATTGGAACGGCAGCTGACCGTGATTCGGGCACTCTATCAGCGGAAAATGCACGCGTTGCACGACACGTTGCTGCAGGAAGGTCTGCCCGACCTTGGCTGGACATGGGCCAAACCCACCGGGGGATTGTATCTTTGGCTAAAGGCGCCGGACAGGGTGGATACCGGACTGGACTCGGCTTTCTTTCACCATTGCATCACGGCAGGTGTGCTCTACGTGCCAGGTGCACTCTGTTTTGGTGATGAAACACCACGAAACTACGTGCGTTTGAGTTACGGTGTTCTGCCGGTCGCGGAATTGGGTGAGGCCGCCCGCCGCTTTGTGCAGGTGGCCCGCGGTTTCCACGTTTAAAATCGTCCTTGGATTCGCATCTGGGTCTGGCCAAGCTGGCGATCAAATGATGAAAATCTGTTGTATTGGTGCTGGTTACGTGGGTGGCCCCACGATGGCAATGATCGCGCTCAAGGCGCATGACATCGAGGTGCATGTCGTGGATATGAATGCGGCCCGGATAGCGGCATGGAATTCGGATCAACTTCCCATTTACGAACCGGGGCTTGACGAGGTCGTCAAGGAACGGCGGGGCAAGAACCTCTTCTTTTCCACCGACGTGCACGCGATGATCAAGGCGGCAGACATAATTTTTGTGGCCGTGAACACGCCGACCAAGACCTATGGAGTCGGGGCCGGTCGAGCCGCGGATCTCCGGTTCATCGAATCGGTGGCCCGCACCATCGCCGAAGTGGCCACTACGCCCAAAATCATTGTCGAAAAGTCCACCATCCCCGTAAAGACGGCGGAAACGATCAAGGATATCCTCGCGGAGAATACGCGTGGGGTCAGTTTTCAAGTGCTTTCCAACCCGGAGTTTCTCGCCGAGGGCACCGCGATTGTTGATTTGCAGAATCCTGATCGCGTGTTGGTGGGTGGTGAACGCACCCCGGGCGGTGAGAAAGCGATCCAGACCCTCGTTGATGTCTATGCCCGCTGGGTTCCCCGTGAGCGCATCGTGACAACGAATCTTTGGTCATCCGAATTGTCTAAACTGGTCGCAAATGCATTTTTGGCCCAGCGCATATCCTCGATCAATTCCATTTCAGCCCTATGTGAAGTCACCGGCGCCGACGTGGACGAAGTAGCCAATGCCATAGGCAAGGACAGTCGTATCGGCCCCAAGTTTCTCAAGGCTTCAGTTGGCTTTGGCGGATCCTGTTTCCAAAAGGACATCCTGAATCTCGCATATCTTTGTGAGCATTTTGGCCTGCCGGAAGTCTCCGCTTACTGGGAGAGTGTGGTGAAGATCAATGACTGGCAGAAACACCGCTTCGCATCCCGGATTGTTCGGGCACTGTTCAACACGGTGGCGGACAAAAAAATCGCTGTGCTGGGTTTTGCCTTCAAGAAGGACACCAATGACACCCGGGAATCCCCGGCAATCGCCGTGTGTCGGGATTTATTGGCCGAGCAAGCACGGGTCAGCGTTTACGACCCGAAGGTGCCCTCCGAGGAGGTCCGTCAGGACATCCTGGCCGGGGTGGAAAACACCCGGTTGGAAATAATGCCCTCCGCTTACGAAGCGTGTGCCGGGGCTCATGCGCTTGCCGTGGTGACGGAGTGGGACGAATTCAAGCAGCTCGATTTCCAGAAGATTTATGACGCCATGGCGAAACCGGCCTTTGTCTTCGATGGCCGCAATATCCTGAATTTGACGGAACTGGAAAAAATCGGTTTCCGGGCACACGGAATCGGGAAATAGGTTGCAGGTCAGATAAAGGCCAAAGGTTGGACTGGCTGATCGAACACCAAACGGTTGGGACAGCCCAACCAGCTTTCCAGCACTGTCCCATAAAGTTGGATGTGCTCGGTGGTGTGGCCCAAATCCTGGTTTGCATCCAACGGCAGTGGGGGCGATTCGCCGTGCACGCCCCCTTTTATTTTCGGGGACATGAGCAATACAGGCATGGCCGTGCCGTGATCCGTGCCAAGTCTTTCATTTTCAGCTGCCCGGCGTCCGAATTCCGAATAGGTCATGGTTAAAACCCGATCATCCAGGTGCAGTGACTGAAGTTCGTTTTGAAAGGCGCTAAGTCCTTCCGAAAGGGTTTTCAGGAGGTGGTAATGAGCATTGGCCTGATGGCTGTGGGTATCAAAACCGCCCAAGGTTATATGATATACTTGGGCGGAAGTATCAGCGGCAATCAAAGCGGCCGTGTTTCGCAATGAATCACCAAAGCGGGAATCGGGAAATGCCACACTGGTTCGATACGAGTCGGCGATGCGGTTGATACACCCGACATGGGTTGCTGGTTGGGAGGTCTGAAGGTTGAAACCGCAAACCGGTTGATCGGTCTGTCCGACCAAAACCCCAGGTGTTTGGTGGGAAAAATGAACAGCGACCGGATCAAGGGGTGATAACTCAGGGGTCTTGATGGCATCAAAATAGCGACCCAACCAACCGGTGGATTGAAGCGGGCCAAGGGGATTTCCAGTTTCCCAAATTTCGGTCGAGCCAAAATGACTGCGATTTGGCTGCGCATAGCCCACACCCTGAATTATGGCCAGTTGGCCTTCGTGGTAGAGTTGGCGCAGGCCCCGGCAGGCGGGATGGAGCCCAATGGAGTCGGTGAGTTTGAGGACGGATTTTGCCGAAACCGCGAGCGTCGGCCGCAGACGATAATAACGGTCATCGGTGAAGGGAATCACGGTATTGAGTCCATCATTGCCTCCGACCAGTTGGATCAACACCAGGATGGACCGTCTTGAATCCTGGAAGGAGGCTGGGGCGAACGCGGGCAAGGCCCCCAATGCCGGCACAGCCCGGGTCAGGGACAGTAAACCCATCGCCCCGGCGGAGATTTTCACAAACTCACGACGCGAGGTTTTTTTGGGTTCCATCTCGGAGGCGCAGGTTGTCATCACTCACAGGCCATAAAAAGCAACGATGGGTCAACGGCCAGCAGTCACAAGGGCTGTGTCATTGGCATGCTCTGCCCAGGGTGATGCATGGTAAGAGGGGGCTGACCACTCGGGCATATTGTTGCCCAGCTACGTGTTGGGCAAGATATTATGCCCAAGCGGGCTCGAGCCTTCAGATCCCAAGTGGCATGCGATAAACCCGCGGGACCCGCTTGGTGACCGAACACAATGTTTCCCATGGAATCGTGTCGGCCCACTGACTGAATTCCGTGATGCTTATCAGCGCGTCGTTTTGCCGCCCGACCAGTGTAACCTCATCCCCGCACTGCACGTGGGCCAAGTCAGTAACATCGACGATGGTTTGATCCATGGTCACACGACCCAATAGGGGACAACGTTTCCCATGGATGAGGACATGTGCCCTATTGCTCACGGCGCGGGGGATCCCATCCCCATAGCCTGCGCAAAGGATGGCCACGAGGGAGTCACGGGTGAGCTTGTGGGTGCGCCCGTAGCTGATGGTAGTCCCCGCCGGCAGTTCCTTTACCAAGCCCACTCGGGTGTGAAAACTGAAAACGGGTTCGGTATGCACCTGGGCGAGGAGCGAATTCGGATGGGGCAGGATACCAAACTGCAGGAGACCAACCCGCACCGCATTGAAGGGACTGGCTCCCGGCATGGTTTCGAGGCCGGCACTGTTGTCCGCATGGACTAGGACTCTAGCCGGATTGACACTTTTGCATTTGGCCAGCGCAGCCAGAAACCGCCTTCTCTGTTCCTCCGTAAACACGGGATCGTCGTCCGGACTTGAGAAATGAGTATATACTCCGGCCAGGTTAAGGTGCGGGTTGCCGGTCACCAAGGCGCACAGGGCAGGCGCATGCTCGTGCCAAACGCCCAAACGGCCCATGCCGGTATCGATTTTGACGTGCACGGCGATCGGTCGGCCGACCCGTTTCCCGGTCGCAGCAAATCGCTCTATCTCGTCGGATGAGGATACGGTGGCGGCCAGGTCGAGTTCGGCGATGAATCGATCCTCCTCGGGTAAAACCGGACTGAGCAGCAATATCGGCCAACCGGGCCCCAATTCACGCAGAGTGGCTGCTTCGGCCACATTGGCCACGGCAAACAGGTCCGCCCCGGACTGCATCATACGGGCCGCGACTTGATGCAGGCCATGGCCATAAGCATCGGCCTTAACCACCGCAACATAATGGATATGAGAGGGCAGTGATGCCCGGATCAGTTTCAGATTACGCTCCAGTGCTGCGAGGTCGATCTCGGCCCAGCAACGGTGACTATGCTTGGAATCAGTGACCTGTGTCATGGGGCGCGATGAATTTGTGGAGTCCAAGTGACATATTCGGGCTCAGAATGCATGAAAGCATCAGGTGACTCATTGCGGGCGAATAGGTTGGCTTCAGTGATGGTGGGCATAATGGCTGCCAAGTCGTAGGACGTCATCTGCAGATTGTCGGGTAGGGCGGACCAATGTCTGAACCCCTCGGGCATGATTAATTCGCCAGCCAGTTCACTGCGGGGTAACTTGCGCAAAGGTTTACCCGGGACCTGACAATGCCAGCTTTCACGTCTGGCATCCGCGATGATAGCTGCATCCGGGCGGTTAATGGCATGTGCGACCAGATTGAGGCTGGAATAACTGTAAATTGGTCGAGCCAGCATAATATTCCACGTGCGGACAGTCATGGCGGTGGTCCGGATACCCAGGATGGAACCGGGCCCCTCGCAAAATACCAAGGCGGCGGCGCCGTTGGGATTCAAGCCGAGCTCCTCAACACAGGTGAACAGGCCGCGTCCCGCTTCAGTGTCGGACTGGGCCCAACGTGGACTTTCCCCTGAACTAAGCAGACCGACTTGGATGCGGGAAGAGGCGGCATCCAGCACAAGCAAGGAATCATGGTCTGCAAGTAGTTGCCTCAAGTTCGGCATGTCTCACACGAAACGATGCCTCAGGTTGACCTGCAAGCGTGTAGAATCCGGCATTGACCGACCAAAGCCGTGGCGTAGGGTGGACAATTCTTTATTATAAACCCGTGGTCTCAATTCCGTGAACGTCCAACTAAATTCCATTTCCGATACCCGCAAGAGTCTGGTGGTTTCGCTTGATAAGAGCGAAGTCGACACTGAACACCAAGCCGTGGTGGGTGAATTCACCAAACAGGCTCGATTGCCGGGCTTCCGTCCGGGCAAGGCCCCCGCGGCCATGATCACCAAGCGCTTTGGCAAGGAGATCACGGAAGAGTTCAAGCAAAAGGTCGTGGCCAAAGCCTATCGGGAAGGGCTCGAGCAGCAAAAACTGGATGTCTTGACGATCGTAAAGGTCGAACCCGGCACGATTGAACCAGGCATCAGTGCGGCAGTGACTGTCACGGTCGACGTTCGTCCCGAATTTGAAATGCCGGAATATGTCGGCATCAAGACCGAGGTGGCATCAACCGAGGTGAACGATGAGGAAGTATTGGCCGCGATTGAAGCCATGCGCGGTGAACGCGCTGAGTTCAAGGTGGCCGAACGTGAGGCGCACAAGAGTGATTATGTGAAACTCGCGTATGAAGGCACCATTGAGGGCAAACCCATCACGGAACTGGTCCCCGACAAACAAATTTATGGCAAAGTCCCCCAGACTTGGGAGGAAGTCGAAGGCGAGCATGAGGGCGTGATACCCGGACTCGGCAAGCAGTTGTCCGGATTGAAACCTGGCGACAAGAAAGAGATCGAAATTGAATTTCCCGCCGAGTATGCCGCCGCTCCCGCATTGGCCGGGAAAAAGGCGACCTATGCTGTGGAAATCCAGGAAATCCGTGAACGGGTTTTGCCGGAGCTCGACGAGGCGTTTTTCAAGGCGAATCAAGCTGACGATCTGCCCGGTCTGAAAACCAGCGTAAGCAACAACTTGAAACTGCAGAAGGAGAGCCGGAACCGCGCCGAACAACGTCGCCAGATCACCGATGCGCTCCTGGCCAAGATGGAGTTTTCCGCTCCGGAATCACTGGTCGAGAGCGAGACCCAGAGTGTGCTGCGGCAGTTCATCGAGGAAAACATGCGCCGGGGCATGCCCCAGGATCAATTTGAAAAGGACAAGAAGGAATTGATCGAGAGTGCGCGTAAAGCCGCCACCGGCCGGGTGAAGCTCCAATTGGTTTTGGCCAAGATCGCTGAGGCGGAAAAAATCCAAGTGGACGAAAAGGATATCAACACCTTCATCTACCGCGAATCCATGCGCACCAGCCAGCCGCCGGACAAAATGGTCAAGGAGCTGTCCAAGAACCGCGATGCCCTGCGTTCCGTGCAGCAATCCATCATATTCGACAAGGCAGTTGATTTTCTTGTTTCCAAGGCTACGGTGACTACCACTCAACCGCAGGCATAAAACAGAAATCATCGTGAGTTACTACGTTCCCATTGTTCTCGAAAATACCGGCCGCGGTGAGCGGTCGATGGATATCTATTCCCGACTGCTGAAGGACCGGATCATATTTTTGGGCACGCCCATTGATGATACCGTGGCCAATCTGGTCATTGCCCAGATGTTTTTCCTGCAGATGGAGGATCCCAAGAAGGATATCCAACTTTACATCAATTCACCGGGCGGGGTGGTCACGGGCGGCATGGCCATTTATGACACGATGAATTTTCTGCAATGCGACATCGTGACCTACTGCGTGGGCATGGCGGCCAGCATGAGCACAGTGCTTCTGTCCGCGGGCACCAAGGGCAAGCGCTTTGCCCTGCCGAACAGCCGGGTGATGATTCATCAGCCTTCCGGAGGTGCCGGTGGCCAAGCGGCGGACATTACGATTGCCGCCCGGGAAATCATCCGGTGGCGCAAGACCTTGAACGAAATCATTGCCAAACATACGGGCAAAACGCCCGGTGAAGTGGAGAAGGATTCAGATCGCGATTATTACCTGAGTGCCAAGGAGGCCAAGGAATATGGTCTGGTCGACCATGTCGTTGAATCCACCAAGGAAGCTCAGAGTATCGGAGTGCCATCTGCGGCATAAACCTGATGCTGGGGAAAACCACCTCGACAATTCGTGCCTTTGCGGCGTTCATAATCCATGGCTAAATCGTCCCGTATGACCCTTTGTTCCTTCTGTGGGAAATCGCAGGCAGAGGTCAAAAAGATCATTGCTGGGCCTGGGGTGTATATTTGCGATGCCTGTGTAAACGTCTGCAAGACGATCATTGACCGCGAAGTGAAGGTTCCGGCGGTGGAGAGCAAGCCGGCTTTCCGGTTGATCAAGCCGTCGGACATTAAAAAGACGCTCGACGATTACGTCATTGGCCAGGATCACGCCAAAAAGGTCCTCTCCGTGGCCGTTTACAATCATTACAAACGGCTGAATTTCGACTCAACGCAACAGGACAAGGACGGCGTTTCGCTTTCCCCGGAGTTCAACGATGTTGAAGTGGAAAAGAGCAATATACTCCTGGCCGGTCCCACCGGCTCAGGGAAGACCCTGCTGGCGCGTTCCTTGGCCCGGGTGCTTGATGTGCCCTTTGCCATTGCTGATGCCACGACCTTGACAGAAGCCGGCTATGTGGGCGACGACGTGGAAAATGTCGTGCTTCGCCTGTTGCAAAATGCCAATTACGACGTGAAACGGGCCGAATGCGGCATCATTTACATCGACGAAATCGACAAGATTGGACGCAAGACCGAGAACGTGTCCATTACCCGGGATGTTTCGGGTGAGGGCGTGCAGCAAGCATTGCTGAAGATTCTTGAGGGCTCCGTTTGCAATGTTCCGCCCCAAGGTGGTCGCAAACACCCCAATCAGGAATATGTGCAGGTCAATACGGCCAATATTCTTTTCATCTGTGGCGGTGCCTTTGTCGGTTTGGAGGAAATCGTGCAGCGCCGGCGGGGACAACGTTCACTGGGTTTTGCCTCTGCAACTGCCCAGGCAGCGGACAATCTCACCCCTGAGCAATTGATGAAGGCCGTGGCTCCGGAGGACTTGATCCGTTTCGGGATGATTCCGGAATTTATCGGCCGCTTGCCGGTGATTTCCGTTTTGGATCAACTTTCGATCAAGGATTTGGAAAAGGTGCTGCTGGGCACGAAGAACGCGATGGTGAAACAATACACCAAGCTGTTTGCCATGGATGGAGTCAGCCTCCGCTTCACCTCCGACGCGGTGCGCGCCATAGCCCGCAAGGCGATCGAATTGAAAACCGGAGCACGTGCTTTGCGCTCAATCATGGAAAACCTGATACTGGAGGTCATGTATGAGATTCCCCAGCGGGAGGACGTGGCTGAAGTGGTAATTGATGCCGCGGTGGTTGCCGGACGTCGCCGTCCGAGCTTGCGGCGTAATAGAAAATCCGCCGTCAGTAAAAACGCGGCCTGATTGGTCTGGCCGCTGTGCACAAAAAAGCCCCGGTGTTTCCGGGGCTTTTGTTTGGGGCCGGAGAATTCTACCAATGGGCGTAATCGCCTTTCGCCAGGTTTTTCGAGAATTCCACCAAGAGTGCCACCGCATGTTCGACATCCTGCAGATCCACCATTTCGCTCGGGGTGTGCATGTAACGGAGGGGCACGCTGATCAGTCCCGTGGCCACGCCGCCCCGCGAGAGCTGCAGGGCCCGGGCATCGGTTCCCGTCGCCCGGGGATCGGCTTCTATCTGATAGGGAATGCCGAGGTCATGCGCCGCATGAACCAATTTTTGGAAGATTTTCGGGTTGATGTTGGCCCCGCGACAGATCATCGGACCTCCACCCAGTTTGAATTCACCATATTTGCGATTGTCACAATCAGGATGATCGGTCGCATGTCCCACGTCGATGGCCACCGCGAGGTGAGGATTGATCGCAAAGGCTGATGTGGTGGCGCCCCGCACGCCGATTTCCTCCTGGACGGTGCCTACACTGACCACCTTGGCCGCAAGGTTGGCCTTGGAGTTGGCGAGTCGAACCAAGGTTTCGCCGACAACATATGCGCCCACCTTGTTGTCAAATGCCCGGGCGGTGCCAATGCTACCGTGAATCAATTCAAATTCGTGGTCATAAGTGGCGGCGTCACCGATGGAGACCCGTTGGAGGGCCTCCTGCTTGGAACTCGCGCCGATATCGATCCACATTTCATGCCGCTCGGGGACTTTCTTGCGGTCTTCCGCATCCATGAGGTGTATGGCTCGCTTGCCTGTGACTCCCTTGATAGGCCCATTGGCCGTTTGGATCACGACACGGCGGCCGGAGATCACAATGCGATCATGGCCCCCGATGAGGTCAAAATACAGGAATCCCTTTTCATTGATGTAGGTGATGATCAAGCCGAGTTCATCAAGATGACCGGCCAGCATCAGGACGGGATCGCCGTCCGGATTCAGGGTGGCGATACGATTGCCCAAGGCATCATGGGCGTAGGTATCCGCGGCGGGTTTGACGTAGCGGTCAAAGACCGCCTGCGCCTCCGATTCGTAACCGGAGGGTGACCGGGCATGCAGTAGATCTGTCAGGAAAGAGGGAACGGTAATGTTGGCCATGATTGGGAAAGAGAAAGGAATGACTTGGGATTACTCGATGATCATTTGCTTGGATCAAAAATGTAGTCAAAACCACTGGTTGGAAAGGGTGGAGCTTTATTGCTTACCGGTGAGACACGGTAGTTGAGTGGCTTCAGGATATTGAGAATGCCATCCACTTCGTTTTGGCTGTGAAACCCGATCAGCAAACTGGGCCGAGCTTGAGACAGGGATTTGATTGCACCCGCAAGTGCGATGGCCCCGTGTCCTTCAACGTCCACTTTGATAAAATCAGGCAGGTGTATTAAACCATTTTCAACCATGTCATCCAATCTGGCAGCAGTGACTTCCATCGTCGGGATGGATTCATTCCAAGTTTCTCCTTCGTAGGCCAAGTGTGAAGTTGTGGTCTCCAGTCCTTCATACAGGAAAAAACGCTGCAGGCCTGCCACATTACTGACCGCACAGGGGAAGGCGGATAAATTGTTCAGTTTATTGCGCCGCACGTGCAATTGCAGACGCGCAAATGACAGCGGATTTGGCTCAAAGGCGGCCACGGATCCTGATGGTCCTACACGGCGGGCCAGCCCGATGGCATAGAGTCCGTAGTGACTGCCGAGATCCCAAACGTGCTTGCCGGTCCAGTCGGGAAAGAATTGCAGCATTCTGTCCTGTATCTCGGGTTCATGCGTTCCCCGCCAATAGGCAGTCCAAGGGAAAAAGCTCCAACGCGCTCCCTGGGATATTCCGCTGCGCACCGTTACCGGTAGATGTGCAATGGGCGGCCAGCATAAGATGCGGCGAAGCAGATTTGGCACGTTCAGCTTTTGATTTTTTCCGCAATTTCTTCCAGCGGATAGGTAATAATCTCTGAAAGAGTGGGGTGATACCAAGGCGCGCGCAGCAGGTCGAATACCGTGGCACGCATCGCGAGTGGACCGGTGAAACAATGAATAAGCTCACCGGCATCCTTTCCCACAATTTCCGCGCCCAAGATGCGCCCGCGCTTGGGCTCGGCCAGGACCTTCACGTAGCCGTAATTGGCCTCCATGAGGATTGATTTGCCATGGTCATTGAAGGGATATGAAGCCGTGATAAATTCGACTCCCGATGAGGACAGCTCGGCTTCCAAGCGACCGATGGTGGCGAGTTGTGGATCGGTGAAGACGACATTGAGGAGCAGATTGTAGTCGACGGGTTTTAATCTGGGCCTTCTTGCCGCGTGGCGGGCGGCCAATTCGCCCTGTTGAATGGCTACGTGCACGATTTCATGCGGACCTGAACAATCACCCGCGGCATAGATGTGGGGCACATTGGTCTGTTGCCAACGATTGATCAAAATTTGGCCATCAGGGCGTGATTTCACTCCTGCAAGCTCCAACGCAAGGTTTTGGGTGTTGGGGGTTCGACCCAAGGCATTGAGGCAGTGTGCGGCTCGTTTCGTCATGAGTTTGCCGTCATGAATGAAACTGACCATAAATCCCGAGCGATCATGTGACACCGTTTGCAGGTTGGTGCCGGCAAACAGTTCAATGCCTTCATTGACGAAGGCTTGTTGAATGACGGATGATGCCTCCGGGGAATGATCGCGCAGGATATTGGGGCTGCGTTGGATCAGTGTGACCTTGGAACCGATGCGATTCAGGAATTGAGCCAATTCACAAGCGACGATGCCACCGCCCAAGACGATCACACTTTTAGGCAGGAAATCCAGATCGAGCACGTCATCACTGGTCCAGCATTTTGCCTCCGCCAAGCCCGGCACAGGCGGAGTGCTGACTTTCGAGCCGGTGCCGATGAGAAAATGTCGCGCGCGCAGCTTTTCACCATTGGTGAGTTCGACCGTATGGGAATCGAGAAAGCGGGCTTGATGCGGGATCAAATCAAATTTGCCCGACTTGAGTTGTTTGCGGCGATGGGAAGCGAAATCCTCAATGATTCTGAGTTTACGCGCATGCACGGCTTTCATATCAGCTGCTGCTTTGGGTATCTTGAGGCCGAAACGATCAGCGTGTTTAGCGTGATGCAGAGTGTCCGCAATGTAGAGCAGGGTCTTGGAAGGCATGCAGCCCCGCAGAATACAGAGCCCGCCCAATTTTCTGGCCCCGTCGATCACGGCGGTTTTCAGTCCTGTTTCGGTGGCAACCCTTGCGGCATTAAAACCAGCCGAACCACCTCCGATCACGGCGAAATCATATTCATGCATAAGTAAGTTTTACTAAGTCCCGTTGAGAAATTTCTTCCGACTCAACGACCTTTCCCGAATAACATGATGTGAATCGTCTTCAACACGATGGCGGCATCGAGCAGGAAGGAAAAATGGCGGATGTAGTAGAGGTCGTATTCGAGTTTTCTAATGGTGTCCTCCAAGTTGGCCCCGTAGGGATAATTTACTTGGGCCCACCCCGTAATGCCTGGTTTGACGAGATGACGGAAATGGTAGCAGTGAATTTCTGCCTCGTATTGGTCGACGAGCACATCCCATTCAGCCCGGGGCCCGATCAAACTCATTTCACCGATCAATACGTTCCACAATTGGGGGAGTTCATCCAGACGGGTCAGGCGTAGTAAGCTACCAATCCTGGTGATCCGTTTGTCACCTGGCTGCGTATATTTGTCTCCACCTGTTCCGCCCTGGCGCATGGTGCGCAACTTTATGATACGGAAGGGCACTCGATTCCGGCCAATGCGGTTTTGTCGGAAAAATACGGGACCGCGATCTTCCAGCCAGATGAGCATGGCGCAGGGCAAAATCAACGGAACAGCCAGGATAAGTCCCAAACTGGAAAGCATGATGTCGCTGAGGCGTTTTACCCGCTCGAACACCGGTTCACGGGCAATGGGGAAGCCTTCCTGAAACAACCAAGTATGGTTGAGACGATAGATGGGGATTTTTCGCCAATAGACCTGGTGAAACAGCTCCAGGGTATAGGTGGGAACACCTTGGAAATACAAAAGCATGAGGCGGCGTGATATGTCATCAGGCAAATCCCGGCTGGATTCCCGGAGCACGATGGAATCAACGGCCATATTCCCCGTTTCGATTTCCTGGAGCACAGCTTCCAAGGGTTGGATTTTGATGTCGATCGTCGAGGTCAAGGGTGGGGCGGATGAGCTTGCCTCCTTTAACGCGACGGTGTGCACCACCGGTTGTTGCATCCCGATGGCATTGCATTCCAACTGAAAAGCCTGACAGCTGACTGGATCTCCCACAAAAATGATACTGCGGACGCCACGTGCCTGCAGGAGCTTGGCAAAAGCTACCCGGCGGTAGGACAGGGTGACGGGTATTAGAACAATGAAGGAAATCAAGATTACGCTTCGACTGGACTGCAGTTCGTAACCTGCCGGAACAAACACGAAGGTAAGCAATAAAATGAATATGAGGGCGGTTAGGAGTCCGATGGCATGCTGGCTGGTATAATCCAGACTCATCATGTCGGTGCGTGCTTTATAGCCGTCCACCAGGTAAATCGCAATTACACTGGCCGCCAACGGCCAGAGTAATGGCAACAGCACCGGAGCGTTGATCAAGGCCCGTAAATACAGTGCCAGATTGAAACAGACGAGCACGGCAACGGTGTCCAACACAAGGAGCCCAACAGTGCTTTTACGGATTACGGCCATCGATTAGCGGTGAGATTGTGACATGGGTTGGGGGACGGCAAGGTCCTCTTCGGTGCCAATTAAGATCAGCCAACTTTGCAATGCGTGTGGCAGATTGTTGTTTTGCGCAAACGCCCCCGCCGCTTGGCACAGCCGGCGATGATCTTCCGGATCGTCCCGTAAGTGGATCAACGCTGCGCCAATCTCGTGGATCTGATCCGGTTCAAAACTATAACCAAGGTTTTCCTTCCGGACCAAGTCGGCCAGTTCGGAAGTCAATGGTCCGATAAAAATGGTGGGCTTCCCCTCGGCCACGATACCATACAGTTTGCTGGGGAAAACGTATCTTTCGCAGTTTTGCCTCAGGGTCACAAAATGAACGTCACCCTGCGCCAAGGTGACCGCCAGTTGTTCCCGTGGTTGGGGTGGAAAGAAATGCACATTGGTCAGATTTCGCTGCCGCACGAAAGTCCGTAATGCTGCCAATTGGACTCCTTGGCCGACAAATACAAAGGCGATGTCCTTTTCGTGTTTCAGCAAGGCGGCGGTTTCAATTATTGGCTGGAGATCATGGACTCGTCCGAGATTGCCCGAATACAATGCCACAAACTTTCCTACGAGGCTCCAATCATGCTTGCGTAGGTCTATTTCCTGCGCCGACGGGGACTTGAGTCCGGAGGGGGCCCAGTTTGGGATTATTTTCATTCTGGCTTCAGGAACACCGGCCGTTGCGACCACCTTGGCCATATCTGTGCCGAGCGTCACGCAGCAGCTTGCTTTGCGCCACGACCAATTACGCAAAGGTTTTAGACAAGCCAGCCAGCGGTGTCCGGTCAGCTCGATGGCTATTTCAGGATAGATATCCTGGATCCAGTGGATGAACCGGGCGCGCCGGAGCGCAACCAGTGGCCAACCCAAGGCTCCCAACAGCGGTGGGTCGGTCATGAATACCACCGTATCTGCACGACGAGTGACCCGGAACATGCGCCACAAGGCACCGAACATGAAACTGGTGAAATCCAACACCCTAGAAATTGAATTGGCTTTACCCAAGTGACTGCTGCCCACTCGGAGGATAGTTACACCGTGATGCTGCTCGGTTGCAGGTCTATCCTCACGCTGTGGTTTGCTCGTGATTACGAGCACTTCGAGGTTATGCGCAGCCAGTTGTTCGGCCAGATCAGTGAGCAGTTGGCTGGTGGCAGGTTCGTCGGGCCAATAAAAGCGATTGATGAAAATAACCCGGGACATTTCAGTTTGCGTCATTCTTGTCCCCTCGACTCGCTTCGTCCACAAATTGTTCATAGCGTCGCAACAAGAGGCAGTAATGATAACCGGCAATGCCATCCAGGAAGCCTCTGCGGAGCACGTATTGGTAGATGAAACGCAGGCTGGGCCTGAAGGGGAGATCGTAGCTTACCTGTTTTAGTGCCCGTCGACGCTCGAGGGAATCACCAGTGAAAAGTTGCCACCATGGGCCGCGACTACGGTTCGCCTTGTGCTGCTTGGCTTCCAATTTGGCGTAGCGACGGTGCTTGGCCAGCCACTCATCTTCTCCGTCGGAGGAAAGATCATGCAGATAATTGCCACGCAAATGACGCAGTTTCATTTCCGGCGCCTCACGTTGTCCATGACCCACCTGAATGAACTGAAATTGCGGGGCTTTGACCAAGCGGGCCTGATAAGCGGGATAATCTGTGCAGTGTGGAATCCACTTCCCCTCAAATATCATTTTCGGCGCAATCCAATAGCCATCGATATCCGTGCACTTGTTGTTGGTTGCCTCTGCGCATTCCGACCATAATTCCGGGGTCATTTGTTCATCGGCATCCAGATGAAACACCCAAGTGTGATGAAATTGAATATGGTTCTGGGCGAAATTCCGTTGCTGGGCAAAATCCTTGAATGGATTTGTGATAACCCGTGCACCGGCCGCGAGGGCTATTTCCACCGTGCGGTCCGTGGAGCCGGAATCCAGCACGACAATGTCATCGCATGCCTGAACTGACGCAAGACAGGCCGGCAGGTCGCGCTCTTCGTTCAATGTCAGGATTACGACGGAAAACATTGTTCAAGCGGAGCGCGCAGCCTCGATGCGGCCATAGGGCAGAGCGGTAAAGAAACAGATCCAGAAAGCGATCACCACTGCGGTATTACCGAAGGGAAACTCCAACCAAGCATAGAGCAGAATCAAGCCACAGCCCAGCAGCAGATAATTTGAGATGGGGCTTCGGCCCAGACTGGAACGAAAATGCCAGAGCGGCATCAAACCGCATAGTGCCAACAAGGTAGTGCCGACCAACCCAACTTCTGCAACAGACTGCAACCAATCCGAGTGCGCATCGTGATAGAAGTGAGGCAAATTGTCGCCCGTGCCCCGATCCTGACTGTTATACAGGACAAAGACATTGGGATAAGAGCCCATGCCCCAGCCGAACAGCAAGCGATCACTCGCCATGCGCCAGGTGTCGCGATAGAGAATTCCGCGTTGTCCTAGGCCAGTGCTTTCTTCGGCATGCGCCAACTGCTGTTTGGTTTCCTTCAATCGTTCCCTGATTACCGGTTCACCCAGGTAGTAGGAGGTAATGACCACCAGAACCAAAGCCAATGCAGCCGCGATAGCCAATCCGTGACGCGGTTTGGTGTGACGTCCGCTACGTTGCCGGGTTACGCTTATCCAATTTATTAGTGCTATCACAAGGAGCATAAAGGTAATCACGCTGGTGGATCGCGAACCGCTCAAAGGCACTGAGAGGGACAACAGCAGCACCGATGCGGCCACGAGCATCGCCGGGGTTTGGGACAATTCACGCAAGGTGTGACGTCGCAGATAATGAAAGAAAACACCCAGGCCTGCTGTCAGCATCAATACTGTAAAGGCCCCCCAGTGATTGTGGTAGATAAAGGAGGCGAAGAACTTGGTCTGTGGCGAGGCCTGGAGTCCGAAAAATAACCCCTCGGCATGCACCAGTTTTTGCAGGGTCCCAAATATCGCCAGCACCAAGGCATTAATGGATAAAGCCATGAGCAGCAGTCGGAATGAACGCCGGCTTTTGATGGCCAGGAACAGGTTAAAACAGGAGAGATATATACCGTCAAAAACCCACAATGCGAACAGGCTCAACCCGGGTCTGGCACTGCTGGGCAGGAGAGGAGAGACGTGCTTGTTAACATAAAGGATTTCACCCTCGTAGCTCCCACGCCAGAAACCAGGGAACAAGAGTGAGATCGAAATCAGTAGGTTGAATCCAACGAATGGCCAAAGCGTGTGCAATACACGCGGGAGACACTGTCGGGTCGACAGTGTGGTTCGGATATTCAACAGAAGTATGGGCAGACCAAAAGTGGCCCAACAACCGATCAGGATCTTGGCCCAGTCCGCGTTGCCGCCAAAAGCCCAGGCCGCCAAGAAGATTAATACGGCCACGTGGGTGAGGGTGGTGCGCTCCATCATTCGCTCCATGGAATTTAATGGAGAATCCCGGTCCATGATTGGAGATTTAGGGGCCTGGCTCATGATCGTAGGGCTATCAATTCCCGATAAAAATCGAGGAGGGTCTGGGCGCTCTTTGCCCACGAATAATTTTCCGCCATCCATTTTGCGGCAACCGCTCCCCGGTTCCGCAATGAAGCGGGATCTTCCGCCAAAGCACGGGACAGCGTCACGGGATATTGGGACCAAGGAACACACCAACCACAGGCTTGATGGTTGATCTCGGCCCATGGGGTTGAGGTTGTGACCACCACCGGCACGCCATAGACCATGGCTTCCGCGATCACCAAACCAAAGTTTTCACTATGGGAAGGCAGCAGGAAGAGGGAGGCGATAGCATAGGGCGGGGGCAGCCCCGCGCCGGAAAATACCAATACCCTGCCTGCACCTGAATTATGGGCCACGTATTGCTTGAGTTCGGCAACGGAATATTCCTCGGGAATACCCACCATCAACAGCAACCAATCCTGCGGTGCAGAAGCCAACCACAGATCGATCAATTCAAGCACCCGCTTCTTGCGGTGAAAACGGGAATAGAACAGAGCGACCGGCCGGGTGGAGGATTCCGGGCAAAGTTGGTGCCATGTGGTGCGGGACTCTTCTGTCTCTGCTGGGCTGGGTGGAGTCACGCTATTGGGCGCCAGGCACACGGACTGCTTGAATCCATGGCTCCGTATATCCTTCACCTCGCCATCACTGGTGGCATGCCATCCGGCAGCTTGCTCCATGGCCCGTGGATGAATCAAATGCTGGGCAAACCGTTTCCGCCAGCGGTGATGAGACCATGCCCAAGGACTCATCATCCCGCGTGGGGCGATGATAAGCGGGGTGGATTGGGAGCGTGCGGCATTGCTTTGGGCATAGTGCAGGGTGCGCAGCCAGAGAGAATGGTGGTGCACCACGTCGTAGCGGCTAGTTTCCAACTGCAAGGCCAAGCCAGAGGATCGGCAGATGCTTTGGGGAAATGACCGTCGGAAAGTGTGCACGGCCAATGAGCCCTCCCGACGTATGGCAGCGGCAGTCGGGGCGGTTGTCAGCAAATCAACCTCAGACCCCGTCTTGCTCAAGGCCCGGGATAATTGTTTTACGCTCCGGCTTGGTCCGCCGTATTGGGCTTCCAAGCTGGGAACGATTTGCGCGATTCGCATTGTGCTACTGGGGACGCAGGCGTGGCTTCACCGGTCGGCAGGGGTGTCCGACGCAGATCATGCTCGCCGGCATGTCCTGCACCACCACCGCCCGTGCCCCAATAACACACAGTTCGCCCACGGTAACGCCGGGACCGACAAACACGTCTGCCGCCAGCCAGGCATTGCGGCCGATTGTTATGGGACGGGTGACCAAGGGCATGGACCAGCGATTGAAATCATGGGTCCCGGCGCACAGGTGGCAGTTTTGGCTGAGGTTTGCCCCGTATTCGAGCGTGACTGTCGCCAGATTGTAGATGGTGACATTCCGCCCAATCATGGATCGCGGTTGCAAACACAGTCGCCAGGGAAAAGTGATTTTCACCGTGGGGAAAACGACGACATTCGCAGGTTGAACAATATCAGCCCCAAACAGCTTGAGCAGTCTGGCCCGAAATCCGTGCCATGGTCGGGGACTCCAACGGAACAAGGTGCACTGCACGAACGCCCAGCACCAACGCAGCAAGACCTCCTTGCGGGGAAAAGGAGTTATGCAAGCCTCGCCAAGGTAGGGTTCGGTAGTACTCACGTGGCAGAGGATGCCTTCTCCGGCGCAGCGGTCAATTGTTCGAAATCTGCAAGGAGGCGATCTGCATAAAGGCCAAAGTCATACTGCCGCACGGCCAGCCGGGCCTTTCGGCCCATTTCAGCGCACTTGACACGATCTTGAATCAAGTCCGCGAGGTTCCGGGCCAGGTGCTCTTCTGCATTTGGGGCCGTGGCATCAAAGGTCAGACCCGTTTCCCCGGGGATGACAAAGTCACGAAAACACTCCAAAGCAGAAACGACGGGGAGTGCTCCTGCCGCCATGGCCTCGGCGACCGAGACGCCGAAGGTTTCTCCTTGGGCCGACAGGCTGGGATAGCAAAAAACATCGAACTGCTGGTAAAGTTTCCTCAGCCCGGGTTCATCATAGATGGGCTCAAGAAATTCAGTCTGAGGTGGGGCATTATGCTGCAGGCTGTGCAGATATGACTGACCTGAGCCACCACGCGCGATGTCAGATGGGCCGCAGATGATCGCCCGCCAAGGAGGCAATTCCATGAGGCCTAGTCGACGGAAAGCTCCCATCAATAGATCCAAACCTTTTTCCCGGTTGATGCGGCCGATATAACCAATGGTTACACCGTTCCCGTTCTGCTGGGAAGCGGACGCTAGGGCACTCCAATCGATGGGATAACCAACAGTCCTAATCAAGCTACGGAACGCAGGTCGCTCTGCGACCACGGCGTCATGCACGGGGTTGCTCGGAACCAGAATACGCGCGGGTCGCCGATAGAAGTGGAATTGCCCCTTGGGCATGCGACCGGGCATCACTACGACTTTACCGGCCAATGGGTGCAGCGTTCCCAGCCAACAAGGCAGACTGATGGTGTTTAATGCCACGATGTCGGCGTCAGGTAATTGGCGATGCACACGAAGGCTCCAGATGAAATCGAGGAGCAGATTATGCCAGAGCTTCCTGCGATGATTAAATCCGGGTACACGCAAATACCGCACTCCGGCGATAACTTCATCCTTGGGCCAATCGTGCCATTGGCGGGAAATCAACGTGATTTCATGACCCCGTTGCACGAATTCACGGGCAAGCCGATGCCATGATTTCTCCACGGCGCCGCCTGCCACGGGTGGCATGGGCAGAAAAAAGCCCATGACGATAGTGATTTTCATGGGTTGGAATGAGATCCCAACCGGGTGGCGGCGAGTGCTGCCAACAGCCCCTCGGTGGTCTGTTTATACGTATATTGACCGATGCGGCGGGCGATATGTGGTTTCAGGGCTGCGCGATCAGCAGCCAACCCTCGCTCGAGGGCGTTATGCAGCCCGATCGGATCATTCACGGCAAAGGTCCAGCCGGTTTCACCTTCGGTCACCAAGTCCTGCTGACAACCCACCCGGTCACTGACGATGCAGGGCACGCCCATATGCATGGCCTCGTTTACCGCCAATCCCCATGTTTCGTAGAGGCCGCGCGAAGGGAGCACAAAGATGTCCGCCATCAAATACCGTGCGGGCATTTCTGATTGGTTGGCGAAGGGCAGGAAGTGCACCGTGCCGCTTGGGGCCGAAGCAGCCATTCTTTGCAGGCGTGTCTTCTCTTCACCGTCACCGACAAAAACCAGTGCAGTTCGGTCTGGCTTGAGGTCGAGAAATGCCTGCAAAAGTTCCGCCGGTTGCTTCGCAGGCACAAATTTTCCGGCAAAAAGAATCACCCTGGTTTCTGGATCCACGCCCAAGCTTTGGCGCAAGTCTTTGGCTTGGGCGCAGAGGTCTGATGTGGGCACGAAATGGGCCGCGTTCACGCTGTGAGGTGCCATGAACAACTTCGATTCCGGAATGCCGAGATTCTGGAAGTAGGCGCGGTTGGCTACTCCGGTGCACAGGAAGGCTTTGAATTGCCGGAAGAGCAGGTGTAAAGATAACTTTTTTGCCAAAGATAGTTTGGTCCGACCCAATAGGTGAGAGTCACCGCGGAAGAGCAGTGGAATGCGTTTAAAACGGGACCAGAAAACAAGATGGACATGGGTGTGATAGTTATAGCCAAACAACAGGATGGCTTCCGGGCGCCAGGCGTTCAGCTGGCGATGCAGCGTGGGATTTTTCAAACCGCCGAAACGGTCTGTGCCGGGCCTCACTGCAGTGTTGGGCACAAATTCGTATGCATAGCCGGCCAGGAGATCCACGTCCCAGGCAAACGTGGTATTAAACTGCTGGTCATGGGATGCCGTCACGCCGGCATTCCAGAGATAAAACACCATAAAATTCAGTTTTGAATTTTGCGCCATCCATCGAAACCAAGGGCTGTAATACTGAATGGGATGGGAAAGTACGATGGCGACGCGAGAATTCAAAAGATAGGGCTTTAAGATTTATCAGCCGGTTCCAGTAAATTTGCGATACGCGAGCGGAAGCCCGATGCAGATAACACTGGCTTGAAAGAGGGAACTAAGCCAAGTGGCCATGACCTGCTCGACTTGGAAGCTCCAGGCAGTGAGGAGAATCATAAATATGCCCAGCGCTGAAAATTGGGGCAGCCCGTCCGAAAGCAGGGAAACACGCTTGTAGCCGATTCCCATTATAAGACCAAGTATACCGACACCAATGTAGCCGAAATTGGTGTAGGCTTCAGCCAGTGGTCCGAAAGCAATCGAAACACTGAAAGTATCATCCTCGGGGACCAGACCGAAATAAACGGCTAGCCGGATATTGGCCAGCAGGCTGGACGGCTTATCGGGCCAAAAAAGGCGGGGAATGAAAAGCGCTGGTATATCGACATAACTTTCACCGTAAAGGTAGGGCTTTTTCTCCGGTACCTCGGCTACGCTTAGACAGATCATCTGGATCAATGAGGCTCGCTCGAAAATGGAAGACGGAGCTTCCTCAGATCTGGTCGTTTGTTGCTTCAGAGCAGCCAAACTATAGTCAATCCACTCGGAATAATATGCCGGCAAATCAGTCAGCGATTGCACTGGCGCACCCCGAGTTTCATTGGTTAATGGATCCCAATAAATTTTGCGCATTTCGGGCTTGCCCATGTGAAGCAGGGCCACGATTGGCAGGAAAAGACCAATGGAAAAAAACGGAATGCGCCGCTTGGCCGAAGCGTAGGCAATCAGAGCCAATGCCATGGTTGAAATGCCACCAATCAGATAAAGCGTGGAAAAGGTCAGTAATAAATAAATTATCATATTAATGACGAAAAATATAACCTGCTCTCTCCTGAGTTGTTCCTGGCCCCATAGTCGGGCGAGGACGAAGGTGGACATGATGCCGATGCCAAAAAATAGCGCCCTCAATGTTCCGTTAAGGTTGGGTGGAATCACATCCAGATAAATGGAAATGTAGGCATAAGTAACATTTAGGAACAGGCCGATTGGCACCCAGCGTATTGAACTTTTAGGTAGTAAAGATTCCACAGACCACCGCGGAGCTCTATTTACACGGCTTATTGAGTTAAATCCGAAATTCGTGCTAATCATATAAACCAAGACCAATAACGATGCTTGGTTTTTGTCACTGGCGCCGAAATTGACCAATTCCTGCTGACCCTTAAACAATGGTACTGCATAGAATGCGATATAGGTGAGCATGGATATTTCAAAGGCAGGGAACCAGGTGCAACGAGTTCTGGCCCAGCGAAGGGCGGGCAAACTTGCCAGAATAATGGTGCCCAGAGCCAAAAATTGTGACAGGTCAATGGTGCCACCGGTTGACCAGTAAAAGTAAATGAGAACGCTGACAAGCGCCGCCAGTCCAGCGCGGTGCAATCGTTGTGACACTATGACTGAAACCGCCGGGGTTTGGTCGAAATTAGCTAGTGACTGAGACACGCGGTATCGCCTATTGGGAATTATTCGGATCTACTCGACTACTCGGTTAAAAATCTGTGCCAATTGTGCAGTCATCTTGGCTGCGGTCAGTAGTTCAGGGTAGGCACGCTTTTCTGGTAATATTTGTTCATTAAAATTTCTTGCGAACCAGCGGTTATGAATTTCGCGTTGCAGCTTATCGACAGATATAGGCGACACTATTACGTAGCCATATGTGTCTGCACCATTAATTTTACGTGCATATGACAGTATTTGACTTTTCTGATGTGCGACAACGATTACTGGGCGATGGGCGAGCAAATACGGATGCATTTTGGATGCGTTGTAACTGATATCGTCTGAACCGAGTATAATTAGTGCGTCGGCAAGGGTAATATAATGCAGGGCATCAAAATACGGCACACGCGACGTATGCTCGCTTACAAAATCAGATATTCCGGCCGCATTTGCAGCGGGCATGACATTTAACCTCGCTTGCCCAGCAGGGGCATAATCTGTTCCAATAAAATGAAAACGATGTTGCTGAGCGGAGGCGGGATTGGACAGCAGGAACATTTTGAACGCACCGAATAGTAAATCGAGGCTTGGCCGCATATTGGGCGTACAGCGTCCTGCGTAAACATGGTGAATATTGCCATCGCCAAATGCCACCAAGCTGGAGTGGGGCTGGTGTTTGCGGGCTAAGGTAAAATCGACTTCGGACGCTCCAAACGGCAACGTACTAATTTTAGCAGATGTCAGGCTAGGATAACGTTCAATCAAAGTGGGGCCATACGCTTCCGACACACACACAAGGGCAGCAGCCTGAGCCACTGCGATTGGTTCGTTGCGACGAGCACTTAGTTGTGACCACCAATATTTAAGCTTACCACCAGGCGGACGGACACCATGGTCACGGTAGTAGTCGTTTACCCACGGATCCTGAAAATCAAGCACGTAAGGAATGCCGAAACGTCTAAACCAGCGAGGGCCCAAGTTAAAGGCATCAAATTGTGAGGTTGATATGAAAATCAGATCAAATTTATGGGTGGATATTAGCCTGTCGCCGGCAAGCGTGAACTGCCGACCACAACGTTTCCATAAGCCTCCAAAACCAAATTTGCGTGTGGTTATAGGAAGTATACCTTCTGTACGGATGATAGGAATATCGTCAGGATAGGTGCGGGCCAACAGCGGATCGATAGGAGCACCCTCTATGTAGTCAGGATGTATGGCCAATACGGTTGGCGACCAACCCAAATTCCTGAGGTAGGGTAGCATAAGACGCACACGATGCATATCCGGGGCATTGGTCGGAGCAAAATGGGGTGCTACAATTAGCAGCTGACGCAATGGCAAAGTGGTTGGCGGATCGATGTTCGGAGTGATCATCGCAAAGCTTTTTCGACCAGCGCCAGAAGGCGCTGGGACTCACGTTCCCAGCAATAGTGGGCTTCCGCGGCCTGGCGCGCTGCTGCGCGTACTATCGCAAGCTGTCCACT
>JAIPJW010000164.1 GCA_021734075.1 Cephaloticoccus sp.
GTTGATGACACCGCCGGGATAGCCCTGGCCGAAGAACACCGAAGCGGGACCCTTTACGATTTCCACGCGCTCGACGTTGTCGAGGTTGTAGGAAAGGTAACGGAACACGCCGTTGCGCATCAACACGTTGACGGCGAAGCCGCGCATCGTGAAGGTGCCCTGGGGCGTGGCTTCGTTGGCCGGACGACGCATCGCGAAGCGATTGTCACCGGAGGCTGCGGCACTGTAACGGAAGATATCCGTCAGGGAACGGGCATTGGTGTCGTCGAGGAACTCGCGGGAGATAACCGAGACGTTCATCGGGACCTTTTGGATCTCCATGCCGATCTTGGTCGCGGTCGCGGAATTGGTCTTCAAATAACCATAATCCTTTTCCGCGGAGACTTCGAAGGCCGAAAGGACTTCCACATCCTCATCGGTCTCCAGATTGGTGGCATTTTGATCAGTGGGTGCGGTCTGGGCCCTGAGGGGCACGGTCGCGACCACGAACAAAGCTGCCAAACAGGCAGCCAAGGCAAACTTGGCCCTGTGCAAGGGAGTGCTAAGTTCTGGTTTCATTGTTGTTTGGTGTCTTATCTTTTTGCTTTGGTCCGACTGATGCCGGACCCAAGAGGGTTGGGATAAATTGGCTGGTGACTTTATCGGGAAGGAAAGGGGGCTCTGCGCCCGCCGGGCACTTACGGTCGAAGACAAACCACCCCCAAAAGGCGGACAGCCAACCGGCGAAACCAATGACCGATTGGAAGAGTCTAGTGAGTAAGAACGAGACGAGCGCAGAGAAAGTGACCACAGGGCTGACCAAGCCCCATGGTAGCAGAATCGGGCGTGATCCAGTATCGATCCAAATGACCCAATATTAGGGTCCTCTGAGGTCGGGTTGTGACCCGGATTAAGGCAGGAACCCCTCCGAGACCTCGTCGGGTGCCAACTCGGGTATCCGCACATAGCCCAAGCGGATCGCCTCATGCACCAGACGGGCACTGGTGGAAACCCTGAACTTGTGCATGATCCTTTTTCGGTGGGTCTGCACGGTCGATGGTGATAACGCCAACTGTTCGGCGGCTTCCTGATTGTCACACCCGGTGCCGATGATCCGCAGCACGCGCAGTTCGGTGGGGGTCAGGTGTTCACGCAGGGTTGACGGGTGTTTTTCGATCAGAAAAGCCAGCAGGGAAGGACTCACATAGACCTGCTCTTTTTGCACCAAGCGCAACGCTGCCCGGACCGCTTCAATTGTTTCGGAATGGGTATCGATGATGGCATCAATCCTGGTCGTGTGTAGCAGGGCAAGTCGTGGTCGATCATGCCGTTCCGCAAATACCAATATGTGTTTGGCCAGGCGTTTTTGACTGATTTCCTGGATAATTTCTTCATCGGGAACATCCGGGAAACTCAAGCCGATCAGCAAGTAGTCTATCGGGCTGGATGCCAACGCCTCCAGCAATTCACTGCCCTTTTGTGCATAGACCACGTGGGCGCCATGAATGGCCCGTAAAAAAACCTGACCCAAGGCTTCGGCGTGAGTCCGATCCTCGATCGCCACGACTATATTGCAACCCGTCGTGGGGAGGGAAACCACCCCTTGATCAACCTTGACTATAGTTTGGTTCGACATGGGCAATCGCCCGGGGGCGGCAAGTCAAAGCCGCCCTTGGGCGGAATGAGATTTCGCGAAAGGACGACTATAACATGCAATTGTTGCTTCGCTATTTCTACCTAAAACTAGGTATATAGATCGTATACATGGGTTTCATTTACCGGGCAGAAGTTGCGCTTATGCCAGTGGGCTGCAGTGCGGCCAAGCAGGACCCAACACGCGACCGCACCCTTCGCGTGGTGGGTCAAGGAGTTGAGCTCCATCTGAAAAAACAAAAAGGGCGGCATCCCGCGAAGGAAGCCGTCCTGGATAAGGATCAAATCAGCTGCTGATCAAACCGTGCTCAGAAGGAGACGGTATTGGTGCCCTTGAGTTTCCGCATGATATTGCGCCGATGCGTCTGGATGGTGGCTTCGCTCAAACCGAGGAACCGGGCGGCTTCCTGATTGTCGTGTCCCGCGCCGATGACCCGCAGCACCCGTATCTCGGCGCGCGAAAGTTCCTGGCGCACATCATGCACGGGATTTCGCTCCACCAGCAGGGAACGCAGCGTCGGTCTGATATAGACCTCACCCGCATGCACCAACCGCAGGGCCTGCTTGAAGTCGTTGGTCGAGTCGGCCGCGAGGTCGATGATCGCATTCACCGGAGCACTGTGCAATCCGGACAACAGCGGTTCATCGCGGCGTTCCGCCACCACGATGAGGCGGGAGTTGAGACGCAGCTTGCAGACCTGCTGCACCAACTTGAGCCCGTCGATATCCGGAAAGTTCAGGCCCAACAGGATGAAATCGAAGGGCTCCCGTTGCAGCAAGGCGCCGGCGTCCATGCCACTGGTGCAGATTTTCATATCACCGGCGGGAAAGACCTGCGTGCAAATCCACTGGATGGCCTCGGCGTTGATCCGATCCTGCTTGGTGATCAGAAAGCGCGGAACCCCCGCGTGAGCAAAGGGTGGTTGGTGGGAAGTGAATTTGGACAAGCGCTGAGAAACCATTGGCATGAGTTCCATTGGACTGAGTAATGTAACCTCGGAAATGAACGGAGGTTCCGATGTTGCCGGTTGGTGACGCCGAAAATCGGGGAGTGGGGGCGCCGGATTTTTACCCGTTTAAAGTAGAAATTAAATGGAACCAGATCTCCGGGCGTTGGCGGGAACCAAGGTATGGGATTGCGCCCGGATCAGTGGCGCGCAAATTTGCGGCCAATGCTGCCGATCAATCCCTTGCTGCAACTCACTCCCCTGCGGGCCCAGCGCGGTGTCACGCGTTTGCTCGAAACCATCTGGCATAATGCCCGACCGTTGGCGGTTGAGTCTACGGCAGCCCGGCCGGACCATGTTTCGCTCGCCATGGCAAAAAAAGCCAGGCGCACCCGCACACCTGCGGGGCAAAGTTGGGGCCGGCTTTATGATCAACGCTGGAGCCGCGTGGTCATACCCTCCGGGGGCGGGCGTTGGTTGCACTGGGACGAGCAAGGCGAGGCGACGTTGTTTGTGAACGGCGTGCCCTTCTATGGCTTTGATGTGGCGCACCGCTATTGCGAAATTCCCGCCGGGGTGCGTGAAGTTTGGGTCGAGAGCCTGTGTGTGCAGGCGGCGATCTGGCATCCGGAGGCCAAGGGTCTCGGTCCGCAGGGCAATATATTCCGGGGGGCACAATTGCTACGCCGTGACGACGAAGTCTGGTCGGCCTACCATGATCTAAATTGTCTTTATGATTGGATGCTGGAGTTGCGGGCCAGGGAGTTTCCCGGGGTGCCGCGTGAACTCTTCAGCCAGACGGTGCAACCCGCGTTAATCGATGTGTCACCGCTTTACCGTCGGTTGCTGCGCGGCCTCGACACGGCGTTGGATGCCTTTGATGCCGCCGGCATCGGCGCGCTGCGCCGCGAACTGGCCAAGCTCTACCGGGAAATGCGCGAGGCCGCCCCCCTGAGTCGGGCGGCCCTCACCGGTCATTCGCATCTCGACCTGGTCTGGCTTTGGACCGAGCAGGTGGGTGAAGGCAAGGCGGTGCACACTTTTGCCAATGCCAACCGACTGATGGCGCTGTATCCGGAGTTCCGGTTCGCCTACTCGCAACCGGCGAGCTACGAAGCCGTGGCGCGACGTTCTCCACCGCTCATGCGGGCGGTGCAGTCGCGTTTGCGCTCCGGTCAGTGGGAGGCCACCGGCGGCATGTATGTGGAAAGTGATTCGCATGTGGCCTGTGGCGAAGGTCTCGCCCGCAGTTTCATGCTCGGCCAGGAGGCGTTCAAAAAACTCACCGGCCGGCGCTCACGCATTCTCTGGTTGCCGGATCTCTTTGGCTTCAGTGCCTGCCTGCCCCAATTGATGCACCTGAGCGGGGTGGATTATTTCTTCACGACCAAGACCACCTGGAACACGGTCAATCGTTTCCCGCATTCGAGCTTTGTCTGGCGCGGGCCTGGCGGTCATGCCGTGGTCAGTCATGTGACACAGGGCGTGCAGTTCAACAACACCCTCTCGGTGGAACAGCTCCGCGCCGTGGCGCACCAAAATCAGCAGGGCGATATCCACGACGAGGCACTGATGCCCAATGGATGGGGCGATGGCGGGGGTGGCCCGAGTGAGGAAATGTGCGAGCGCGCCCGTCGGCTCACGGCGTTGCGCGGCCTGCCCGAGCTCAAGTGGGACCAACCGGAGGCGTTTTTCAACCGGCTTGCGACCAAGGCAACCAAGCTGCCCGCCCTCGATGGTGAAATCTACCTGGAGTATCATCGCGGCACCTTCACGACCCAGAGTCGCGTCAAGGCGCACTTCCGCGCCCTCGAGCAGGCGCTGCAATTGCGCGAGGCCGTGTTGGTCGCCACAGGGCACAAGCCCGACGCGACGTTGGCCCAAGCCTGGCGGCGAATGGTTTTTGCGCAGTTTCACGATTACATCCCCGGCAGTTCGATCCCCGAGGTTTATGCCGAGGGCTTGCCCGAACTGGCCCGGATCACCGGGGAGCAAAAGGCCGCTGCCGCCAGGACCTTGGCAGTCAGCGGGGGCGACCGTTGCGTGTTCAATCCCCTGCCGTTGGCGCGCCGCTCCGTGGTGGGCGGTCGCGTGTTGGATCTGCCCCCGTTGGCCGGGGTCAGGATCGCTGACGCGGTGGTGCGTGATGTCGCGCCCGTTTCGGTCAAGGGTCGCACGCTCGGCAATGGCCGGGTGACGGCGCGACTGGATGCGCGAGGTCATCTCGCGGCGCTCAAGGTGGACGGCCAGGAGGTGCAATTGGCGCCGCGCGCGGGTGAGTTGGTGGTTTATCCGGAACAACCGGCCAACTTTGGCCCGTGGGACATTGACCGGCCTTCGCTTTCACTCGGGGTGCCGGCGCGTGGTCCGGTCAAGCTCACGGCGGACCAGACTGGTTTGTCGGTGGAGCGCAAAGTGGGTGCGGCGAGCACGGCCACGTTGCGTTACTTCCTCGAACCTGGCGGCAGTGTGTTGCGCCTCACGGTTGAGTTGGACTGGCAGGAGCCCGACGCGATGTTGAAGCTGCATTTTCCCACGACCTATCGGGGCCGCGAGGTGCGTTGCGGCACGCCCTTCGGCAGTGTGTTGCGCCCGCAGCTGGCCACGAATCGCGAGGTCGAGGCGATGTGGGAGTGGCCGATGAGCCGCTGGGCCACGGTCACCGATGAAGGCGAGCGCACGGGCTTGTTTGTGCTCACCGCGGCCAAATACGGGTTGAATTGCCGCGAGGGAAATCTGGGCCTGACCCTTCTGCGCACACCGCAGCAGGTTGGTTTTGAGGAGCATGCCAAGGCCTACCCGGCCCACCTCAGCCGGCTGCCGAAACCGGCCAATACCCACACTGACCTGGGCCGGCACACGATTGAACTGGCGCTCGGACATTACAATTTGACGGCCCCCCGGGCCGAACAGCCAGCGGCTTTGGCGGAAACATTGTTTACTCCGCCGGTCGCCTATCTGGGCAAGCCGGTGGCCGCGGCCTTCCCCGGGCTCGAGGGCGGTGACACTTTGATTCCGCATTGGGCGCAACCGGAAAGCCGCGACGGTGGCCAGCAGAGTTGGGTGTTGCGCCTGCATGAGGTGAGCGGCCAGCGCGGTCAGGCCCGACTCAAGCTTGCACCGGGCTGGCGGGCGCAAAAAATCAATCTGCTTGGCGTAGCGCTTGATGCACCACTGCGGGGCACGACCCTGGCTTTTGCACCCTACGATATCATCAGCCTGCGTTTGACGCGCCAACCATGAATGGTGGCGATAAAACCCAAAAATAAGGTGTCACGTATTACGTGACACTTTACCCGGGCGAACTTTCCTTTCGGCTGATGAAATTACTTCAGTGCGAGTTTCACCCGCACCACCAACTTGCCGGTTGATCCGCGTTGGGTGAGGGTCAGGCGGGGTTGGGTCTCCGGAATCGGGGTGGTAGAGTAGTAGGCTTCCCGGCGTTCCTTGAGGATGTCGATCCATACTGGATCCTGCAGGGGCAGCTCCTCGGCCCGGGCCGCAATCTGGTTGTCCCAGCTGAGCGTGATGCGTCCGCGGCGGCCCTCGATCACCGCCTGATGGTTGGGGGCATCCAGTTGGATGGGCAGCGGTGTGGTCCAGTGAAACTCCACGCCATCCCCATTGGCCAATGCCCAGTCATCGGTGATGATGAGCTCGTCGGGGGTCGGTGAATCCCAGGTGCGGTTCCATTTGCCGAACCATCCTTCCCAACCCGGCAGCAGATCCATCGTGGCATGAAAGGTGGTTTCATCGCCCCGGCCCTGCGGGGTGATATCGGTCATGATGGGGTTGTCCGGCCGCGGACGAATCCCTTCACTCACGAGGGGTGCGAGCATGTTGTGGCGCTGACAGTGCTTCATCTGGTCCGCGAGCGGATTACTGTAGTCGCACACGCCAAAATCCTTGGCGAAGTTGTCACCGGCAAACTCGAGCACGAACGAGCCCTTGTCCTCATGGGTGTGCGAGGCCCCGGCCTGGTTGCCCATGAGAAACAGTTTCACCCATTCCGCGCCCAGTCTGCGGTGCGAGGCCATCTGGCCGATGGTCGGCATGTCCACGAGGGGGCGCAGGACGGGGCCCACCGCGGGGATTTCCCGGCTGAGATTCTGCGAGAGGATCGACATGGGTTGGCCACCGGTATGCGTGACCGATTTGCGAAAAATCGAGGTCCATTGCGAATCGGGCATCAGCCACGCGAGGAAGGCCACGCCTTCCTGTGGAATCCACTGGGCATCACAGACCATGATCATCTGGGTGTCCTCGGCGGTGCTGACGAGGGTCTCGGCCATCTGGGTGGTGGCGTAGAGCGCCTTTGGCACCAAGGCACGGGCATCGAGGCCCCGGGCCCGCGCATAATAGTAAAAGGTCAGCAGGGCCTGGCGGGCGGTGAAGACGAAGTAGCCCGGACCCTCGGTGTAGCCGCCGTCGGGCAGCAGGATCTTGCTCAAGTTGTCCTGTAAATCGGCCAGGGCCAGATCGGTGTAGGGCGTGACCCGAGAAAGCTCGGGCTTGGGGTAGGGCAGCCATTGCATGGGCATTTCCCGCTCGAGCACGAGATAGGCATACATCCGTCCCGGCATGAACCACGCGACCTGGTTGCACCAAAACATGTATTCCCAAGTCCAGACGGCATAATTGTTCGTGCCCTGACCTTCCTCGGCCAGGCGACGCAGCAGCAGTTTGCGTCCGTAGTCGGTGAACCACTCACCGCAGAGATCGAGAATCAGCGCGCAATCATACATCACCAAACTCGGCACAAAGGCGCGGTGTTCCCATTTGCAGCCCGTCATCCAACTGAGAAAAGAGGG
>JAIPJW010000165.1 GCA_021734075.1 Cephaloticoccus sp.
TGTGCCATCCACATTGCGCAGGGTGTCCGACCACCAGGATTCCGTGGGTTGCTGAATGATGATTTCCGCAGTATCGGGATGTCGACTGATGCTCTTGATGTTGCTGAGCAGTGGCAGTTCCGGGGCAGGTTGCAGGGTGCCTTCGTCGGGTTGGAAACGCCAGATCCGGGCGGCATCGGTCAGATAAAACGCATCCGGGGACTCGGTTTTGGCCAGATCATGTCCATGGATAAAGACCGGTTCCGTGCGTGCAATATCGATAGCCGGCAGGGCGTAACTCCCGGAGAGCTGCAATTCAGCTTTGCCGCCGTTGATGAGCAGTTGATAGCGGCGCAGTTCCTGGCCGCCCAGGGCCCAAAGACATTGGCGCTTCTCGTCCCAATGAACGCCATGTCCGTCGAACAGCGAATACTCGGCGACGGCTTCGCCTGACGGTGCGGAGTTGGTCAGAAACAGGCGCAATTGGCTGCCGGTGCTGCTGACCGTGGCGACGCAGCCGTGCGGCAGCAGCGTGATCGAGTGGGGGTTGTTGCCGGCCTCACCGAGCCAGGCAATGCGCCGTGTGGCCACGTCGATCAAGGTGGCCGCGCCACCACACATGATGGCGAGAATCTGGGTGCCCTGATGGATGCGCTTGGCATCGGAAGGATTGATGAAAAATGGCAGGCGATCCGCGAGGGGGGAAGCGTGTTGGGCCCGTTCCTCCCAAGCGATGGCCTTCGGATCCGTGTCGGCCCGCCATTCCCAGACCATGGCGGCGGGATCGGTCCATGGCAGGTCTGGATCGAGCAGCAGGATGCGGGTTTGGGCATGTTCAACCGCGAGGATCAGCCGGGTGTTGTTGCAGATACGATGGGCTCCGTCCCCTTGATCGGTGGGGACAGGCTCGTGGGCGGCCACATGATCAGAAGGGAGCGACATTGATGCAGGATGGATTGTTCAGGATATGGCGTTAAGCAGCCAACCCACCAAAGTGGTGCCTATCAGCACAACCAAGGAAAATATCACCAGCAGTCGCACCGTCATCACGGCGCGCAACAGCACAAGTTCAGGAAACGAGACACCCACCGCGGAAAGGAGAAAGGCGAGCGCGGTGCCGAGTGGCACCCCTTTGGTGACGAAAGCTTCAAGCAGGGGCACGGTGGCGTTGGCGCTGACGTAAAGCGGCAGGCCGGCCAGGGAGGCGAGGGGCACGGTCCATGCCCCGGTGCCGGCAAAGAGATTTTCGAAGAAACCCCCGGGCACGAACCCATGGAGGCCAGCACCCAATCCAAGCGACACCAGCAGCCAGGGGGCGATTTTCCTCAGGATGAACATGCTGGTTTCCGCCGCATCGATCAATCGGGCGCGCCAGCCGTGCGGTGGAGTCTCGGTTTCATCCTCGGGCGGGACGACCGCACCGGGCACGAGCCAACGTTCGGCTCGCACCATGGTTAGAATCAATCCGCCACTGATTCCGAGGGAGACACCGGCGATCGTGTAGATCAGGGCGAATTTCCAACCAAAGGTGGCGGCCATCAAAGCGACCGCGATTTCATTGACCAACGGCGAGGTGATGAGAAAGGCGAACGCCACTCCGATCGGAAAGCGCGCCTGCACAAAACCGAGAAAGATCGGCACCGACGAACAGGAGCAAAATGGCGTCAAGGCCCCAAAGGCGGCGGCGGCGGGGTAACCCAGCAATTTGCCGCCTCGACCTTCAAGTTTGATCCGGATGCGCTCCAACGGCAGCGCTCCACGGACCAGGGCCATGACAAAAGCCACCACTGCGATGAGCACCACAATCTTCAGCAGGTCGTAGACGAAAAAGTGCAGCGCGGCGCCCGCGCCTTGTGCCGCGTCAAGCGAGAAGAGACGAACCGCATGATCCGCGATGAATTCAGCCCAGATCCACATAGAGACAATGGTAGCTCAGGAATGTATTCGCGGCCACATGTTCATGAAATAGAAGTCGGCAATGTGTCAGTTAGAGATGCAGGTAATGCGTTCCGAAATGAACGGTAATATGTTGATCGCAATAACCCGTGGTAATTTGTCCCACTCACACTTGAGCCAGGGCCTGGTTCAGGTCCCAGATCAGGTCTTCGTGATTCTCGATGCCGATGGAGAGCCGCACCAGATCGTCGGAGATGCCCCCGAGCAGCTTGTCCTCCGGCGTAAGGCCGGAGTGGGTCATGGCGGCGGGATGTTGCGCCAGTGATTCAGTCGAACCGAGGGAGACCGCGAGTTTGAAAATTTTTAGATGATCAAGAAAGGCAAAGGCCTCTTGTTCGCCGCCTTGAATGTAGAACGAGATGAGCGAACCCGGGCCGGTGTGTTGCTTGCAATAGATGGGATACTCGGGGTCCTCGGGTTTGAGCAGCCCGATATAGCACACCTTGCGCACCTTCGGGTGTTGCTCGAGAAACGCGGCGACTTCCACGGCATTGCGCTGCTGGGCTTCGGCCCGAATTTTCAAGGTCTCGAGCGAGCGGGTCAGCAGCCAGGCCGTGTGCGCGTTGGGCATGCCCCCGAGCATGGCCCGGTGCTGGGCGATCGCCGTGAGGATGGCCGGGTCGTTGGCCAGGGCCACCCCGCCCACGACGTCAGAGTGTCCGCCGATGAATTTGGTTGCGGAATACAACACGATGTCGGCCCCGACTTTTGCTGGTTGGGCAAAGACAGGTCCCGCCATGGTATTGTCCACCATTACGAGGATGCGACTGGACTGCTGGCCCGCCGGGATCGGGGCATGGCGCAACGCGAGCTCCTTCATCCGGCCAATGTCAGTGAGTCGGTTGTTGGGATTGGCCGGACTCTCGATGAAAATCGAACGGGTGCGCGAGTTGATCAACGGTTCCACCAAATCGGGGGCTTCAAATCCAGCCGGCACAAAATGAGCCGTGATGCCATTGCGCTTCAGGAAATGGTGGATGAGGGCATCGGTGCCGCCGTAGACCGGCGCACAGACGATCATTTCGTCGCCGGGATTGTGGGTGGCCAACAAAGTGGTGGCGATGGCGGCCATGCCGCTGGAGAAGCTGTAGGCATCCTGCATCTTTTCCCAGAGGGCCACCCGGGCCTCGAAGATTTCAAGATTGGGATTGTTGATGCGTGAATAAATCAGCCCCATCTCATGGCGGGGCGGCGGCGAACCTTCCCCGTGGGCCCAGGCGAAAAACCGCTTGCCGTCCGCGGCGTGCTTGAACGCGAAGGTGGAGGTGAGAAACACCGGTGGTTTGACGGCGCCTTCGCTCAGCCACGGATCAAAGCCGTAACTGAGCGCCATGGTTTCAGGATGCATCCGGGAGATTTCGGATTCGGATAGTTTTGTCATAAAGACAATTTATGATCAGAGACTGTCCGGGGAGAAGTGTAATCTTTGGCCAAGAGCACCGGCAAAATGGAATTGATGCCTTCGGGCGACGTGACTGGCCGACGAGTTTCAATTCCCCGTTGTTGTCCTCTCTCAATCCGGCCAAACTGCAGGAAACCGACCTTGAGCAAGTCGGTGTTCCGGTGCAGCCGGTCCTTGTGATCAACCCTTGAATGGTTTGCCCAAGGGTAATCCAGCGGAGGTCCAGCGGGAGAGGCCGCCGAGGTTGACAGCCTTGTAGCCTTGCTTGCGCAGGAGACTGGCGGCCATGCCGGACCGGGTGCCGGAAAGACAGTAAAGGATCAATTGTTTGTCGCGATGGGCCTTGAGGAAAGGTTCCCATTTGGTGCGTGGGCCCCGCAGGTCACTCAAGGCCAGCAACGCGGCCGATTTGGCCACTCCGGAAGACCATTCACCGGATTCACGCACATCAACCAGCATGGCGGTGCCGGCTTTGACGGCATCACGGGCGGCAGTGGGCGCAATGGTGGGTCGGGCCAGCCAGAGTGAACGGCCGATAAAGGCGACGGCGAGTGCTGAGAGAACGATGAGGACAAGATTCATGGGTGTGCGATGCAGCTATTGGGTCTTGGTGACACAAGATTCGTCAGAACCAGGCTGCGTTGCCGCGGCAGGATGCCGGGAGTGCACCATATAATAGAGGAGGGGGACAGCGAGGGGGCTGATCAGCAGCGAGGCAATCGCGCCGAAAAGCAGGGAGATGGCCAGACCCTGAAAGATCGGGTCGGCGAGGATGACCAGACCGCCGACGATTACGGCAAAGGCGGTCAGCATCATCGGCCGGAAACGGACGGCGCCCGATTCAATACAGGCATCGAGGAGCGGCCGTCCATGGCTGAGCCGCAGCTCGATGAAGTCCACGAGGATGATGGAGTTGCGGACCACGATGCCGGCCCCGGCCATGAAGCCGATCATGGAGGTGGCGGTGAAGAAAGCCCCGAGGCCCCAATGTGCCGGCATGATGCCAACCAGGGAGAAGGGAATGACTGTCATCACGATCAGCGGGGTGACGTAATTCTTAAACCACCCCACCATCAGCATGTAGATGAGGATGAGCACCGCGCCGAAAGCGAGGCCGAGGTCCCGGAAGACCTCGAGGGTGACCTGCCATTCCCCGTCCCATTTCATGGCCGGTTCGCTGGTATCGGAGGGCATGCTGGCATTGTAGATTTGCACCTTGGGTTGGGTGCCGCCGAAGTCACGACCATCGAGTTTGGCCAGTGCCTGGTTCATCTGCAGGATGGCATAGACCGGACTTTCGATCACGCCGGCCACATCGGCCGTCACATAGGTGACGTTCTTCAAGTTCTTGTGGTAGATGTTCCGTTCACTGAGGGTCTGTTCCAAAGTCACCAACTCCCGCAAGGGCACCAACGGCGCCATGGGATTGACCTCGGAGCGGACCGAGAGGTCGAGAATGTCGGTGGTCCGGGCCCGATATTCCCGGGGCAATTCGAGGTAGATGCTGACGGTCTCACGTTCGTTCAACACGTGAAGGTTGGTGACGGGATAGCCCGACATGGCCAGCTGCACGGTGCGCGTGATGGCGGCTTCGGAGATGCCGCGGAGCGCGGCCTTGGCCGTGTCAATTTTCAGCACCGTCTTGGGCTGCTGGGCCTCAACATACCAGTCAATGTCAACGACGCCCGGGGTGGCTTGATAGATTTCACGCACCCGGGTGGCCAGTTTGAGTCTGGCCTCCTCGGTCGGGCCGTAGATTTCCGCGACCAAGGTCTGAAGGACCGGCGGGCCCGGGGGGACTTCCGCGACCGCGATGGCGGCCCCGTATTTTTCGGCGATGGGGGTCAGACGTTCGCGGAAGCGCTTGGCGATTTCGTGGCTTTGCGCCGTGCGTTCGTGCTTGGGCAGCAGGTTGATCTGCAGATCGGCGACATTGCTGCCGGCGCGCATGAAGTAGTGACGCACCAGACCGTTGAAATTGAAGGGCGAGGCCGTGCCGGCGTAAACTTGGTAGTCACGCACCTCGGGCTCAGTGCGGATGGCCGCCGCCATGTCGCGGGCGACCAGGGTGGTTTGTTCGAGGGTCGTGCCTTCCGGCATGTTGATGATCACCTGGAACTCCGACTTGTTGTCGAAGGGCAGCATCTTGACCTTGACCGCCCCAATCCCGACCAACCCCATGGCGCCGAGGGTGAGTCCGGCAACGATCAGGAGGAAGGCCCAGCGCCAAGTGCGATGTTCCAGCAAGGGCCGCATCAATTTTTGGTAGATCCGGGTGAAGGAATTGTCCGCCATGGCTTCATCGTCACCTTCTTCCGGGGCGGGGGCATCGACGAAATCGCCGGCATGGGAATCATGCGGGGTGTGACCGCGCAAGATCTTGAGCGCCGCCCACGGTGTGACAACGAAAGCGACCACCAGGGAGAACAACATGGCGGCACTGGAACCGATGGGGATCGGTCGCATGTAGGGCCCCATCATGCCACTGACGAAGGCCATGGGGAGCACGGCGGCGATCACGGCCCAGGTGGCCAGGATCGTGGGATTGCCGACTTCATCCACGGCCTCCACCGCGATTTGCAGCAGCCGTTTGCTGCGGCAGCTGGGCAGTGCCATGTGTCGAACAATGTTCTCCACCACGACAATCGCATCATCGACGAGAATGCCGATCGAGAAGATCAAGGCAAACAGGGTGATGCGGTTGAGGGTGTAGCCGTAAAGATAGATGATCAGCAGGGTGAGACCGAGCGTCACCGGGATAGCGAGCAGGACCACCAGGGATTCACGCCAGCCCAGAAACAGCAGAATGAGGACGGCGACGCCAAAAACAGCGATGCCCATATGAAGCAACAGTTCGTTCGATTTCTCGCTCGCGGTCGCTCCGTAGTTGCGGGTGACCGACACGCTGATGTCGGCCGGGATTATTGTGCCCTTGAGGGCATCCACCTTGGCCAGAACCGCAGTCACGACATCGACGGCATTGGCCCCGGGTCGCTTGGCCAGACTTAGGGTTACTGCCGCCTCCTCGGCACTCGGGGTGGCGCCACCGGCACCGAACAGCACATAGTTGGAAGGATCGCCGGGTCCGTCGACAATGGTGGCCACGTCACGCAGGTAGACGGGGTGGCCATTGAAAACCCCCACCACGACTCCGCCTACATCGCGGGCATCCCGGAAAAACTGTCCGGCCTGGAGCAGGGTCTCCTGGTTGGCATAATTGAAGGAGCCGGCCTGGGCCTGGGCGTTGGCCTGCTGCAACATGGGCACGAGATAACCCGGGCTGAGATTGCGCGAGGCGAGACGCTGGGGATCGAGCATCACGCGGATCTGGCGCTGGGTGCCACCGATTACCGTGGTCTCAGCCACTTGGGGCAGGCCCTTGACCTCGTCCTCCACCTGAATGGCGAGGCGACGCAAGGTGGCGTGATCGTAATGGCTGCTGTGAAAAGTAAGCGCCAGAATCGGCACGTCATCGATCGTGCGCGGCTTAACGAGAGGAGGGGTGACGCCCTGGGGGATCCGATCAAAATTTGTTTGCAGCTTCTGGTTGAGACGCACCAGGGCGGTTTCCAGATCGGTGCCCACCTTGAAGCGCACGATGGTCATGTCGGCACCGGTCATGGCGGTGGAGTAAAGGTATTCGACGTCGGGAATTTCCCACAGGAGCCGTTCCAGTGGTCGGGTGACCCGATTTTCGACCTCGGCCGCGCTCGCGCCCGGCATGCCGATCATGATGTCGATCATTGGCACCTTGATCTGCGGCTCTTCCTCGCGGGGGAGCAGCAGCAGGGCGAAAGCCCCGAGAAGCAGGGACGCCACCACCGCAATGATGGTGAGCCGCGAGTCGATGAAGATGGCGGCGATCTTGCCGGCGATACCGTATTTCGCCGGATCGGGGAAGGGGGATTGTTGGGCAGCGCTCACGGGAGGATCTCCACGGTCTGACCGTCACGCAGATTGACGGGCGGGGACACGACCACGCGGTCGCCATCGTTGAGCCCGGCGAGCACCTCG
>JAIPJW010000166.1 GCA_021734075.1 Cephaloticoccus sp.
GACCCGTTATACCGCTCCCGGGATATTCTCGGAGGCACCGGATATTACCGTAATTGGACCGCTTATCCGTGTGATCGTGGCGCTGGGCACCATCAGTGTCTTGGCGTGGCAGTTGTTATGGCCGGTGGAACTCACACCCAACCTTCCACCTATAAATTTTCCGGTGACAGGCCACCCCTGGATCATTTCGGGAGCGATTATGGCCGTCATTGCAGTTTGGGCCGGATGGCGATGGCGGAAGGAATATCCCGGAGTGACCTTGGTGATTTTGGGATTCAGCGTCGTGAGCATTCCGTGTCTCGGATTGACCGAACGACCCAATTGGCCCGTGGATCGATATAGTTATCTCGCGCATATGATTCTGATCGGCGGTATTGCAGCTGGATTACTCCGCTGGCCGAAAAGGATGACCGCTGTCATCACCGGTTTGATTGTGATGGTGATTGGTCTGGAAATCGCGGCAACCCGGGTGCAATTGTTGTTTTGGAGGGACAGTGAGAGTTTGTTTACTCACATGGAGGCGCACGCTGACTTTGCCGACAATCCCCGGCAGCAGGCACATGTATACATACTCTGGGCGGGATACTTGATCACGCGCAATGAAAGTGAAAGAGCAGCGCAAAAATACAATCAGGCGCAGGTGGTGTATCTCGAAGCCATCAAGATAGCGCTGGCGCATGAAAACTACGCGGAGGCTCTGGCCTTGTTATCACATCAGGAGCACCACTTTGGCCTGACTCCGACCTATCGAAGAGAGCAGGGGGCATGGCTGCTGCGTCTGGGACGACCGCATGAGGCAATGAAGGCGCTGCATTCGGCCATGATTTCACTGCCTGATGATGTGCGGCTCCAATCCTTGTTGCTTGAGGCGAAATCACAACTGGTTGCTGAATCAAAGTGAGGCGGGTTGAAAATCTGCCGGGTCAGCCCGTTCAGGTTTTCTGAAACAATACGACCGATAGGCGAGTGCGCCGGTTTGGAGGGCTTGATAAACCCGTGAACCTGTCACCCCGGCAAAGTCGCGCCCGAGTCTGTGCAGGAATTTGGGCAGATGACGTTGGATAAGGGTTTGCGAGCGCGCGGAGTTCAGTGTCATGCCGCGCAATACCTCGGCGTTGATTTCCTGGGTGCCAACCAACGCCAGTGACTGGGCCGCCAAGGCCTGTTCCCATTCAATGTAATTGCCGCTCACAACCCCGTCGCTGAAACGGAAGTCGGCGTAAAGAAAAAGACCGCCGGGACGCAACACGCGGGCCACTTCCCGGAGGAAGCGCGGAAAGTCGGGATAGCAATGCGATGCCTCGACATTGAGCACGATTTCGAAGGAACCGTCGGCAAAGGGCAGGTGCTCCGCATCGCCCGTCACAAACTGCAAGCCGGGGATCTGATGGTGTGCACGACAAAAGCGAATGCCCGTGGGGTTGAGGTCGAGGCCGGTGTAACTGGCCGGCTGCAGGGTGCGGGTGAGATAGGAGGCGCCGCCACCATGTCCGCAGCTTACCTCGAGGACCACTTTGCCCTCCAGGTCGGCTTGGGTGGCCACATGGTGGTAAAGCTGGATACAGGCCCGGTTGGGTTCGTCTTCCGGTGTCAGTGGAATATTGAGCGGGGGATCCGTCTCGTAGGCGTAATTGAGAAACAACACCTCCTCGCTCGTCAGCTTTCGGGTCAGGAAAGGATACCAGAATTTCCAGATTGCCCGTCGAATTACACCGACAGAAAAGAGACGATCAATGAGGGGCATGGGTTGGGGGTTCAGGCAGTGGCGCGGCGCACCGTATCGATGAAGCAGCGCAGATTGGCGGTCGGCACACCCGGGGGCACCCCGCCGCCGCAGGACGGGATCAAACGCGTTTGATCGGGCAAACTCCCGAGCATCTTCTCAACCTCCCGCTCAACATCAGCCGGAGTTCCCAACGCCAGCACATCGCGTGGCGGCAGATTGCCGAGGAGCGCCACTTTGCCGCCGGTCCAGGTTTGCATCTCTGCGAGCGAATGTTGCACCCCAAAATTCAGGAGATTGATTCCCGCGTCCGCAAGAAACGGGGCGGCCACTTTGCACGGGGCGTCATTGTGAAAAAATTTCACCGTCACGTCCGTGGCGTAAACCCGTTGCAGATAAGGCAGGCCGAAGGCTCGGAAGTCTGCTTCACCCACGAAACCGACGATGTCGTCCAGCAGCAAAATCCCGTCGATCGATGGGAAACATTCGCGCTGCCACGCAATCCAATCGACGAGATAGTCGGTGATGAGACCGAGAAGCCGGTGCATGCGGGTTGGTTCCAGTTTCAGGCATTCCAGGAACTCAGTCGTGCCCATCAGGAAAGTCGCGATGTTGAGCGGCCCCCGCGCCACCGCAAATCGGATGGCATGACCGTTGCGTTCGATTTCAGGTCGGGCGTGCTGAAGGCGTTTGATGACGAAGGGGAGCAGACCATCCGTGCGCACATTGGGTTTTTCGAGCAGATCCACTTCTTCAGGCGAACGGATCATGGGCTTGGCAAAGGGGAACTCATTCTCGGTCCAGATGCTTACCGCCCCGAAGGCCGAGGGTTCGGTGCACATGCCGTATTCAGACCAAAAACCCGGGAGAAACATCGTATCCGGAAACTCCGTCAATGCCCGTTGGTGCGATCCGAGCCAGACCGGATCGGAGGTAAAATAGTCAAGAATCGTATGACCTGCCCAGTTTGGCAGCCAGGGCGAGTCGATGATAAAACCGGTGGGCAACGGTCGGATAGATTCGCCGCGGATCACGGCCAGCAGCGTTTCCCATTGTGGAGTAGTCATTGGTTTCCTTCAGACTTCAGGCATGCAGGACTGCATGCCACGGTTTGATTGAATCAAGGCTAACACCGGAACGCATCCGGCCAAGCGCGAAACAACCTGGCGCCGGGGACAACCCCGGCAAGGTTTCACCCGGCTCTGGCCCCCCCCCGATTCAATTGCCCGCGAGGGTATCATTCGGGAACAGCTGAATAACTTTGTTGCGGGGCATCGCCCAACTCCGGCTTGCGCCTGCTCCCGAATCTTGCGGCAGTAACGATCACCCATTTTCCCATGAGCTTATACATTGGTATCGATTCAGGAACCCAAAGCACCAAGGCGGTCGTGCTCGATCTGCAGACGCGCAAGGTGATTGCCGAGGCCCGTGCGCCACATGACCTCATTGCCGGACTGCCGGCCGGCCACATGGAGCAGCATCCGATGGACTGGATCTCGGCCCTCGACACGGTGATGCAAGCCGTGCTGGGCAAAGTGGCGGCGGCGGAGGTGCGGGGTATCGGAGTGTCGGGCCAGCAACATGGTTTCGTGCCACTTGACGCCCAGGGTAAGGTCATCAGGCCCGCCAAACTTTGGTGCGACACTTCGACCGGGAAGGAATGTGAAATCCTGACCAAGCGGCTGGGTGGCCCCCAGGCCGTGCTGCGCAAAGTGGGCCTGCCCTTTCTGCCGGGATACACCGCGCCGAAGATTCTTTGGCTGAAACGTCATGAACCTGAAAATTTCAAAAGACTCCGTCAGGTGCTGCTGCCTCACGACTACCTGAATTTTTATCTGACCGGTCTTTATGGCATGGAGCATGGGGATGCCTCGGGCACGGCATTGATGGATGTGCGCAAGCGGAAGTGGTCTCTGGCAGTGATCCGGGTGATCGATCCCCGACTGTCTGATTGGCTGCCTCCGCTCAGGTCCTCCGATGGCATCATTGGCACCCTGACACCAGCCGTGGCCGCAAAATACGGTCTGTCGACCGACGTGATCGTTTCAGCTGGGGGAGGGGACAACATGATGGGCGCGATCGGCACCGGCAATGTGGCCCCGGGAGTGGTAACCGCCAGTTTTGGCACGAGCGGGACCATCTATGCCTATGCCGACAAGCCCGTGGTCGATCCGCGGGGTGAGATTGCGGCATTCTGTTCCTCCACCGGTGGTTGGCTGCCGTTGTTGTGCACGATGAATGTCACGAACGTGACGGAGGCGACGCGCGGCCTTTTGGGGCAGGATCATGCTGCATTTAACGCGGCCGTGGAATCCGTGCCGGCGGGTGCTGGCGGTCTGCTGCTGCTCCCTTATTTTGCCGGGGAACGCACCCCGAATGTGCCGGAAGGTTCCGGTGTGTTGCTCGGGGTTAGTCCCACGACCCTCAAACCGGCCCATCTGGTCCGGGCGGCCATGGAAGGGGTGACGATGGGGATGAACTATGGCCTCATGCGATTGGGGGCCCTGGGTGTTAAGGCCGGGGAAATTCGGGTGACCGGGGGCGGGGCAAAGTCCCCGGCGTGGCGCCAGATCATGGCGGATTGTTTCGGGGTGCCCGTGGTGGCGATGGTTGAGGATGAGGGAGCGGCGCTTGGTGGGGCGATCCAAGCCGCCTGGGCACTGGCCCGCCGCACCAAGCCCAATACAAAGATCACGCGTTTCACCGCGAGGGTGGTTGCCGTGAAGGAAAGCACCCGTTGCCGGCCCAACCCGAAAAATGTGGCGCGGTATCGTCAACTGCAGGCGGTGCAGGATAAATTGAGCCTGGCCCTGCGCGAAGTCTTCCCGGAGCAGCGAAAACTGGTGAATTAGGCCGAAACCGGAACTGATATCGCGCGGGGCGCACCGGGCCCTGCTGGTCCAACGGGCGGGACGATTCCATCCGCAAATCGGATCCGGCCACTGCGGTCTCAGGGCCGCAAAGTGCCCGGACTTTGGCCGAACTTAAGTCGGTAGGCGCGACAGAAGGTGTTGCTGCTGGTGAAGCCGCTCGCCAGGGCGATATCCTGCACGCTGAGCTGGGTTGATAACAGCATGGCCCGCGCATGTTCCAGGCGCAGCCGCCGCAGCAACGCCCCGGGGGATTCACGGTAGCGGGCACTGAATTGCCGGATGAAGTGTTCGCGACTGACCCCGCATTTTTCGGCCACCGCTTTCAGGTTGATGGGGGAACGGAAATGGTTTCTTAAAAAATGCTGGCCGAACTCAATGGGATCCGTCGTGCGGGTTTCCTGCACCTGCTCGCGATAGAGCGAAAGCAACAGCCGATACAACAGTTCGGTTTCGTGCAAGCGGTCACGAAACTGACGGCGGCGGAAGCGTTGTATGATCTCGTCGAACAGGGTGGTGGCCTCGGAGTTGTCCGGCATGCGCACGACGGCCCCAAAGTCGGTGCGCAACCGGTCAAACAGCGGTTGAATGCCCGTGGGGAAAAAGGAAATGAAGCGCAAGCGATAGGGGGCGGTGCCATCGGGTGGATAACCATAGGCCGAATTTTCGTTGTGTGTGAACAGCATGGCCTGACCGACCTCCACCGGGCGCGCGCCGGCGTGATCACGGAACCAAGCCGCACCGCCCAAAGTGCGTTGAATCACCAGCGCAGACATGCCTTCGCGCGCGGCATTTTCAAACCGGTAGTTCGGGTCGGTCTGGATTTCCTCGGCACCCACGCGGACCACGGGAAAGATGTCGGTTGATGGCATGATCGCGAATGTCACATTATGCATATCGCGAATCAATCTTTTGCTATCGCGGCTCGGGTCACTGCAGCACAAAGTGGGGTTCCTGAGTTAACCCTGCAATTGATTCCATCACAATAATCCCATGAGTGCTGCCAAGACCAAACCCAAGGCCATCGGCCATACCGCCCACACCAAGGACTCCGCCGCCCGCGGGCTGCCCGGCCAGCTGTTGCGTCCGATCAAAATCACGATGCTCGGGGCCGGCAGCGCTTTCACGCCGCGATTGATGAATGACATCCTGCGCATCCCCGGGGACCGGGGAGGCACGATCGCATTGGTCGACATCGATCGCGAGCGACTCGCCACCATGACCAAGTTGATCACCCGGCTGGCGCAGAATCTGGGCAAAACCAATTGGACGGTGATCGGTTCGGCCGATCGCCGCAAGGTCATGGCCCAATCGGATTACATCGTGAATTGCATCGAGGTCAGCGGCACGGCCTGTGTGCGTTTCGACAATGACATCCCGGCAAAATACGGTATCGATCAATGCATCGGTGACACGATCGGACCCGGCGGTCTCTTCAAGTCGATGCGCACGATTCCCGTTTTCCTGAAGGTATTGCAGGACGCCGAGGAGCTTTGTCCCAAGGCCATTGTTCTGAACTACACGAACCCGATGGCGATGATGTGTCTGGCTGCCGGCCGCAGTTCGTCCATGCAAATCGTGGGCCTTTGCCATTCAGTGCAGGGCACCAGTCAATTGCTGGCCACCCGGGCCGGTGTGCCGATCAGTGAAATGGATTGGGAATGTGCCGGGATCAACCACATGGCTTGGTTCACCAAGCTGGAGCACAAGGGTCGCGATTTGTATCCGCTGCTCAAGCGCAAGGCCAATGCGGATCTGGCCCGTGCCCTCAAGGAAGGCCGGCCCAAGAACCCCAAGCGCATCAGCAAGCATCAGTGGGAGACGCCCGAGTGGCACCAGGATATCGTGCGCAAGGACATGATGTTGCACTTCGGTGCCTTCATCACCGAATCGAGCGGACACCTTTCCGAATACCTGCCGTATTACCGCAAGCGCCAGGACCTCGTGCAGACTTACAGTCGCGAGGGATATGAGGGTGGGTCCAGCTTCTACGCCGACAACTGGCCGACTTGGCGCAAGATGGCGGACAAGCAACGCGGTCAAATGCTGGCCGGCAAGGAGTCGATGGAGTGGGAGCGCAGCTGGGAATATGCGAGTTGGATCATTGAGGCCCGCGAAAAGGACACGCCGTTCCGCATCCACGGCAACGTGATGAACAACCTCAAGGGTGCCGGACAACTCATCACCAATTTGCCGGCCGATGGTTGTGTTGAGGTCTCCTGCATGATTGATCGCAATGGCATCAACCCGACCCGCTACGGTGCCCTGCCGGCCCAAATGGCCGCCCTCTGTGACTCGAACATGCGGATGTTTGATCTGGGTGCCCAGGCTTGTATCGAGCGTTCGGTCGAAAAGGCGATCTACGCCCTCATGCTTGATCCTCTCACCGCCGCGGTTTGCTCTCCCTCCGAAATCAAGCAAATGACGCTGGAGATGTTCAAGGCGGAGAAAAAATATCTGCCCGGCTACAAATAAGGCGCTGCCATTTCCGATTGCACCCAAACCCCGGTCTACCGCCGGGGTTTTTTAGTCCCCCTCCACCTTGAAAAATTGCATGCCGCTCACAATCGAGTCGAGCCGGCTGCGCAGAATTTCGTCCTCCTGGGCTGTCGTCAATTTATACATGCTGCCCTCGAGGGTGCGCTCGGTCAGTTCAACACTCACGACATAAACCACGTGGTGCTGAATGAACACCAGATTGCCGCG
>JAIPJW010000167.1 GCA_021734075.1 Cephaloticoccus sp.
GAGAGACCGGTTTCCATGAGGGAGCGCCCCCCTTGTTGCCATTGAATGCGCAGACGCACGCCACGCCCGCGTGCTTCCTCCGTGGACACTGAGAGTTGATGCCCGCTGCCCAGAGAAATGGTGCCGTCGGCCGGCACCGTCAGGGTGGTGGAACCCTGACCAACGAACCGGTAGCTCTCGAAGCGCAGGATGCGACGCAGGGTGGGTTCGTAACTGGAAAGACGGGGGTCGGTGCGACCCGGTTCATTGGAGGCGGTGATGAGAATGGCCTGGATTGAGGCGCGTTCTGCGGCAGGTGCGGTGGAAACAAGTCCCCCGACACAAAGCAGCAGAGGCAGCAACATGCGGATGGTTTTCATGATTTAACTCCTAGTTTTTTGGCCAATAAACGGCGGGCGTGATAAATTCGGGACATAACGGTGCCGGAGGGTATTTTCATGGCGGCGGCAATACTTTCATAGGAAAGCCCTTCCAACTCCCTTAACGCAAGCACGGCGCGATGCTTGGCGGGCAGAGTGGCGAGGGCAGATCTGACCCGGGCGATGCGATCAGCCTGTCCCGGATCCTCGTCCTGATCGGGAGCGGGTATGTTTTCTGCCTGAGCGGCACTGTTATCTTCAGGCCTCCCTAAGGGGAGGAAACGATCATACCAACGCCGGCGCTTGCGCAGATAATCGAGCGCCCGTCGCACGGCGATGGAATGAAGCCAGGTCGAAAATAGGGCATCGCCGCGAAAATGCGCGATCTGCCGCCAGACGATCAACCACACCTCCTGGCAGACATCACGGGCGTCCTGTTCATGGCGAACCACGGAATAAACCAAGCGGAAAATGCGGTCATGATGTTGCTGCATCAGGATGCCAAAAGCCACCTGATCGCCGGACCCGGCGCGATGCACCAAGTTGGCTTCGCTGCAATCGGTTTGGTTTTCCGGGACGGGCATGTGGACGGGAGACAACTGATGCACCGGGCAGTTCCCCGGTGCGGCGATGGCAGGGCGACAATTCAATGCCATCAATGCACAAACCGTGACAAGGCATTAAGGGGCACGTGGCACTTGAATTGCACTGGAATTACTGACTCCCTGCTTTCATGTCCGCCGACGTGCCACCCGATAAGACCTCCGTAGTTTGGTGGCAAAGTCTGGGTCCGGGTTTTGTAGTGGCAGCGACCGGAGTGGGGGCGGGTGATTTGATTGCCGCAGCGGTGGTAGGGCAAAAATACGGATTGGCCGTGCTCTGGGCGGTTGCCTTGGGGGCGTTATTCAAGGGTGTGCTCAATGAAGGCGTGTCGCGATGGCAACTTGCCACCGGCACCACTTTGATCGAAGGCTGGGTGGCTTGTTTACCCCGTTGGGTGGGGATATATTTCATCGGTTATCTGGGCTTGTGGGGATTTTTGGTGGCCGCCGCACTGTCTGCAGCCTGTGGCGTGGCGGCCGGCGCATTGTTTCCCCGGATTCCCCTTACTGTGGGGATGTGGAGCGCCCTGCATGCCATCGCGGGTTATGGATTTGTCCGGTGGTGGGGTTACGCCGGCTTCGAACGGATGATGAAAGTGCTGATGGGCATCATGTTTGTCACAGTGATGGTTTGCGCCGTGTTGATGAATAATTCCCTGGGCGAAATGGCCCGGGGATTGTTTTGGCCCGCAATGCCGGCGGGCTCGACCCGACTTATTCTGGGCCTGATGGGTGGAGTGGGCGGAAGTGTCACCCTGCTTTGTTATGGCTATTGGATTCGGGAAAAAAACTGGCGCGGCCGCAGCATGCATCGACGCTCCATGTATGATCTGGCATCCGCCTATGTCCTGACCGGCTTTTTTGGACTCGCGGTGGTGGTCATCGCAGCGGCCGCAAAACCAGTGGATGCATCTGGCAATGCGTTGGTGCTGGCCTTGGCGGCACAACTCGAGCTGCTCCTTGGACCCGTGGGCAAATGGTGTTTTCTGGTTGGATTTTGGTGTGCGGTTTTCACATCACTGCTGGGGGTTTGGCAGGGGGTGCCCTATCTGTTTGCCGACAGCTTGTCCGCGATGGCCCGTCGCTTGAAGGTGAACCTGCCGCCGGCCTCGGACTTAGCCAAGACACGGGCCTATCAATGGTTTTTGGCTTACCTGGCCTTTCCTCCCTTGTTGCTGCAGTGGTGGCACAAACCGATCACCATTGTGATAATCTATGCGGTGGCCGGGGCTTTTTTCATGCCTTTTCTAGCCGCAGTGCTGTTGATGCTCAACAACCGCCATGAGAGCATGGGTGCACTCAAGAACGGGGTGTTGGTCAATCTTTGTCTCTCGCTGGCACTCCTGCTTTTTACCGGACTGTTTGGTTTTGAGCTGTGGCAGCGTTTGGGATCCTGAGCCTTTGCCACCATGACGCGGATTTACTTATACCTGCGCCCCAACCAAGCCAGCGACAGCAAACCCACCACCATGAGGCCAAGTGACGCGGGCTCCGGGACGGCCGTAATGGTAAACCCCTGGTAACTGTCACTGGTGGCATTGAAGATGAACAACTGGTCGTTGGCGTAACCCATCCGCCAATCGTAGGGCGCATCGATGCTTCCCGGCAGGGTAATGGATGCCAGAAAATCGCCGGTAGTGGCACTGAAGGCCAGGGCACGGGCACCGCCGCTGGTCGTGTAGGTAATCAGGGCGTCATTTGTGGGATCGTAGCCGATATCATAATTTGGAATAGCGGGTGAGCCTGCCGCCGCAAGATCAAGGGTCAGCGTGCTCACGGCCAGACCGGTAACTGGACTGATCACGGTCACCAAACTGCCTGTGTTGAAGGCATATAATAGATTGCGGGTGGCATCAAAGGCGGGAGCGGGTTGGTCAGATGGAATTCCTGAAAGGGTTATGCCGATGTTAATGTAGTTGCCCGTAAACAGTCCGTTGCTGTCGAGTGTCACGGTGCGATAGCCATTGGCATTTGACCGCGCGTTATAGGCTACATTTTCCAAGTTACCGTTGTTGGCGTTGTAGAAAAAACTGCGCAGATCTGTATTAATCGGTGCCAAGGTTTGCACGATGTTGCCGTTCACATCCCAAACCCGCCCGCCATAGGAGGAACTCCCGCCCCGGCCCCCATAATATTGCTGGTAATCGGGATGCCAGGCCAGATTCATCGGCGTCGAGCCGGACACGCTGCTCAGGGACAGTGTGATGGTGGGGGTGGCGGTGGGCAAAAACTGCCCGCATGCATCGGTCGAGAATAAACCGAGGGCCAACAGGGTCAAAAGGCTGAATTGGCGGGTTGCCATGACATCCCCCCTAGAACAATTGGCCAACCGGTGCGAGAATTAACTCACACCGGCTGATTGACGGGGGAGACTGGGCTATGGACTTGAAGGGCTCAGCCGAGGCTTTGGCGCAAATCGTCGAGTTGACCGGAACTCCCGAGCAGCACGTTGCGACTGGCGATAAACTTTGCGTATTCCTCGATGAAAATCTTGCCGGGCGGACGGAAATCGAACTCGCCGGGTTTGTCGCGGAAAAATTCGCGGTGCACCCGGGTCCAGACGAGGCGTCCATCCGTGTCGATATTGACCTTGGTGACACCCAGCTTGGCGGCCGGCAGATATTCATTGGGATCGACGCCCATGGAGCCGGCGATCTGACCACCGGCGGCATTGATGCGATCGACCTCTTCCTTGGGAACGGAGGAGGAACCGTGCATGACGAGGGGAAAGCCCGGTAGACGGGTCTGAATTTTCGTCAATACGTCAAAATGAAGGGACTGCTTGCCTTTGAATTTAAAAGCCCCGTGGGACGTGCCGATGGCGCAGGCGAGGGAGTCACATCCGGTCAGTTTCACGAATTCCTCGGCCTCGGCGGGATCGGTCAAACAGGCATTGCCTTCCTCGACCTTGATGTCTTCCTCCACGCCCCCGAGCATGCCGAGTTCGGCTTCGACCGAAATGCCCTTGGCATGGGCTGCATCGGTCACGCGTTTGGTGATGGCAACATTTTCGGCGAAGGGATCATGGGAGGCATCAATCATCACCGAGGAATAAAACCCGGAATTGATGCAATCGTAGCAGGTTTCCTCGTCGCCGTGATCGAGATGGACGGCAAAGATACAGTCCGGAAAGATATCCGCGGCAGCGCGAATGATGGCTTCGAGCATCTTCTTGTCCGTGTATTTGCGCGCGCCCTTGGAAATCTGGATAATGAAGGGAGCCTTGGACTGGAGACAGCCCTTGAAGAGACCCATAGCCTGCTCGGCGTTGTTGATATTATAGGCGCCGACAGCATACTTGCCGTAGGCGTGTTTGAATAATTGGGCAGTGGTGACGATCATGGAAGACTCAGGCTATTTGCCGGTGATTGTTTCAACAAGATTAATCAAGGATAAGACACGTTCAATTAGCAGGATTTGAGCCAGCAGTAGGAGGCGTTGCCGTGGCAGGACGAACTCCTCCTCGGGTCAATTCGCGCAATTGTTGGGCAGCAGTCTGTTCTGCCTGCATCTGCTTAAGCACGCTTTGCTGTCCGGGCGTGAGAATACCCGCCGCGCGCTGCACTGCCGTTTCGCTCAGGGTTGCAACTTGACCGCCCCCAACGTTGCCACCCAAGCCGGCCCCGGCGGCGCGGACCGTGGCCGCTTGCCGGTTGGGGCCGGCCGGCTCCGCCGAAGTGGCGATGACCTGCAGCAATTGCTCTTTTTGCTGCAGGGTCAGAGGATTGGGTGTGTAACTGAGCCTGGTCTCCAGCTGGTCGGTCACATTGCGGTAAGGCAGGGTTTTTTCGTAATTTTGATATGTGGCAAATGCTGTATCTCCCAAAGTGGCCCGGATGGACTCATCAATTTGATTTTGGGCGGAGGTGGCCAACTCACGAAAAGCTTCCCGGTCCTTCCGCGGGTCGAGTCCCTGGGATCGGGCTGCCGTGAACAAATCAATCAAGGCCGATTGTTTTTCCACCAGCAGATCCTTGAATTTGTCCAACATATCCGGGGTTAGACCGAGTTGCCTGAACAGGGCGGCATAGCGTGGATCCAAACGGGCTTTTTGCTGCAGCGTCATGAGCCGGAGGAATTCCGGATTTTCCATCAATTTCATTATCGCGCGCTCCTGCCCGCGTCCCGGACGGAAGTCATTTACGGGCGCTTCTTCGGCTGGTTCGGAGGATTTTTCCGCTTCGGCAATGATGGCGGCATCCTCCATATCCTGAGCCTCGCTCGAGCGCCTGGATTCCCAAGCTTTGCGTCTCGTTTCGGCCACTCCGGAAGAAGCCTGGGCTTTTCGCAATTCCGACAGTTCCCGGGCTTCATGCCATGCCAGATAGCCCGTGGCCAATGTGGTGAGGCCCAGAAATATCAAGGCATGATTGCGGTAGTCGCGCATGATTTAAGATCAGGGCTAGCATGCTCCCATGCGTAAGCAAGTCCACCAGTCGCGTAAGAGCAAGAGAGGGGGTGTTACCCGCGGTCACTTACCGCGGCGGTCAAAGCCCCGGGCATCCGCTCCAGCCTCCCTTGCGGGACTCGTCCGGTTGGGCTCGTCAAATTCCCGCCTAACGGGGCGGGAATTCGAAGTCTGCCTTGTCCTTTTTGGGGGCAAGCACGAGGAAGGCGCTGAACTGGGAGCCTCGTTTGGAGGTGAAACCTTCAATCAGGTTGGTTTTCCCCTCGGTCACCAGGCGTTTCACTTCATCGACGGGAATATCCCGCTGGCACAACTGACGGCTGAGTTTGAACACCACGCGGTTATCCTGATCGGGTTTGCGCACGTAGTAGGCATCCTCGGTTTGCACCAGTTCACCCTTGTGCAGGGTGCTTTCGCCCAACACTTCGGCCTTCGAGAGGTCGGGTGGCGCCTTGGCCTTGCGTTCGATCGGCTTGCCATCCTTGCCGATGCGGGGCTTGCGGGGCGGGAATTCCCAGGAAATCCGGGCGGCCTCACGTTTCAAAAAGGCATCAAAGGGGCGGCCTTTTTTGGAGATGAAACCTTCGATGAGATCGGTCTTGCCGACAGAAACCAACTGAATGGCATGTTCCTTGGTGATGGCCTTCTGGCACATGAGCCTTCCCACCCGAAAAGTCTGCTTCCAAGCGTCACCCTCTTTTTCCCGTAGAATGTAACTGGGCCCGGATTCGCACAGTTCCGCCCCGGATTTCTCATCAACCCAGATGGGACTCAAGGTATTGATGTCCACATCCTCACCGAAATCGAGGGCGGTCTTCCACTTGCCGGTCTCGGCATCCTGCACGAGCTTGAGGGCGGCGGAAAAACGTGAACGCGTTTTGGCGGACACGAATCCGTCGAGGGGGCCCAGGGCGCGGGTTTCCACCAGAGTCTGGACTTCGCTTTCCTCCATTTTGCGCCCGCCGATGACCTTGTAGACAATCAGGTTGCCGTCCTGTGACTTGAAGGACTTGAGGGTTTCGAACAAGGGCTGCCCGTCCGTGGGTGAGATGATGGCGGTCTTGCGCGCCGTGGCCTCGTCCTCCTCGAAGGTCTTCACATTGTTCACGATGGTCTTCGTCTGTTCGACGATTTCCGCCATGAATGCGGCCCGGGTGTATTTGTTGTGCTCCATTTGCCGGAGCTTGAATTCCCATTCGCCGGTCATTGCCGGACTGGTGAGGGCCTCGGCTTTAACGGCGGCCAGAAATTCCAACAGTTGCTCGGCTTTCGGCGTGGGCACGAGTTCGCGTTGGGCGCGTTCCAGATACTTTTGATTGATCAGACCATCGATGGTGTCAGCCCGGGTGGCCGGTGTGCCCAAACCACGCTCTTTCATGGCCTCGGCCAGATCGTCGTCGTCCAGCAGTTTGCCCGCACCTTCCATGGCGGAAAGCAGAGTTGCCTCCGTAAACCGTGGTGGCGGCTTGGTGGTCTCGGCGTGCAGGCGGGCCTCCACCGTCCTGGCCTGGGCCGGCGACCCATCCGCCACGGAGAGCGCGGGCAGGGATTTGCCATCCTTGGCGTCGTCATCCACCGTGGTCTTGCCATAGACCGCGAGCCAGCCTGGCGCGGTCAGCACCTTGCCCTCGGTCTTGAAACGATGTCCCTCCACCTCGCTCATGCGGGTCGTGATATCGAATTCCGCTGCCGGATAAAATGCGGCGACAAAACGCCGGGCAATCATGTCGAACACCTTGGCCTCCATCTCATCGAGATGCTTGGCCTCGAACGCCGTGGGGATGATGGCAAAGTGATCTGAAATCTGGGCATTGTTGAAAATGCGCTTGTTGGGCCGCACCCAACCCGCGTCGATCACCCTGGCCCCATGGGACTTCAGGTCACCGGAAAGATTGGCCAGGGCTTCGCGGCAGGACGGCATGT
>JAIPJW010000168.1 GCA_021734075.1 Cephaloticoccus sp.
GGGCCGCCGCCTCGGCGGGCAGATTTTCCGGCCAGGGAATGAGGCAACGGGCCGGCACATTCACATACTCGGCAAATGCACCCGGGCGGTGCATGCCAAAAATCTGGCGGGTGGCACATAGGTGCGTGTCACCGCGTTCACAACGGACGCAGCGCCCGCAGGGCACGAGAGAATTGCTGACCACGCGCGCCCCGACCGGCCAATCCTTCACCTCGGATCCGGCCTCGGCGATCGTGCCGCAAAATTCGTGGCCCATCACCAGCGGCGGTGGCCGGCGCGGACTCTTGTTCTTGTAGGATTCCAGTTCACTGCCGCAGATGCCGCAGGCGGCAACCTTGAGTTTCACCTCGTCGGGCCGCGGGGCGACTTCAGCGATGTCACGGATTTCCAGTTGCTCAAAGGCAGGATAATGCAGGGTGCGCATGGCGATAAAACTGGGGTGCCGGTGACCGGTGGTAAAGGCAAGGGAGAATCGGACTGATCATTCGCGGGCCGGTCTTCAGGCCAAGGATTCCAGCAATTTCCAGCAGTAGAGCTGCATGCGCGGCAGGTGGAACGGTCCCTTGTAGGTGCCCCCCTTCAAGTGGGAGGTTGGCGTGCCGTCGCGTTGGAGGTAACCGAACCATTCCCCATGGACCGGATCCGCAAAGTGACGGTGAGCCCAGTCGTGCACCAGGGCATGCCACTCCAGATACTTCGCCGCCCGCGTCAGCTCCCAGGCGAGCAGGGTGGCGATCACCGCTTCGTTGTGCGGCCACCAGAATTTCATGTGGTGCCAGTATTCCTGCACCGGCAAACCACGCACATCCACATTGTATAGCAGGCCCCCGTGCTCGCGATCCCAGCCGCGGGTCCACATGCAATCGAGGATGGCACAGCCGAGGCGCACCATGCGCGCATCGCCTCCCCGTTGTTTTGCCTCATGCAAAATAAACCAGGCGGCCTCGATCGCGTGACCGGGATTCAACTGACGGCCCTCAAAGTGGTCGATCATGGAACCGTCGGGCGCCACCACTTCCAGCAGGGCAGGCAGGGCGGGCTTGAAAAAATCCCGTTCGATTTCGCCGATTGCCCGGTCGATCCATTGGGTGCAGGTCAGCCCGCGGACCATCCGGTCACCGAGCAAATCACGCAATTCCTGGGCCGTGGCGATTGCGATCATCCATGGGGCCACGCCCTTCATCGGCCGGGTGTCGGGTTCGGTCTTGGGCGCCATCACTCCGGGGGTGAAACTGTGGTGCAGGTAAGTGTCCCACGCACGCCAGGCATCGGCCGCCAGGGTTTCGTCCCCGGAAATCCTGGCACAGGCGGCAAAGGCAATCGCCGCAAACGATTCGCTGAACACGTAGCGCCGCATGCGCAGGGGCCGGCCGTCCCGCGTGAGCGTGAAATACATTTTTCCCGCCGCGTCATACGCGTGCTGGCGCAGGAACGCCGCGCACGACAACGCCACTTCCCGCCATTCCTCACAAGGCTCGGCCAGCCGGTAGGCCGTGGCAAACATCCAGCCCGCACGGCCCTGAAACCAAACTGCCTTGTCGTCATCGATCAATGAGCCGTCGCCCGCCAACCCGGTCAGCATGCCGCCATGCACCCGATCCCAACCGTGCCGGGTCCAGAAAGGCAGCACGTCGCGGCACAACCCGTCCCGATAACAGGCCAGCAATTCGTCGCGACGGTTCGGGGTCAGCATATCGTCCCATGTTGCACCCCGCGTTTTCACAGTCAGGCACAATGTGACGCCGCCGGGGACTCATTGACTGAAATTTCATGCTCCCGGCGCAAATAATCGCCACTGACACGGGTGGGGCTTGAGTTTTCCGGCAAAGCGCGCTTCCCCAGTCAGGTTGTTCAAATCATGAGTCACGCCACTGCACCTCTCGCCGCCTTCAATTTGCGCGGCATCACCTATCCGGCAAAATCCCAGCCCGTGGAAAAAACCGCCGCGGAGGAACTGGCCCGCTTGACCGGGGGCCGGGCCAAGCCGGCGAACCGCGCCGGTGCCGGGGTGAACCTTGCCCTCGCGGAGCGCAAGTGGGCTCCCGCCGCCGTCAAGGCCGCCCGTGGGGCCGGGCACTGGATGTGGCTGCGCCTCGCCGAAAACGGGCAAGGTGAGATCATCGCCAGCGAAGGGTCCGGACTCTACGCCGCCGTGCGCCTGCTCGCCCACGGTCTGTCCGGGGTCTCTCGCGAAAAACTGGCCGCGGGCCTGCTCATCGAGCGCAGCTTCGCCATGAACCGTCCCATCTGGGACGGTTCCTTCGCCCAGTATTGGCGCTCCAATCGCAAATTCTGCCCCGAGCAATATGCCGCGACGCTGGCCGAATCGGGTTTCACCCATCTTGAGGTGAACAGTCTGCAGGCCCAATTCCCCTACGAGGATTCCGTGCCCGGCGAATATTACTCGCAGTTCTATTCCTACTGCCCGGGTTTCAATCACTTCATCGACACCCCGCTGACCCGGGGGATCTGGCCCACCCAATACCTCGACACCAATCTGGAACGCCTGAAAAACCTGGCCACCCTGGGCCGCAAATACGGCCTCAAGCCCGGGGTCTGCCTGTATGAACCGCGCAGCCTGCCGGAACGTTTTTTCCAACGCTACCCCACCCTGCGCGGCGCCCGCATCGACCATCCGTTCCGGTCCCGCCTGCCCCGCTACACCATGGCACAGGACCACCCGGTCACCCGGCACCATTTCCGCCTGGCCACCCAGGCCCTGATGAAAGCCGTGCCCGACCTCGATGCCATGTCGATTTGGACCAATGACAGTGGCGGCGGCTTCGAGCACACGGCCTCACTCTACATCGGCCGCAACGGCGGGCCCTACATGATTCGCGAGTGGCGCAGCCATGACAAAATCGCCGAGGCCGCCGGCAAGAGCATCGGCAAATTCCTGCGCAACCTGCACAATGCCGCCGCGGAAATTAATCCCGATTTCAAACTCAGCCTGCGCATTGAACCGTTCAAGGTGGAGCACGACCATCTCAAGTCCGAACTGGGCCGCGGCGTGCATTGGGAAGGCCCGTCGCTGCTCGCGCGCGGTTACGCGCTGCCCTACAGCCACCCGAATTACACGGACCAGCAGGGGGTCGCCGGCGGCATGTTTCACTGCACGATGGATGCGCGCGAAAAGCCGGAACTCGAAAAGGAGCGCGCCCAGGGCATCGAACCCATTCTCACCTATTCGCCCGGTCCGGTCTGGAACCAGGAACCCTTGATCGGTATCCCCTGGCCGCGCATGATCCACGCCCGCCTCACCCAATTGAAGGGCATCGGCGCCAACCTGGTCAGTGCGATGGGAGGCCTCGCCAACACCACCGCCACGCCCTACTGGCCCAACCCGGCGGCAATACGGGCGGTGCAGTTCACTCCCGAAAAACCCATCGATGACGTGCTCGCCGATGAAGCGGTGCGCTTCGTCGGGACGCAACACGGTCCCGCATTGGTCAAGGCCTGGTCCCTCTTCGAGGAAGCCGTGACCTGGCAGCCCCTGGTGATGCTCTTCTGCGGTTTTGGCTGGAGCTGGCAACGCACCTGGGATCGCCCGCTCGTGCCCGACATTGAGGCCATCCCGGTGGAGGATCGTCATTACTATGAACGCCACGGATGCGTCCAGCACAACAATCCCAGTGTGAATGATCCCGGCAAGGATGTGCTCTTCAACCTGATCACGCGCGAGGCCGCCGACCAGATGGTGCCGCGCTTCGACCGGAACCTCCTGCCGCGCATCATCAAGGCCGAGAAGTTCGTGGCGAGCACGCTCGCCAAATGCACCGACGACGCCCGGGCCACCGCCGTCTTTGCCGACTTGCGCGATCGCCTGCGGGGTTACCGGCACTGGGCCATGACCCTGCGCAGTGTCGTGGCGTGGTGTTCCGGCGTTTATGGCTACCTGGAAAGCAAAACCGCCGCGCAAAAGGCGAAACACGAAAAATTCCTGCAGGCGGCGATCGATCTCGAACTGGAGAATGCGCGCGGATTTCTCGAGCACTTTGAAAACTCGCCCACGGAATTCATGGTGGTTTCCGATCTCGGTGAAAACACCTTCATCTACGGCAAGAACCTCGGCGAGCATGTCCGCACGAAGATCCGCCTGATGGAAAAATACCGTCACCACAAGCCGCGCATCGATCGCGACATCCTCTGGCGCCCGGCCGTCGGCCAGCCTTGGCCGGCGGGCTTTCCCACAAAGTAAATGACCACTTGATGGCCATTCCGGGCACGGACCGGCCGTTCACATGTCCAGTCTGTTCTGGACGGTGAACGGAGCAGTCCGCCCGATCGTCACCGGGTTACATTGGTCCCAGAAAGGTAACTCTGGTAAATAATCACCACATTGCGCGCAGTTGCTTGCCCCCATGGCAGCATCCCCTTCGCATGGTGTTTACTTTCCTTTAATGAGCAACGAACCCGCCCCTCTCGCCGCGCTCAACGTGCGCAGCATCACCTATCCGGCCAAGTTTCAACCCGTCGAACAGACCGCCGCCTTGGAACTGGCCCGTCTGACCGGCGCCAAGGTTGGCAAATCCGCCCGACCCGGCCGGGGCGTCAACGTCGCCCTCGCTCCCCGGGATTGGGCGCAATTGTTGCCGAAGTCCAAGGCCACCGAACCCGGGTGGATGTGGCTGAAACTCGACGAACAGGGTAATGGCGAGATCATTGCGGATGCGGGTGCACTCCTCTACGCCGCCGTGCGCCTGTTGACCAACGGTCTCACCGACGCCTCCCGCGAAAAACTGGGCGCGGGGCTCTTCATTCCCGCGACCTTTCCCTGGCATCGGCCGCATTGGGACAGTTGCCTCACGCAATACTGGCGCTCCGCCCGCAAGTTCGACCGCGAACAGTATGTGGCGACCCTGGCGGAAAGCGGATTCACCCACGTCGAGGTCAACGGCCTGCAGGCGCATACGCCGATGGAGGATTCCGTGCAGTCAGAATATTACTCGCAGTTCTACACCTACACCAGCGGCTTCAACCACTACGTCGACACGCCACTGACCCGCGGGCTTTGGCAATCCCAATACCTGGAGGCCAACCTCAACAACCTGAAAAGTCTCGCCGCCCTGGGGCGCAAATACGGCCTCAAGCCCGGCGTGTGCATGTTTGAACCGCGCACCCTGCCGGAGCGTTTCTTCCAGCGCTATCCCACCCTGCGGGGCGCCCGGGTCGATCATCCCTTTCGTTCCCGGCTGCCCCGTTACTGTCTGGCGCAGGACCACCCGGTCACCAAGCAACACTACCGCGCCGCGATCCAAAAACTCATGCACGCGGTGCCCGACCTCAGTTACATGAGCGTGTGGACCAATGACAGTGGCGCGGGTTTTGAGCACACTGGATCGCTCTACGTCGGTCGCAACGGCGGTCCCTACATGATTCGCGAGTGGCGCAACCACGAAAAGATCGCCCAGGCCGCCGGCGAGAGCATCGTCCGTTATCTCAGCAATCTCCAAACCGCCGCGGCGGAGATCAATCCCGACTTCGACGTCATTCTGCGACTCGAACCCTTCAAGCTCGAGCAGGATCACATCAAGGCCGGCATGAACAAACACATTTCGTGGGAGGCCCCGAGTCTCCTCGTCCGTGGTTACTCCCTGCCGTATGTCCATCCAAAATACCCCGAGATGAGCGGGGCCGCCGGCAGTCCGTTGCAAACCGTGATCGATCCGAGCGAACGCCAAGTGCTCGAGGAATCCCGCGCGAGCGGGGCCGAGCCGACGATGCAATACGCCGCCGGCACGACCGCGTGTTTCGAACCCCTGATCGGCGTGCCGTATCCGCGCATGTTGCGCGAAAAATTGATCTCCATGCGCGACCTCGGCCTCAAGCGCATCAGTGCGCTCGGTGCCCTCGGCAATCCGCAACAATGCCCCTACTGGCCCAATCCGATCGTGCTCCGCGCGACCCAATTCACCCCGGAAGTTCCGATCGACGAGGTGCTGCTCAATGCCGCCCGTGGGTTCGTGGGTGAAAACCACGCGGCCAAACTCGTCGCCTGCTGGGACGCCTTTGAAGAAGCCATCAGCTGGCAGCCGCCCGTCATGCTGTTCAGCGGCTTCGCCTTCACCTGGCAGCGCACCTTTGACCGGCCCTATGTGCCCGACATCGAGGCCATCCCCGCAAAGGAACGCGCCTACTACGAGCGTTTCGGCTGCTTCCAGCACAACAACCCCGGCATGAACGATCTCGGGAAGGACGTGCTCTTCGACATCATCACCCGGGACCAAGGCGTCAAGGCCACGGCGAATTACGACCGGGAATGCCTGCCCCGCATCGACAAGCTTGTCGCCCAATTGGCCAGGCTTGAGGCGCAGACGGCCGGGGAACCCAAGGCGCAGGCGGTGTTCATTGACCTCCTCGACCGGGCCCGCGGTTATCGTGCCGTCTGCGGTTCCATCCGCATGGTCGCGGCATGGTGCGCGAATGTTTACGGTTACCTTGAGAGCACCAAGGCGGCCGAAAAACGGAAATATGAAAAGCAACTGCAGGCCGCCATCGACGACGAACTCGTCAACACGCAGAACCTCATCGCGCTGCTCGAGGCCGATCGCACCGAGTTCATGGTGCTGTCCAATGTCGGCAACAACACGTTCTGCTACGGCGAGGATCTGCCCGACCTGCTCCGCGAAAAAATCCGGTTGATGAAAAAATACCGGCACAAGCAGCCGCGTATCGACAAGGACATCCTCTGGCGTCCCATCCCGGGGGCGATCTGGCCCGAGTTCGACTGAGCGTGATTCCCAAATAGACTCTCCGAATAGGACAAAGTCATTCGGCAAGGCGTGACCACCGGTCGCTACTATAGCTGGTGGCTATAAGCGACTTGTCCCCAAAGCGCTTTCCCTGACGAGCGCATTCAGGGCACCGCGAGACGACGGCCTTATTATCTCAATTTTTTGCCACGGAACGACGCTGGGGTTGCTTGCGCGCGCCCTTTGCTGAACCCGCCTGTTTTCCATATTGCACCGCATCCTCGGCCAGAATCACAGGTGCGAGGTCAAATTTGAGTAGCTGCCATGGCTCCACTTCGAGAGCGTGGGCAATCTTGATCAGAGTGGTGAGGCGGATATCCGGCTTACGACCCGCTTCGACCTGCTGGTAGTGCTTATACGTCAGACCGGCGCGTTCGGCCAGAATCTCCTGGGTAAGCCC
>JAIPJW010000169.1 GCA_021734075.1 Cephaloticoccus sp.
AGGGGACTCTATGATTACTTCTACACCGCCCATTGATTCCCCCCTGACCTCCGACCGTCGGGCCGACCGTGGCTTCACCCTGGTCGAAATCATGGTGGCCGCCGCCATCTCAACCCTGGTGTTGGTCGGGGTGATGAGTTCTTTCATCTTCATCGGGCGCGCCGGTTTCAGCACCAGCGGTTACAGTGAATTGGAAGCCCAGATGCGAAGGGGCCTCGACACCTTTGCCAATGATGCCCGGATGGCCAGGGGCATTACCTGGAACAGTGCCCAGAGCATCACGCTCGCCCTCCCCACCGCCGGAAATGGTCAGACCCTCGTAACCTATGCCTACGACAACTCGGCCTCGGGGGCCACGGCCCGGTGTTTTTACCGTCTGTTGGGCGATGCCAATTCCCCTGCAACGCGTCGCATTCTGGTGCGTGATGTAAATCCGGATTTCTCCTTCAGCCGTTACAAACTCGAGCAAAACGGGGTCACCGACAACACCGCCGGCAACGACCTCGAGACCAAACTTATCCAAATCAATCTCCGCGCCGCCAAAACGGGCGTCACTGTCGGATCAACCAGCCAGGGCGGTCGCTCCGCCCGCTACCTGCTGCGCAACAAGCGCGTGACGAATTGATGCAGCACCGGACTCCAGTCTCTCCCTGGCAATCCCGCCGTGGCGCCACGTTGATCGTCGCTCTCCTGATCTGTGCCATCATTGCGTTGATGTTGGGCAGCTACCTCAGCCTGAGCACCAATTCCACCCGTCAGGCCTTCCGTTCCTTTCAGGGTTACGCGGCCATCAACCTGGTTGAGGCCGGGGCCGAGGAGGCCCTGTGGTCCTTCAACCGGGATTTCGAGGGTCATGCCGATGCCTGGGCCGCGTGGTCCACCAGCGGCCCGGCGGCCTGGCGCAAATTCACCGACTTCGATTTCACCGCCAACACCTCCGGTTGGGTCAAGGTCTACGTGGGAAATCATCAACCCGCTGCGAAAGACAGCCCGAAAATCGTGATGCTGGCCTCGGTCAATCCCGCCAGTGGGGCGCCCGTTACCCGGATGATGGAAATCACCCTGCGCAAGCGTTCCTTTTTTGCCAATGGTCTGGTCGCCAAGAATTCGATCACATTCAATGGCACCCTGACCACCGTGGACAGCTGGAACTCCGATCCCGACAACAATGGTGCCACCGCTCCGATCGACTTCGACGTCTCCGTGCGCAACGACAACGGCACCGTGGCCAGTGCATCGGTGCAAAACACCGCCGCCTTCATCAATCAGGCCGACATCTGGGGCTATGTTTTTACCGGCGGGGCCCAACCCCAGGTCGGCACCCAGGGCTCGATTCGCGGCAGCACGACCCCGACCGGAGTGGATATCGACCCGGGTCGTATCGCCACGGATTTCAACGCGGATTTTCAATCCATCACGGCCCCGGATGACGGCACGTTTATCGGCAGCGTGGGTTCAACCCTGGGCACGACAGGACTCACCACCAAGTGGCGTTGCCCTTCGATCACGCTGACTGGCAGCCAAACCTTGACCATCTACGGCGACGTCACCCTGACCCTGACCGCGCCCTCGGGCACCAGCGCCCTGAGCATGGCGGGCAACGCCAAGCTCGTCGTGACCAGCGGCTCCAGCCTGAAGCTTTATGCGGAGGGTGATGTGAAGATTGCGGGCAAGGGAGTCGCGAATGCCAATATTCAACCCCTCACTTTGCAGCTCTGGGGCACCAATCCCACGCTGGGGGCCCAAATCATTCATATCGCCGGCAACGGCGATTTGCGCGCCATCGTCTACGCCCCGAATGCGGACACCCAAATCAATGGCAACGGCAACGTGATGGGCTCCATTATTGCCAACACGATCACGCTCACTGGCAATGCCGCGTTCCACTACGATGAATCACTGGCCGACTACGGGGACAACACGGGGTTCAGTGTCTCCAAGTGGCGGGAGCTGACCACGGCGGCGGAAAGGCAGGTATATGAAGCCCAGTTTGACGGTTGGTAAGTCAGGCGATAGGTAATTTTTATCCGGTTATAGGTTAAATATAACCTATTCCCGTAGGCCCGAATAAGGTGTCGTATGCCTCTAACCGGCCAACCAGGTTTCGGCATATGATGGCGGCGACATGCAAACGCTTCCCTTCCGTCGCCGTCGGGCCCAAGGCGGTTTCACGATCTTCGAAGTCATGATGGCTTCCATCATCATGGTGCTGGGTATTTCGACCTCCTTGACCACCATCGTTTACGGCATGAGGGCGATCGACACCGCCCGTAACAGCACCCTCGCCGCGCAGATCCTGCAAAGTGAAATGGAGAATATCCGGTTGCTCAACTGGGCCCAGCTCACCGCCCTGCCCGCCAGTGGCACCGTTGATATTTCCGCCGTGATCAGTTCGGGCACGTCCACCGCCCTGGATGACACCTTGAACAACATCATCGGTAAATTTTCCTGCACCCGCACCATCACCACCCCGAAATCCAACATGCGTGAGATCACCCTCGAGGTTTCATGGAATGGTCAGGACGGGCGTGCCCACAGCAACAACTACGTAACCCGCTACTGCAAGGACGGCCTCTATGATTTTTACTACACTGCCCACTGATCGCCGCCGGAAAATCCGCGGTTTCACCCTGACCGAAATCCTCATCAGTGCCGGCATCTCGGCGTTCATCATGGTCGGGATTCTGCAGACCTTTCTCATGATCGGTCGGACCGGCTTCAATGCCGCAAACTATTGTGTGATGGAAGCCGAATCGCGCCGCGCCATGGAGACCTTCAGCCAGGAGATCAGGATGGCGCGGACCGTCACCTGGAACAGCAACACCAGCATCACGCTCACGGTGCCGGACGCGTCCACCACCTACACGGTCACCTACGCCTACGACTCGTCCACCAGTGGGGCCACCGCCTTGTGTTTTTACCGCATGCTGGGCACCGCCGGCAGCGGCAACCCCCGCCGGATTCTCGTGCGCAATGTCACCAGTCTGGCCTTTCAACGCTACAAGCTCGTCACCTCGGGGAGCAACATCGCGAGCAACGATCTCGAGACCAAACAAATCCAGCTCACCCTCCAGACCACCATGAAGGGACAAACCACCGCGGCCATCACCAACGCCGTGTTGTCGGCCCGATACATTCTGCGGAACAAGAATGTGACGGCCTGAGCCCATTTCCATGCGGTCTCATCACCCTGATCCAATTCCAAGGTCACAACGGGGTGCCATGCTCCTGGTGGCCATGCTGCTCGCCGCCGTCATCACCATCTCGCTCGGCACCTACATGAACCTGAGCATTACTTCCCTGCGGTTGGCAGATCGCACGTTCTACAGCAACGCCGCCATGAACCTCGTCGAAATGGGCGTTGAGGAAGCCATGTGGTCATTCCAGGAGGACGATATCAGCGGCACGGGATGGAATGGTTGGGACACCAGTTCGGGCACCACCGCCAAACGCACCTTTGGCACCAACACCTTTGGCGGCAACGTCACGGGCGTGACCAAGGTTTACGTCAACGACCACACCGGTTTGAGCGCTTCACCATTCATTCTGAGCCGCTCGATTATCACTTTACCCCAGGGTGCCTCGATAGAGAAATGGATCCTTATCACCCTCAACCGGCGTTCAAAATTCAACATGGCCCTGGTCTCCAAAGGCAACATCACCTTCAGCGGCACCAACGCCAGTGTGGATTCCTGGAATTCCGACCCCACGGGAACCGGTTCACCGCTGGTGCCATACAGTGCCGGTGTCGCCACGGACGAGGGCAGTATTGGCAGCATTGATGTCTCCTCCACCATCAGTGTGAACAATGCCGATATTTGGGGCACGGCTGCAGTCGGCGGTCCAGCAACCACGGCCATAGCCGTGGGACCGAATGGAGTAGTCGGACCCTATGGCACCGCGGCCGGCACCAAAGATCCCGGCAGTATTTCCACCGATTTTACGGCCAATCTAGACCCGGTCGCTGCGCCAACCGGCGGCACTGTAATTGGCGCGATCACTGGCAGCACCACCTTGGGAGCCGGCATCTGGCGGATCCCTTCCATTTCCCTGGGCGGCGGCAACACGCTGACCATCACGGGAAATGTAACCATCATCATCACTGGAGCAGAAGGAACATCGGGTATTTCCATCGGCGGCACTGCCCAGTTCGATATTGCCGCCGGCGCCAACGTGAAAATTTACAGTGCCGCCAATATCGACATCGGCGGCAGTGGGGTGCTCAATCCCAACGCCCAGCCCTCCACATTGCAAATCTGGGGCACCAGCACCAATCCGATCGCCCAAACCATCGCCATCAAGGGTAATGGCACCTTGGCGGGGCTGGTTTACGCGCCCAACGCCAATGTTACCGTCAATGGCAATGGCAGCGTCAATGGCTCTATTATCGCAAAAAATGTCACCATCGCAGGTAATGCCGCAATCCACTTTGATGAGGCATTGCACGGCTTGGATACCGGCGATCCCTATGGCATCACCAAGTGGACGGAATTGACCACGGCCGCGCAACGCGCCGCCTATCTTTCGCTGATGTCCTTCTAAACAGCATCACTGTGCCAAATCAACGCCAGACACTCCTCCTCGAGCTGATCGCGACTGTTTATCGCCCTATTAAAGAATCAGTAAACTTTCTTGCTCTCCCGCATTGAAGCTATCGGCGGCTCTTCTTTTTTGTTACTTTTCCCTCCAGACAACCGAACCAATACGGAAAACAGACGATGCGCCACATTTCACCAGAATCCTTCCAGTTTCAGCGCCTGCCGCCTCCGAAGCAATTTCGCCTGATCAATGGGTGATCCACTTTCCCTCTACAGTTCGTCTCAACGTCAGCATCCCTATCCACTCATGAAGTCCACCTCCCCCGATCCTCTGCCGCGGTCGCAACGTGGCGCCATCCTCATCGTGGCCATGCTCCTCTCGGCGGTCATTGCCATCTCGCTCGGCACCTACGTCAATCTGAGCATTAATTCCCTGCGCCTGGCGGACCGCACCTTCTACAGCAATGCCGCCATGAATCTGGTCGAAATGGGCGTCGAGGAGGCGATGTGGGCGTATCAGGATGATCTGGTCACGGGCACCGGTTGGACCAACCCCATTGCCTGGAACACCGCCACCGGCAACACCGCCAAATACAATTTCGGTCCTTACAATTACGGGGGCAACGTCACGGGTTCGGTCCGGGTCTATGCCACGGACCGCACCGGGCTTGGCTCCACCCCTTTGATCATTGCCCGGTCCACCATAAACCTGACCGCGGGAGCCCCGATTGAAAAATGGATCGAGATCACCCTGAGCAAGCGCTCGAAATTCGCCCTTGGGCTCGTGGCCAAGGATTCGATTCGCTTCAGTGGCACCAATGCCAGTGTCGACAGTTGGAACTCTGATCCGACCGGCACCGGCACTCCCATTGTGCCCTACAGTGGCGGCGTGGCCAATGATTCCGGCAGCATCGGCAGTGTGGATGTCAGCTCAACCATCAGTGTGAACAACGCCGACATCTGGGGCACCGCCTCCGTCGGTGGTTCGTCACTGGCGGCCATCGGGGTTGGCCCCAATGGTCGGGTAGGCCCGTTTGGCACCCCGAGCAACACCCTCGACCCCGGCAGCGTTTCCACCGATTTTACCGCAAATCTGGAGGTCGTTTCGGCGCCAATCAGTGCCGCGGCACCCATCTCAATAAGTTCAACCACTACATTGACTGCGGGAACCTACAATGTGACCGACATCACCCTGACCGGGTCGAAACAACTCAATATCACCGGCGATGTGGTCATCATCATGACCGCTACCGCCGGATCCCTGGGCATCAAGGTCACAGGTGCCTCCGCGGGCATCAATCTGGCGATGGGCGCCACCTTGAAAATCTATGCTGAGTGTGACATCACCATCGCAGGCAACGGACTCCTTAATCCCAACAGCCAGCCCTCCTCCTTCCAACTCTGGGGCACCTGCACCAGCACCGTGCCGCAGGACGTCAAGATTGCCGGCAACGGCAGCCTCAGCGGGCTGTGTTATGCCCCCAACGCCGATCTCACGATCAATGGCGGCGGTGATGTCTGTGGCTCCTTCGTCGCCAATACCATCTCCGTTACAGGTAACGCCGCATTTCACTACGACGAATCCCTGGAAAATTTCGACACCGGCAATCCCTACGGCATCGTCAAGTGGCGCGAGTTGACTTCAGCAGCCGATCGCGCCGCGTATGGCACGCTGATGAGTTTCTGATTTTCGCCGACTGCAGGTCGGCGGCGACTCCTCGATAAATAGTTCCTAGGGCGTGTTTTCAAAATGGTGGAACTGGGCAAAGTGGTGTGAGTCAGAGGTGGCGCATGAATTACACAGATCGGCAGTGGTTACCCGAGCCGCGATGGGTGCGGCTAAAAAAATTGATTTGATCGGGCGCGAAAAACCCGGATTGGGCAGAATGGCACAGTGCGGCCAAGGGGTCGACCGCCCAAAGATGACCGCCTCATGCTTAGCGCTATCCTCTATGTGCTGCGCACGGGCGTGCCGTGGCGGGATCTGCCGGCATGTTTTGGCCCGTGGAGTTCGGTATACACCCGTTATCGACGATGGTGCGACGCCGGGTTGTTTGCCCAGATGCTCGCACTGCTCACGGTCGACGCGGAGGGTGAACTGCGCCACTTGGACTGCTCGCACGTCAAGTTGCATCAACACGGGTCCAATCCTGCGGGAGGACAAGCGGCCCAGGCGATGGGCCGGACCAAAGGTGGACTGAACACCAAACTGTCGGCGGTCGTGGATGCCCGAGGCCGAGCGGTCGGGGTCAGTCTGGCCCCCGGCCAACAACATGACCAGCATGCGGTCCTGCCCCTGCTCGCCGGGGTGCGCCACCGTCGGATCGTGGCCGACAAAGGCTTCGACGCGGACATCTTTAGACTCGGGCTGCACCAGCAACACACCCGTTGCTGCATCCCGCCCAAACGCGGCCGGCGCCATCCGAGCCGGTTCCATCGCGGTTACTACCGACGACGGCATCGGATCGAAAACTTCTTTGGTCGGATCAAAGCCCAACGCCGCATCAGCACCCGATACGACAAACTCGCTCACACCTTCTTGGGCTTTGTTCAACTTGCCGCCATCATCGATTGGCTCTTTCATCGATTTTGAAAACACACCCTA
>JAIPJW010000170.1 GCA_021734075.1 Cephaloticoccus sp.
CCGTTCACGATCAGGGTTTCGTTGCGCAATTCAATCGAGTCACCCGGTAGCCCCACCACGCGCTTGACCAGACGTTTGCCATCAGCCGGAGAGTAGCAAACCACGATGTCGCCCCGGGCGGGATCGGCCCATGAGGCCAGATGGTGTGTCGTAAAGGGAACTTTCAGATCGTAGGCCAATTTGTTCACCAGCACCAGATCGCCCTCCACGATGGTGGGCTTCATCGAGCCAGTGGGCACCCAGTTCCAATCAATGACGGCTGAGCGCAGGGGCGAGCCAATGAGCAAAATGATGGCCAATGGTTTCAACCACTCACGATAGAGCCGATGGAGGAAGGATTTCATGGGGATGGGATGGAGACCGCGGTATCAGGCCGAGGTTTCATCGAAAGGTCAATTGGACCCTCCCGGATGCAGAACGAGGGCAAGGTAGGGTCGCTAGTCCCCAACCGACCTCGAGGAAAGAGAAAGATTATCAGGCTGTGGCGGCTGGCGCTTCGGCTTTTGCCGCCTCCTTGTATTGCCGGCCCTTGCCGCCCCATTTGTCGCAGCCGCCCTGACCACTGGGTCGCACACTGGGTTTGTGGATGCTCTCATAGCCGCGGTAGGCGTAGGGATCCTTGCCGGCCACGATGATGATGTCGCGGTGATCGAAGTGCCCGTTGTGTTCTCCCTCCGGGGGCTTGCCCCAGGGCAGACGTGACTCACAGGTCATGTAGTGATTCACGAGCGAACGGCGGTAGGTGCCCTGCGGGGCCTTGTTCGGCAACGAGCGGTGCAACAGATAGCCGTTGAAGAAGACCACGGAGCCGGCCTCGACTTCGACGGGGATAGCTTCCTCGTCCCGGTAGGGGAAATTGACCGATTCCTCGGCGCAATCAAAGCGGCGGTCACCGTGCCAGTGTTGTTCCCAGAGGATGCCATGCCGGTGCGAACCGGGCAGCACCCACAGGCAGCCGTTGTCAGTGTTGGCCCGATCGATGGAGATCCAGGCGCCGATGAGTGAGCGGTCGCGGGTCGGGATGTAATCCTCATCCTGATGCCAGGCCTGACCGGGTTTGCCGGAGGACTTGATGAAGAGCATCGACTGCATGCATTTCACGTTGGGTCCGACGACGGTGGTCAGGGTCTTGATCGTCGGCTGGTTGTGGATGGCCCGGAGCATCACATCGGAGCACTTGTGGGGAAAATGAATGCAGAGAAAACGCTGTAAAACCGAGTCATCCGGCTCGGCCGGATCCGCCGCGGGATGATCGGGCAATTCCCCGCGTTGCCCACGGCAGATTTGCGTCGTCTCCTGCTTCAGTTCCTCGACCTCGGCTGGGTTGAAGGCGTTTTCCAGCACCAGGTAACCGTTGGCCTCGAAGAACGCCCTGACCGCCGCCGGGTCGGCATCGGGTGAAAAATAGCCTGGGGGACGCACATTGGGAAACTGGCTGCGGCGTGTGCCGGCGAAGCCACCGGTAGCGGTGACAAGATTGCGGATCGGGGTTTCAAGCGTTGCGGAACTCATGGGTATACATATCTAATAACATAATAATATGCCTGAAGATAGCCACAGTGAGCTAGAAAACATATCCAAAAGACTACGAGCCGCAAACTCGGACCGGGTGTTCTTTGGCGACGTAATTTATGCGGCGGGGGGACATTTTGGGCCGCGATTGCAGCAGGATTACCAACTGGTGGTGATGCTGGAAGGCAGCGTGCAGGTGGAGGTGGACGGGCAGCAGCGGGAGATCACGGCCGGGCAGATGGCCTTGCTATTACCGGGCAGGCAGGAGGTGTTCACTTTCGAGGTGGATTGCAAATGCCACCACACGTGGTGCGCGGTGCGACCCTCGCATGTGCCGGCCGAATTGGCTCAAGCCTGCCAACGGGCGGCGCCCGTGCTGCCGGTTTCGCGCCGGTTTGATCAGATCATGGAAGTGGGGTTGTCGCTCCCCCTGACCGGAGGCACGCAAGCCCACGCCTTGATTGATGCGCTGGGGTTGGCTGCACTGCAGGCCTATTTGTTCACCGATACGAGGCAGGAGCGTCGGGCGACCGACGAACCGGATGCGTTGCGGCGGGCCCTCGCCTGGTTGGGCCAGGAAGGCAGCGAGACGGTGGACCTGCCGATCCTGGCTAAGGCCGCGGGCGTGTCACCGGCGCAATTGGTCAAACTCTTCAAGCGACACCTGGGCACGACACCGTTGCGCTATGTCTGGGAGACCCGCACACGGCGGGGCGCCCAATTGTTGCGCGAGACGGGCCTGACTGTGGGGGAGGTGGCGTTTCGCTGCGGGTTTCAGACGCCGTTTCATTTTTCACGCTGGGTGAAACAACTCTACGGCGTTTCACCCAAGGTCTTCCGGTCCCGGGAGTGGGGGCAAGGGCAGGGGTTTATTGGCAATCCATGAGTTGAGCGCGAATCACTGTTTGCGACCTATTGATTCCCATTGCACCACATTTGGGCGAGGCCTATTCCGATGAGCGAGCCCTCTCGCCCTCCATGAACTTCAAAGCCATTGTCCGCACCCTCGTCTTTCTCGCGCTGCTCTTCGTCATGCTCTACGTGGGCATGAACAATACGCACATGATTGATTTCCATTTTCCCATCGCCGGCACCACGGCCAAGACTCCCATCCACACCTCGGCAGCTTTGATTTATTTCGGCGTGTTTGCGATCGGCGTGTTTGCCGGGATGGCGTTGCACACGGGCGGCGGCGGAAAGAAGAAGAGTCGGGAGTAGGAGTAAGCGGTAAGCGGACGAAGGGCAGGGAGCGTAGAGCAGCGAGCTGAGTGCTGAACGCTGACCGCTGATGGCTTCATCAACTTTACCTTGTCGCGGGCGGATCCGCTTGCACGCTGGCGGCATGCCCCGCCGAAATTGTCTTTGCTTGTTGTTCAGCGCCTTGGCGCTGATCGGCAGCATGGCGGATCGGGCGTGGGCCGCGGATAACGCTGCGCTGATCGGCGTGTGGCAGGAGGTGTCCAATTATCTTTCGCCGGAAGCCTTGCTGACCTTCAAAGACCTGCCCGAGGCAAAGCCCGGGGCAGAGCAACGGGAGCGTGCATTCTGCGCGGCGGTGGTGCAGCTGGACCAACAACCCTTGAGTGAAACCCGCCTGGATGAGGTCGAGGCCCGGCTCGAGGCCTTGTTGGTGGCGAATCAGCGGGACGCAATCGACAGTGCCGCGCGCTATCTATTGGGCCGGATCGCCCAGATCTACCGGGTGGAACCCGATGTGGCCAAGGCGGCGGGCTATTATCGTGATTTGGTTGAGCGGGCAGGTCCCGGGCATTGGGTTGACCTGGCCCGCGTAAAGCTCGCGGTGCTCGACCTCTATGCCCTGCCGGAGGCGAACCCGGCCGAACGCATTGCCCGGGCGGAGGCGCTGATCCCCGGCACGACCGATCCGCTGGCCGTGCGCGACCTGCATAGGCTGGTGGGGCGGGCCATGATGTTCTACAATTGGCCGCCGGCCCAGGCGTTGTCGCACCTCTTGGCGGCTGATGCCATCGGCGGCCTCACGGGCACCTTGGGCGCCGATCAATTGGTGCAGATCGGGGAACTCGCCTGGGACACCGGCGATGCAGCGCTCGCCAAAAACTATTATGACCGGTTGCGGGAGGAGTTCCCGCGTGATCCGCGCATTTTCCTGATGGAGCAACGGCTCGCCGGTAACCCGGTGCCGGAACGCAGCCCCAGATTCCATGGCCGTTAAAACCCGCAAACTGACCCTGGGTGTGTTGATTGCCGCGGGCGCCTACTTGGCGGCGATGCTGATGGTGATGACGCGGCCCGGCTCGGCGCTTTCTGGTGACCAGCGCACGGTCATTCGTTTTGCCCATTGGCAGATCGAGGCAGGCCCCCGGGAGGCGGTTGATGCCCTAATCAAGCGTTACGAGGAAATCCACCCGGAGGTGCGGGTGGAACACGTGGCGGTGCCCGGCCGCATCTACAAGCAATGGCTGCGCACCCAGCTCATCGGGGGCAGTGCCCCGGACATCATCGAATTCGGCAGTTTTTTTGGCGGGGTCGAGGACATCCCGCCCCGATTTTTTGAACCCATTTCCGAGTTGGTCGAGCAACCCAATCCCTACAACCGGGGCACTCCGCTGGAGGGGATGCGTTGGCGGGACACGTTTCTTGACGGTCTCATCACCGCGGACACCTACATCGAGAACCTGAGTAATTTTTATGCCGTGACCCTCTGCATGCTGAGCACGCGGCTCTTTTACAATCCGGTCCTGCTGGAGGAAATCAGCGGCAGTCCCGACGCCCCCACCACCTTCACCGAGGTGCAGGCGCTCAGCGAAAAACTGGCCCGGCGCAATGCCACCGCGGCCACGCCCATCTCGCTCTATGCCGGCAGCTTGTTCAACGGCAACATCATCATGGAGCAGATGATCAGCCGGGCCGGCATCGGGCTGACCATGAGCAACGACCGCTTGCGGGAACAGGGGCAGCAGGCGAGGGATCTCGGGGTGTCCTACCTGCGGGGTGACTGGAGCTACCGGGATCCCGCCATGCTCAGTGGCATGGAGCGCATGAGGGAAGTGGCGCAGGACCTGCGTCCCGGGTTTCAGCAATTGGAACGCGACGCGGCCGTGCTGGAATTTTTGCGCGGGCAGGCCCTGATGATTGTGACGGGCACCTGGGACGTGACGAGTTTGACCTCGCTGGCGCCGTTCAAGATCGCCGCGGCGGAATTTCCCTGGCCCACGATGGCCGATGGCGCGGTGGGGCGCTACTACTGGAGCCCCGTGTCCGAAGGGGCCGGCAATACCTCGATGCCGCTCTACCTGAACCGCAAAAGCGCCCACAAAAAGGAGGCGGTCGATTTCCTGCACTTCATCACCAGCGTGGAGGGCAACACGCTCTTCTTCCAGCAAAGCGGGTGGCTGCCTTCCATTCGGGAGGTGGTGGTGCCGGAGGAGGCGCAGGTTTACCTGCCGCGATTTGAGGGATTGCCCATCCGCACTTCAATGCGGGGGGGCTTTGGTCCCGAAACCCGGGAGCTGTGGTTGCGGCAACTGCATCACCTCATTTCCGCCCATGGCAGTGTTGAGGAATTCATGCAGGCCTTTGAACCGGAATTTTCCACCGCCCTCCGGCGCGACCTCAGTCTGCAAGTGCGCAACATGTTCCTCACCCTGCGCCATGAAACCCCGGCGCTGACCGCGTTGGCGACGCTGGATCGATTGCAGCACCCCGTGGCCACTCGCGTGGCCTCGCGGCAGGTGCGGGAAAGCAGCCAGCACATCACCGAGGCCCGACTTTACGAGGCGCTGGCCGTATTGGCCAGGGAGCCGGAACCGGCGGCAAAGTCTGAGGCGGGCAGCCCGTAGGAACAGCCGCACCACCACGGTTTTGGGCGGTGAGGGTGGTTCCGGCCGATGCGACGCGCCTGAGGTTGGCCATGGCTGGTGGCTTGGAATTTTTGTCATCCGGCAAGTTTGACTTGTGGACCTCTGGACCAACCGCACGCTGGATGCCAATGCCCCGCCTTACCCTGTTCAGACTGCTGCTGTGTGCCTCCATGCCCGGCGCCGGTGTGGTCACAGCGAGCGAAACCGGGGAAATTGCGATTTGGCACCAGGTCGCCACCTATCTTTCGCAGGAGGCAATGGTGGAGCTTTCCGATCTGCCCGAGCCCCGCGACGCGACCGGACAAAGGGAACGCGATTTTTGCGCAGCAGTCGTGTTGCTGGATCAACAGCCGATCACGGAAGGCCGGCTGGATGAGGTGGAGCGGCAACTCAATGCCCTGCTGGCGGTATCACGGGGGGATGACATCGGACGGGCGAGCCGTTTTCTCCTGGGCAGGATTGCCCAGATCTTTCGCGGAGAACCCGACCTCAAACGGGCGACGGAGTTTTATCGCGGCCTGATCGCAGAAGCGGCGGATGACCACTGGTCCGATCTGGCCCGGGTAAAACTCGCGATGCTGGAACTCTACGCCTTGCCCGGGCCCAACCCGGCGGTGCGCATTGCGGCGGTTGAGGCTTTGATTCCCGGGGTCACGGAACGGGTGACCCTGCGTGATCTGCACCGCCTGGCGGCGCGTGGGGTGATGTTCTACGAATTGGATCCGGCCCGGGCACTGGAGCACCTGCTGGCAGCAGACGCCATCGGGGGTTTGCGGGGCACGCCCGCGGCGGACCAGGTGGTGCAAATCGGGAATCTGGCATGGGAGCTGGGACGACGGGACCTCGCGGATACTTATCGCGAGCGACTCCGCACGGACTTTCCCCGCGACCCCCGCATCTATCACTTTGACCGGAGAGCTGCCGGTTTTCCGGTGCCGGTTCGTCACAAGGAGGAGCATGGCCCGTAAGACCCGACAAGTTCGACTGGGGTTGGTCATCATGCTCACGGCCTACCTGTCGGCCGCTTTCATCGTGCTGACCCGGCCCGGATCTGTGCTTTCGGGTGATCAGCGGGTGGCCATCCGGATCGCCCACTGGCAGATCGAGGCTGGACCGCCCGAGGCGATGGATGCCCTGATCAAACGTTACGAAGAACTGAATCCCCACGTCCGGGTGGAGCAAGTCGCAGTGCCGGGCAATGTCTACAAACAATGGCTGCGCACCCAGCTGATCGGGGGCAATTCCGCCGATCTCATCGAATTCGGCAGCTTCATCGGCGGCGTGAATGACATTCCCCCGCGATTTTTTGATCCAATCTCCGCCTACGTGGAGGAGCCCAACCCCTACAACCAGGGCACGTCACTCGAGGGGGTGCGTTGGCGCGACACCTTTGGCGATGGGCTGAATTCCCCGGACACCTACATCGAGAACCTGAGCAACTACTACGCGGTCACGCTTTGCATGGTCACGGCCCGTTTGTTCTATAATCCGGAGTTGCTGCGCGAACTAAGCGGCAGTGCCATCCCGCCGGATACCTTCAGTGACTTGCTGGCCCTGGGGGATAAATTGGCCGTCCGCAATGCCGCCAAAGATGAAAAGATTTCCCTCATGGCGGGGAGTCAATTCAACGGCATGTTGCTCATGTATCCCCTGTTGAGTCGCAGTGGCATGGACGTGTCGATGGATCTGGACCGGTTTCGCCTGCTGGGGGCCGACTCGCGGGAGGCCGGGGTGGAATACCTGCGGGGCAACTGGGATTATCACCGCCCCGAACTGCTC
>JAIPJW010000171.1 GCA_021734075.1 Cephaloticoccus sp.
CCCGGAAACCACCCGTCCCTTTACGGAATTACCCGCCTTGGGCGATGACCGCAAGGCGCTCATTGTGCACCGGGGGGCCTTGTCGTATCTGCTGATGAACCGCTTCCCCTATAATCCGGGGCACCTGCTGGCCATACCTTACCGTGAGGCGGGGGAACTGGAAGAACTTAATCCAGCCGAACGCGCCGACTTGATGGAAACCATCCTGCTGGCCAAACGCCTGCTGGCCGCGGCCATCAAACCCGACGGTTTCAATGTGGGTTTTAATTTCGGGTCAGCCGCCGGGGGTAGCATTCCACACTTGCACGCCCATATCGTGCCACGTTGGAACGGGGACACCAATTTCATGCCGGTCATCGGGCAAACCCGCACCCTGCCCCAATCACTCGATACCATGTGGGAGCGACTGGCCGTCCTCTGCCCCACTTTGTCGCCCAATCCCGGGGCCTGATTCCTTGATTTCCAAAACCCTGCATTTTTCCAATCCGCGGCATCTCAACCAGCTCTATGCTGGTCGGGCAGAAAACCTGAGTCATGCCGAACAACGCCTGGGGGTGAAATTGGTCACCCGGGAGGAATGGCTCACCATTGAGGCTCCGGCCGAAGCGCTGGCCGTCACCGAGGATTTGTTCAAGTTTCTTGATCAGGCGCGGACCCAGGGCATGGCCATTCGCACACCGGACTTTGAGCGCATCGTCGAAACCTTTGCCCGGGGCGAAGGAGACCAAATGCGTGAATTGGTGGCCGAACCGATGGTCATCCCGACCAACCGCAAAAGCATCGTCCCCAAGACCCTGGGCCAGAAATTTTATCTGCAATCCATGCTCCGGCACGCCGTCGTATTCGGCATTGGACCAGCCGGCACGGGCAAGACTTATCTGGCGATCGCTGCGGCCGTGCGGGCCCTGTTGAAAAATGAGGTGCAACGCATCATCCTGACCCGACCCGCCGTCGAGGCCGGGGAAGCCCTGGGATTTCTGCCCGGTGATCTGCGCGAGAAAATTCTGCCTTATCTGCGCCCCCTCTATGATGCCTTGCACGACATGCTGGAACCCGAGGATGTGGCGCGGCTGACGGAAAAGGGCCTGATCGAGATTGCGCCCCTGGCCTACATGCGCGGCCGCACGCTTTCCAACGCCTTCATCATCCTCGACGAGGCACAAAACACCACGCCGGAGCAAATGATGATGTTTCTCACGCGCCTCGGGGAGGAATCACGCATGGTCATCACCGGCGATATCACGCAGGTGGATCTTCCGCGCAGCAAACTTTCCGGCCTGATCGAGGTCCGTCACATTCTGAACCATGTGCCCGGGATTGATTTTCACACCTTCAGCGCGGCGGATATCGTGCGCCATCCGCTGGTGCAAAAGATCATCGCCGCCTATGAGGACTACCAGAACCCCGGCAGCGCCAAGGTGGACACCTGAACCATGTCGTGGCTGGAAAAGATCATGACCAGATTGGGCGGACGCAAAATGCGCCGCACGGCCGAACCGGCTGCCTTCATGGTGTTCCTGGAGAACAGCCGCTGGGTCACCGCCTTGATTTTCTGCGTCACGGTTGTCGCCATCGTCATCGTGAGCTCGGCCGGTTTGAACACCGCCAACCTGCCGGTGCTGCCCAACCAATTGGCCACCACCAGGATCGACGCCGTCGTGCCCTTCAATTACGCGAGTGAAATCCGCACCCAACAGGCCCGGGCGCAAATTATTGAACGCGTCCCGCCGGTCTATCGCCTGGAGAAGCAACCCCTGCTCGAATTCATCGATGCGGTGCATGATCTGCAAATCCAGGTGGCCGAACTGGAGCGATCACAATCGACCAAGAACCCGCTTAAAACGGAACTGGACGCAAATCTAACCGCTGCCTTTGACGCGTTCAATGCCCGGGGTCCTTACCGCGCCAGTCATGAGGACTTGAAACTGCTCATGACCCACATGCCCACGGAGCAACGCGCCGTCCTGATTGAAGCCGGTCTTTCAGTGCTCCGCCAAATCTATGCCGACGGAGTGCACGACGACACGCTTACCGGGGACACCCCGGGGCACATCTCGGTGCTGCAGGTCACCCAGCCCGATCGCAGCATCAGTGTCCGTCATGTGCAATCATTGGAGGAAGCCCTGACTTATCTGCGCATCAATCTTGCCGGCGAGGACGTGCCGCGCAATGTCTCGTTTGCGTTGTTTCGCGTCCTGCGCAACGGCGTGGTTCCCAATCTTGCCTTTGACCGCGAGGCAACCGCGCAGCGCCAGGAGGTGGCGGTGAGCCAGCTCAAGCCCGTGGTCGTGCATGTCAACCGGGGCCATTCCATTATCGAACCCGGCACGCGGGTCACGCCTGAGCAATACGAAATGTTGATGGCGCACCGCAAGGCGCTGCGCGAAAATACCGCCAATCAGCTTGATGAGGACCTGCAACTCTTCAGCCGCATCCTGCTGGTGCTGGCAATGGTGCTCGCGAGCGTCTTTTACGTGCGCCTGGAGGATCGGGAAACTTCATTAAGCAACGGCCGCCTGGGCCTGCTCGCGCTTGTGGTGATTCTCAACATCACCCTGGTCCGGGCGGTTTATTCCCTGGGGTCACTCGACTTCTTCTCCCTGCACGGCGACTGGGCCTCCACCCTGCCCTATATCGCCCCCTTCGCCTTCGCCCCGCTGATTGTCGCCATCCTGATTGACGCCGGTTCGGCCATCTTCATGGCGCTGTTCATCTCGATTTTCACCGGCGTCATCTACGGCAACCGGCTTGATCTGCTGGTCCTGACCTTTCTCGCCTCCACCGTGGCGATTTTCTCCTGCCAGGATGTCCGCAAGCGCAGCCGGGTCGTGCGCTCCGCCGGCCTCGGGGGACTCACCATCGCCCTGTTTGCCCTCCTGGTCGGCCTGGCCGACCAGTTGCCGCTGGCGACCCTGCTCAAACAATTTGGGGCCGGCCTGACCTCGGGCGTGCTCACGGGTATCATTGTCGTCGGTCTGCTGCCGGTGCTGGAGAGTCTCTTCAAACGCACCACCGACATCACCCTCCTCGAGCTCACGGATTACAATCATCCGCTGCTGCGCCTGATGCAATTGGAGGCACCCGGCACCTACCACCACTCCCTGGTCGTGGCCCAATTGTCGGAAAACGCGGCCAGCGCCATCGGGGCCAATCCGTTGCTGGCCCGGGTGTGCGCCTTGTTTCACGATGTCGGCAAGACGGTGAAACCGGAATACTTCATCGAAAATCAACGCACCCGTGAAAACCCGCACGACCTGAACAATCCATCGCTCTCCGCCCTCATCATCAAAAGCCACGTCAAGGAAGGCGTGGATTTGGCCCGGCAGCACCGGTTGCCCCGGGCGGTGATTGACGTAATCCGCCAGCACCATGGCACCACCCTGATCCGCTTTTTCTATCATCGGGCCGTGACCACGTCTCAGGGCAACTCAATCCCGGCAAGGCGCAATGAAAGCCGGGAATTGTATCCCCCGGGACTTGGACCCATGGAGGTGGCGGAGTCCACCTACCGCTATGATGGTCCCGTGCCGCGATTCAAGGAAAGCGCCATCATCTCCCTGGCCGACGGGGTTGAGGCGGCTTCGCGCAGCCTGCGCAAGGTGACCCCTCAACACATGGGCGAGCTGATCGATTCCATCATTCGTGATCGGATCGAGGATGAACAGATGGATGAATCGCTCCTGACCTTCGCGGAAATCACCAGGATCAAAAGCAGCTTCAATTTCACCATGCTGAACATGCTGCATTCGCGGGTGAATTATCCGGCCGGGACCGAACCTGAAGCACCCGCCCCCAAGGGATGAAAGTGGCCCGCCGCACCAGTATTGCGAATCATCACCCGCGGCTGAGCCTGCCGCGCCGGGCCGTGCAATGTGCCATCCACACCCTGGACCAGGCCGCCGGCAGGTTTAACGGCGGCTGCCCGGCCGGTGAACTGTCGCTGGTCTTTCTCTCCGATGTCGCCCTGGCCAAAATCCACGCCGACTTCCTGCACGATCCCACCCCCACCGATGTCATCACTTTTGCCGGGGATGGCAGTCTGGGCGTGGCCGGTGAAATCTGTGTGTCGGTTGACCGGGCCGCGGCGTATGCAGCCGGCCACTGTCACGATTTTTCCACCGAACTCACCCTCTACGTCGTGCACGGCTGGTTGCATCTGGCCGGCTACGACGACATCCAGCCCGCAAAAAAACGCCGCATGCGGGCCGCAGAGGCCCGGGCGCTCGCCCTCCTGCAGGCCGCCGCCGCCCTGCCCACGTTTGTTTTGCGCAAATAATTTTGCCTCCGCACCACCGGGCACTGAAAGTGATCACGAAATATGTCTGACAACGACGACTCCAAACTGGTCACTTTCCGCAATGCCCTGCTCACCGGCCTGGTGCTGCTTGCCCCGCTGGTTGTCACCATCTGGGCCCTGCGCAATATCATCGAGGCCGTCGGCGGCACCTTCCGCCCGTTGTTCTTCTTGTTCCTGCCGGAGTTCCTGCGTGATCTGCCCAGCCTGAATATTGTCTGGGATATCTTCTCGACCCTCATAGTGCTGCTCTTGGTCGCCTTGCTCGGTTACGTCTCACGCCATGTATTCGGCAAATATCTCCTGAGCGTCGGCGAACGCATCATGCTGAGCATTCCGGGCGTAAATGCGGTCTACACCACGGTCAAACAAATCGTCGACACCTTTGGGTCACAAAAGCGCAACCTCTTCAGCAAGGTCGTGCTGGTTGAATTCCCCCGTCGGGATTCCTGGGTCATTGGCTTTCTCACCAGCAAGACCCAGGGCGAGGCCCAGGCCAAAACCAACCAGGAAGTATGGACGGTGTTTGTGCCCACCACCCCGAATCCGACCAGCGGTTTCCTGATCCTCGTCCCCGCCAGGGACATCGTCGAATTGGAGATGAGCGTCGGCGAGGGCATGAAACTCATCATCTCAGGTGGCGGCGTGGTCCCGCCCTGGCCACGGGGCAATTCCCGCGATCCGGCGACGCCCACTCCGGTTCAATAAATACTTCGCGTGCCCGGCCTCACGCTCCACACCGATGCCTTCGTGCTGTTGAAGCAGCCCCCGGGCGACAAGTTTCAGACCTGCACTGTTTTTTCCGAGGAACACGGCACCCTGCTGGTGATGCAACGCCTGCCCAAGGCAAAACCCGGGGGCAACGCGCCCGCCCCGCTCGATCTGTTTGATGAAGCCACCCTCATTTTGGAAAGTTCCAATCAGGGTCGCACGTGGTTTGTGAAGGAGTGCCGGTTGCTCAACCGTGCCGTGGGCATTGGCCGCAGTTATGCCGCCTTGGTGCATGCCTCCGCCTTTTCCGCTTTGCTTGCCCGCAACCATGTTTCGGAGGAAAGCCGGGGACCCGTGGCCGCCCTGCTCCGCTCGGCCTTTGCGGCGTTCAATACCGCCGACCGGCCCGACATCGCCCACTTCAAGGCCCTCTACTGTTTTGCCCGCGACGAGGGATATCCCATCAAGCAGCATTGGCTGCCCACCCTCCCGGCGGCTGATCGTCGCATGGTCACGGAATTGCTCAATCAGCCCATCGCCGGCCAAACGACCGCCGCGGCCAGTGTGCTGCGCCTGCACAACCGGCTGGTGGAATACCTCCGCGGTCACACCGAGATTCTCTTCGACTGACCCCATGGAATTCGATCTCGATCAGCGTCAGGCCACATTGAGCGTAGGCGAGTTTTCCACCTTCTCGCTCGGCCCGCATGACAGCGGCAGCGGTCGTCAGGGCATCTGGCGCGCCCAACTGGGCACGCAATGGCACCAGGAACTGCGCCAACAGGTCGCGAGCGAACGAGCTGATGCCGAATTTGAGGTCGCGATCAACGGCCGGATTTATCACCAGGGCTGGACCCTCCATCTGAGCGGCCGGATTGACCAGATTCTGCCCGAGGTCGCTTCCAGTCTGCTGCGCGAGATCAAGACCGTGATGCGTCACCTCCCGGCGGATGAGGCCGAACTGCGCCGCGATTACCCCGAATACTTTACCCAGGCGGCCACTTATCTGGCCCTGCGCCGCAGCACTGTGGCCGAACAGAAATTTCGCGCCGAACTGCTGTTCATCGAAGCCGGCAGTGGCCTGGCCCAGACCATCACGCTGACAACCGCTGATGAGGCCACCCAACGCGCCCAACTCGGCCGCGTGGTGGAGTTTCTCAACCTGCGACTCCGCGCCCGCGAACGGCTCAGGGGGCTCCGCTTTCAACCCGCGTTTGCCTCCCCGCGACCAGGCCAGGAAACCACCTTGGCGGACCTGACCGCAGGCTTTGAGCGTCACCCTGCCGTATTGTTCGAGGCCCCCACCGGTTTCGGCAAAACAGGTGTCCTGCTCGAATTTGCCCTCGGTCAATTGCGCTCGGGCCATTTTGATCGCGCCCTGTATCTCACCAGTAAATCGACCGGCCAGATCCAGGTTGTTCACCAACTGGCCGCCATGACCGCCCCCGCTCAAGGTAACCCAATAGGTTACTTTGATTCCGACTCTTCCCCTCATTCCACTTCTGATAATCTACTCCCAACCCACGGCGCAAGTAACCCAATAGGTTACTTTGAGCCGGGAGAGAAATCGGACGGACCCGCCGTGGCAGCGTGGCACGTGCGCAACAAGTCGGAGCATTGCGTCAACCACACCTTTCATTGTGTCCGCGACAATTGCGCCTATCTCGACGGCATCGAGGCGCGCTGGCCGGACAGTGGCTTGGCTCGGTTTTACCGTTTGGAAAATCAGGCGCGCGACTTGGAATCCCTGCGCACCGCCGGGCGCGAAGCCAAAATATGTCCCTACGAGATCACCCGCGCCTCCCTTGCCTTTAATGATGTCTGGATCGGTGACTACAATTACGTGTTCGCCCCGGCCAATCGCAGTTTGTTCTATTTTCAACCGGGTTACGATCCGGCCCGCACCTTGCTGATCATTGATGAGGCGCACAATCTGCCCTCCCGGGTGGCGGACGCATTTTCCCACCGCGTGCAGGCCGCTGAGGCCCGGGCCCTGCTGGCGGAATTGGACCATATCCAGGCCCCGGCCAACCTGGTGCGCGCCTGGGAAAGTTACACCCTGCTATTGAGTGCCCTGCTGCCGGTGGACTCCCTCGACCGTGCTTTGGAGGCTGATCTGGAAGACACC
>JAIPJW010000172.1 GCA_021734075.1 Cephaloticoccus sp.
GCCCTTGGATGTGCCAGCGAGCTTGAAGTCCATGTCACCGAAATGGTCTTCCTCACCGAGGATGTCGGTGATGGTAACCCACTTGTCGATGGAGCCGTCTTCCTTGTTGGAAGTCATCAGACCGCAGCTGATACCAGCGACGGGAGCGATGATGGGAACACCCGCGTCCATGAGGGAGAGACATCCGCCGCAGATGGAAGCCATCGAGGTCGAGCCGTTGGAGGCCATGATCTCGGAGACAACACGGATCGAGTAGGGGAAGACATCCTCAGGCGGCAGCACCGGCACGAGCGAACGCTCGGCCAGGGCACCGTGGCCAATCTCGCGGCGGCCCGGACCGATGAAACGGCCGGCCTCACCCACGGAGAAAGGAGGGAAGTTGTAGTGCAGCATGAATGACTTTGAAGTCACTCCACCGGTCAACGCGTCGAGCCGTTGCGCTTCCTTGGTCGGCCCGAGGGTCGTGATGGCGATGTTCTGGGTGTCGCCGCGCTGGAACATGGCGGAACCGTGCACGCGGGGGAGGACGCCGACCTGCGAGTCGAGGGGGCGAAGATCCTTGGCCCCGCGCTTGTCGGCGCGAACGCCGCGATCGAGCACGGTCTGGCGGTAGGCTTTGTATTGGAGATCCTCAAACACGACATTGAGATCAACGTCGGTGAACTTGCCTTCGCCGAGCTCGGCGGTGAGGGCGGCCTTGGCTTCCTCTTTCAACGCCTTGACGTTGGCGGAACGGATGGCCTTTTCGAATCCGAAGATGGCGGCGCTGACCTTATCGGCCGTGGCGACGCGCTCAATGATGGCCCGGGCCTCGGGCGTGGCCTTGACGAGCGGGAACTCGGCCTTGGGCTTGCCGGCGAGCGCGACCAATTCCTTGATGGCCGCGATGATCGGCTGGATGGATTGCTGGCCGAATTCGAGGGCTTCGATGAAACGCTCCTCGGTGATCTGGTCGGCGGAACCCTCGATCATGAGCATCTCGGCCTCGGTGCCGACGTAGATGAGGTCGAGCGAGCTCGAGAACATTTGTTCAATGTTCGGGTTGGCGACGAATTTGCCGTCGATTTCCGCCACCCGCACACAGGCGATCGGGCCACCCCAGGGGATGTCGGAAATCGCGAGGGCGGCGGAGGCACCGTTCACCATCGAGATGTCGGCGTCGTTGATCAAGTCGGCTGAGAGCAACTGGCCGATGATCTGCACTTCATTGAGGAAACCCTCGGGGAAGAGCGGGCGGCAGGGCCGGTCACAGAGACGGGAGGTGAGGATTTCCTTTTCGGAAGGACGACCTTCACGCTTGAAGTAACCACCGGGGAAACGACCGGCGGCGGCATACTTTTCGCGATAATCCACCGTGAGGGGGAAGAAGTCCTGACCGGGGCGCATCGTTTGCGCGGCACAGGCGGTGACGAGGATATTGGTCTCCCCGACGTTAACATTGACAGCGCCGCCGGCGAGTTGGGCGATTGAGCCCGTGGAGAAGGTCATGCCGAGTTCGGCGACCGTTACGTTATATTTCTGCTTCATTTCTTATTTTCGGATATAGTGTCGCGGATAAGGAGGGGTGATCAGTGACACTGGACTGATGACCCGGTGCTTCCAAAGGTGAAAGCGGCAGCACACGCGGAGCGCGCACTGCGGTGGATTTGGTAAACCCACTTTATCTCTCCGTCCCAGACGCGAGAGATTCCCGTTTGACGTCGCTGCCGGGGGGCCAGCTGGCCCACACAGGGCGGCAAACGGAAATGTCCCGTTCTGATTGGCGGTGTCGGTAAAGACAACGGGCGACCCGCGGATCGGGTCGCCCGTGTGATAAAGTCGATTAGCGGCGAAGGCTTAGCTTCTGCAGCAACTCGGTATATTTCGCCAGGTCGTGGCGTTTGACATAGTCGAGGAGCTTGCGACGGCGGGCAGCCATCTGCAGAAGACCCCGGCGCGAGTGAAAGTCCTTGCGATGCGTGCGCAGATGCTCGGTCAAGTGATTGATCCGGGCGGTCAGCAGCGCGATCTGGACTTCGGACGAGCCGGTATCCTTCTCGTGGATTTTGTATTCGGAGATGATTTCTGGTTTTGAGACGGTAGACATGGTTTGATGTTTGGTTTCACGACTGTAGGGAACCCTTGCGAGCTCCGTGACCCCCGCCTGACCGCGACCGAAATCGCGGCTGAGCCGGCGTCACCGTTCCAATCCGACGGAATGCCGGACCAGCCATGGTGGGAATCCACAACCGATGGATTTCCACTAACGCAAGGAGCCAGAATCCAAAAGCGGACAGCGTGGCGCAAGCGTAAATTTGCACGGCTTGAAAAGGGTCAGCCGGCCCGAATATTTAGAAACTTAACTTCTTTGCAGCCTGATAGTTGCCTGATTTTCTCCGTAATGCTCTCGCGGTGGTGAAACAGTTCGCTGCGCACCACGGAATGGGAAACGAGCACCAACAGACGCCCCCGTTCGATATTTACCGGATGCGAATAGGCCGCATTGGCCGGGCCCACCAGTTCGGACCAATGATCCCGAATGGTCTGTTCGGGGGAATCGTGTCCAATCTTGTATTGGACCAGCAATTCCTCGACCACGGTGCCCAGATCCTTGGTGGGACGCTTCTTCTGCCGCCGGGGTTCGTCGAAAGGGATGCCGCGCAAGTCACCGATCATTTCCTCGGCGACCCGGCTGAAATGGTGGGGTTCCTCAGGCATCGGGCGGGCGTTGGTGTTTCGCCTCATACAGCCGACTGTAACGGACAAAGGTGCCGAAGGCCGTGGCCCAGGCGATGTAATAGCCGGGGTAGCCGTCCAGGCAGCCGAGGCGCAGGATGTAGGCGCGGAAGAACCGCCAGGCCGGACGGAAGAAGGCCGCAATCAGGGAGAAACTGCCGCCCTTGGCGAGTTGCTGCTGCACGAACAGGTCGGCGAAAGGGTTCATTTTTGCGACATGACTGGCAAGATTGGGAAAGGAGTAATGGTGCAGATCGCCCCGCAAAAACGCCACCGGTCCGGTGCATTCCATTTTCTCATGCACAAACTGGTCGCCGCCCCAACGGGCCTGACTGCGTTGGATCAAACGCAGGCTGAAGTCGGGATACCAATCGCCGTGGGTAATCCAACGGTCGATGAACCACACCTTGCGCGGGAAACTGACCCCGGCATATTTCGAAAAGTCGCTCCGCTGGAAAAAAATCGCAATGGACTTTCGCAATACGGGGGAGACTTCCTCGTCGGCATCAAGGCACAACGCCCAAGGTTGGGTGGCCTGATCCAGTGCCCAGTTTTTGGTGTCACGGAAGCCCTGCCATGCCGTGTGCTTGATCACGGCCCCGTGCTGCCGGGCGATTTGCTCACTGTCATCGGTGGTTTCATTCAGCACCACCACGATCTCCTGCACCCACCCCTCCACACTGGTGAGGCAACGGGCCAAAGTCTCCGCCTCATTGCGGGCGACGATGACTACGCTGATGGGGAAGGGAGGATTCACGGGCGAAATTCAGGATTAAATGCGCCCAAACATTGAGCGTGGGATTTGATAGAGATAACCACAGGATCGCCAGCAACGCACGAGCGATTTTTTCGCGGACCCGGGTTGCAGGACCAGGGTGTTCAACCCGGCCAGAAGTCCAAACCAAACCAACTTGAAAAAATTGCCGGGTAGCCGCGATAGCAGGTAGCCCGTGGATGATTTGCCTTCCTCCCGGTCCATGGCCACCCGGCCGACCACGCGGGAACAGGCTGAGTCAAACGCGTGACGTTTGACATACCGCAGGGTGGTGCGCGCGGCCGGCATTTGGTGCTGCACGCTGGCTCGGGGCGCGAACCAAATCTCGTAACCAGCCCGGCGCAGCCGGCGGATGGGTCCGTTTTCCTCGCCTCCAAAAACGCGGCCACCTTTGCGCCCCACATTGGTGTCCCAACCGCCCTGGGCGAGCAGCACATCGCGGCGAAAGGCGAGATTGGCGCTCATGGGCACCTGATGATCCTCCGTCGAGCCGGTGTCGGGGCGGAACGCTTGGGGGCCATGAAATGAACGCACCCAGGGTGGGCATCCATCGGGGAAAACCGGCACGACCTCGCCGGCAACGGCACCGATTTTACGGTCGGTATCCCCGACGAAAGGTTGCACCAGTGCACCCAGCCAATCCGGCGGCGTCAGGATGTCATCATCCCCGTAAACAATGATTTCGCCCTGCGCTTCGGCGAGGGCCCGGTTGCGCGCGAAATTGGCCCCTTGCTGGGTTTCCAGCAAATGCCGCGGGGGATGCGGTGCGTGGGCAAATGAGGCGACAATGTCACGGGTATTGTCCGGCGAATTGTTGTCGATGATCAGGATTTCCAACCGATCCGCCGGGTAGATTTGTGTCGTCAACCCCTGCAATGTCTGGGCCAGCCACGGGGCCCGATTATAGGTCGGGATCGCGATGGTGACTTTGGGTAACTCGGACATGGTCTCAGTTTTGGATGACCAACTTGCGCTGCAAGGCGGCAAAGACTTCGTCGACGCCCAGCTTGCGCACGCAATAGTTGCGATAGGAATCCATCTTCACACAAGGCGTGGGAGTGTCGGGCAGGCACGTGCAGGGCAGGGGGGGGTGCAGGATGGTGTGCCCTTCGCCGATGGGTCTCCAGATATAGGAGTTTTGTGAACCGAATAGTGCAACCACGGGCACGCCGACCGCGGCTGCGATATGCATCGGGCCGCTGTCGTGACAAAGCAGCAGGTTGAACTTGCTGATCAGAGCGGCAAATTCGCAGATGGTGAATCGCTGATCGAGCACCACGACATGGCGTTGGGCCAGTTGCCGGATTTGCTGGGCCATGGCCCGTTCTCCCGGGCCGGCCGCGATGAAGACCTGCACATCCAATTCGTCCTGCATGCGGTCACAGACGGCGGCAAATCTTTCGGCTGGCCAGACGCGAAAGCGGCTGCGACTGCCGGGATGCACCAGGACTTTTCTTTTGAAACCGCCACCAAACTTGGCGACGGCGGCCAAATCCGGTTCACGCGGGGTCAACTTGATGGCACGACTCACGACCGGAACTCCGGCCGGCTCGAGCAGCTTCAGGTAGGTTTCGGTGATGTGCTGACTGGTGTAAAACTCATTGGTGATGCGGGCCTGTCCGGTGTAGACCCAACGATGACGAAAAGGATTGGTTTCGCGGTCGTAAGTCACCCGCAAAGGGGCACCACTCAATCGGGTTACGAGGGCCGTCTTGTCGGTGTTGTCGAAATCGAGCACATGGGTGAACGCCTCCCGACGGATGTCGCGACAAAATCCCGGCCACTCGCCAAGCTTACGGGGGAAGGCCCGCACACGGTTGATTTCGCCATGGAGCAAGGCGATGGGAGCAAAGGCCTGCTCGGCCAGCAGGGTGATGTGCGCTTGCGGCCACTGGAGGCGGAGATTTTGCAAAACCGAACCCAGCAGAACAATATCCCCGAGGTAGCGACGGCGGATGACCAAAATGCGCGGGGTGGCGGGCATGAGCATGACTCGGCTTACGAGGGCGAGTGCTGACGGTCGTAGAGCGAGCGGTAGAGCGGATTGCCCTCGTAAAGCGCGGGGTGGGTCCCGGAGGCCACGATGTTGCCCTGATCAAAGACGAGGATCATCGTGGCATCCCGGATGGTGCTGAAACGATGGGCAATGATGAATACTGTCTTGCCCACCACGAGATGTTGCAGGGCATCCTGGATCATCTGCTCACTTTGTGAATCCAGAGCGGAGGTGGCTTCATCCAGGATCAGGATGGGGGCGTTGCGCAGGAAGGCCCGGGCTAGGGCAATGCGTTGCTTCTGGCCACCGGAAATTAGCGCACCGCGCTCACCCACGACGGTATCATAGCCATGAGGAAGATTGCGGATGAATTCGTCGGCATGGGCATTGCGGGCTGCCGCCACCACCTCGTCGCGGGTCGCGTTTTCCCGCCCCAGCAACAGGTTGTTATAAATGGTATCATTGAAGAGCACGGGATCCTGGGAGACCACGGCGATGTTGCCGCGCAGATCGGCCAGACGCAGGTTGCGAATATCAATGCCATCGATGGAGACCGCCCCTCCGGTCACCTCGTAAAACCGCGGCACCAGGTTGGCGAAGGTGGATTTGCCGGCGCCGCTGGGACCCACCAGGGCGCAGACGGTGCCCCGGGGGACATCAACGCTGACTTTGTGCAGCACCGGTTCGCCGGACTTGTAGGCAAAATTGACCCGGTCAAACCGCACATTGCCCTGCAACCTTCCCACGGTCACTGGTTTCTCCGGATCGGTGATGACGAGCGGTTCATTCAGCACGACTTCCAAGCGGTCGAGGGCACTGGTGCCACGCTTGATTTCGTTGTTCAGGGCGCCGAGCTTTTTGATGGGCTCGTAACTGGCGTAGAGTGCGGTGATGATGGCGAGGAACGACTCGAGTTTGACGCCGGCGCGGTAGGCGTAAATCAGGGTAAAGGCCAAACCGAAGGCGGAAATAATCTCAATGGCGGGCGTCAACGCCTGGGCGTATTTCACGGCCTTCATCTGGAAGTTGATGAGTCCCCGGCTTTCGATGGCAAATCGCTCGGTTTGGTGTTTTTCCAAGCCGAAGGCCCGCACTTCCTTGGCGGCACTCAGGTTTTCCGAGAAGCGTTCGGTCACGGTTCCGAGCTGGGCTTGAATCTGGTGGGCCCGAGCGAGGAGCTTTTTGCCGATATAGCGGATGGGAAACACGCAGATGGGAATCACCGCCAGACAGACCAGGACGAGAACGACCCCCTGCTCATTGAAGGCGAACCAGATCAACACCCCGATGGAACCCAGCAGGGCCGCCGGTTGCTTGATGCCATCATTGGCGATGGTGGTGAGGGAAAACTGCAGCTGGTTGGTGTCGGCGATGCCCCGGGAAATCAGGTCGCCCGAGGTCTGTTTCTGGATGAACGACAGGGGGAGGAATTGCAGTTTGCGGAAATAATCAAAACGGATGGCCTCGAGCACACGCACGCCGGAAAATTGAATGAGGTAACTGTTGGCAAATCCCGCGACCCCGCGAACCAGAAAGATCGCGGGCAGCCAGGAGGC
>JAIPJW010000173.1 GCA_021734075.1 Cephaloticoccus sp.
CGGCGCCGTCAGGTTGCCCCAGATCCAGGGATAGTAGATCACCTCCCCCTGGCTGTGATAGGAAATCGACAACAGTAGCTGCCGCTGATCCGCCAGATTGCGCATGGCCCGATTTTCCGCCTCGGAAAAGGGATGGGCCCCACGGTAGCTGGGACCCACGGGGTCATTCGATCCACCCAGCGCCCAATTGAAACTGTAGCCCCGGTTGACATCCACGCCTTCCGGGTAAACGCCGGTGACCCCGTCACGATTCACATCACGGGCATTCTTGCGCCAACGCGGATCATGCCCCGAGGTCACATAGTGGTGCCCGTCGACATTCACGACCGGCACAAGATAGATCTCAATAGTGTCGAGCCAGCGGGTGACCGCGGCATCGGTGCCGTAGCCGGCCATCAATTTCTCCATCAAGGCGAGGACAATTTCCGCCCCCATGATTTCATCGGCGTGGTGGCAACCATCGAAGAGGACCGCGGGACGGTCCTGCACCTTGGCGGCGTCATTGGAAAGCCGATAGGCATAGATGGGCCGGTGAAACTGGGTGGTCTCGCCGATTTGAATCCGGGTCATCAATTCAGGACGTTGGGCCTGCAGTGCCTCGGCCCGGGCGACGATTTGCTCGTAGGTGTGATAGATCGGATCCAGTTTCAAGGCCGGTCCGTAGAGCGCCCGACGGTAAAGATCCAATTCGTTATCACTCTCCAGCAACACCTCGGGATCAAACCCCAAGGACTGCCATTGGGCTACCTCTTCGGGTGTGGCCAACAGCAGGGCGGTATTGCGCACGAGGCTGATTATCCGTTGTCGATTATAGTCGTTGTAGCCAAACGCCCCCTCATCCGTCTGCTCGTTGGCGGGAATATTTTTTATCCCAATGAGCAAATGCCGCTCGGAGGGGGTGGTCTCCCCGCCGCAAAGTTTTGCTGCCAAAACCAAAAACACCGAGGGCAGGACAATGAAGGGAATTCTCATGCGCATTGCGGCAAGCCTTAAGGCCGGCTCCACCGACGTCGAGCCGGGTTTTTTCCGTCACCGGCAGATCCCCATCGGTCCGGCCATCGGACCAGTCCCCCTCTATTTCCGGCGGAGCAGATAGGTGAAAATCTCACCGGCATTCTTGATGGCGATCAGCCCCTGGGGTTCATATTCATACAAGCCACCAAGCAAGTCCTTGGTGGAATCCGGGATCTGAATGCGTCCCGGAATACCATGCGATTCCATCCGACTGGCAATGTTGACCGTTTGTCCCCACAAGTCGTAGGAAAATTTGCGTGTGCCAATGATACCGGCAACCACCGGACCGCTGTTCATGCCGATGCGCACCGACCAATTGACCTGATTGCGCCGGTTGAAAGCCCGCATCGACTCCAACATGCCAAAAGCCGCCTCCGCACAGGCATGGGCATGATCCTTGCGCACAATCGGAACGCCCCCCACCAGCATGTAAGCGTCACCGATGGTCTTGATTTTTTCCAGTTTCAGGTTGTCGGTGATGTGGTCGAAATTGGAAAAGATTTCATTGAGCAACTGGGCGGTGCGTTGCGGGGTGTGCCCGCTCGCAATCCGGGAGAAACCGACAATATCCACAAACAACACCGTGCATTCAGCGAAGCTTTCGACGATCGTGTTCTCACCGGCCTTGAGTCGATCGGCAATGGCCCGGGGCATGACATTGAGCAACAACCGGTCGGATTTTGCCCGTTCGCTCTGAATTTCCGCCAAATGCGCGCGCTCCTGGTCCAACAGACGCTTTTTCTCAAGTGAGGCGGAAATACGGGCACGCAGGACCACCGGATTGAACGGTTTTGAAACGTAATCTTCGGCCCCGGCTTCGATGCAACGGGCGATCCGGCTTGGATCGTCGAGGGCCGTCAACATGATGGCAGGTATGTTGCGGGTGCGCGGGTTGGATTTCATCATCTCCAATGTCTGGAATCCGTCCATCACGGGCATCATGACATCGAGCAGGACCAGATCGAATTCGCCCTGCATCAGTTTTTGCAGGGCATCCTGCCCATCCACGGCCTCGGCAATATCGTGGCCCAGTTTGACCAGACGGCGCCTGAGCATGTAGCGATTCATGCCATCATCATCCACCACCAGAATGCGACCGATGATCGTCGGCAGGTTGTCACCTCCCGTTACCTCCTGAGCCGTTGCCGGGTCTTCCGCCTTGAGCGGGATGGGACTCCTGGTGCCGGTGGACGGAGCGGCGGCGTATTGAGGCGCCAGTGGCCGGACCTGGGTCTCGTAAATATTGCTGAGATTACTGGCCGCTTTGAGAATACTTTGCAGGTCATTGGCCACTTGGGCCAGACCGGCTGCCACCGCCTCGTCATGGCACAACTCGGCATAACCGATGACCGTGTTGAGTGGCGTGCGAATCTCCTGTTCCAGCAGGACCAGATCAATTTGCCCAACCGCTATTTTCCAGGTGGCCAGTGCGTCCGTGACAATCGAGTGGATCTCGCCCCCCGCATTGTGGATACATTTCAAATCCTTTACCAAATTCGAAATGTTCATCTCATCGGCGGATTCAATCAGCATCTCGGAGTAACCGATGATCTGATTGAGCGGCGTGCCCAGCGAATGCCGCACATGGGCAATTTCCTCGCGCAAATGGGCGGTTTTGGGTGACTCAAACGGACTTTGCGTCACCGAAAACGGACTCTGCGTCAAAGACGGCACCGACTCCGGGGTCGGCATTGCCTTCGGACTGCCTGGTGCTGGGGACTCCTCCGGAGGCATCATCAAGATCCGGGAGTGGCAGATTTGTTCAGCAGGGCTTTGATTTTTTCCACCAAGCGCACGAGCTCGACCGGCTTGGTGTCAAAATCATCACATCCGGCCGCAAGCGCCTTGTCCCGATCACTGATCATGGCATGAGCCGTGAGCGCGATGACCGGAATGTGTTTGATGCTGTCATCGGCCTTGATTTGGCGGGTCGCCTCCCAGCCATCAATGACTGGCAGACTCATGTCCATGAGGACGATGTCCGGAAGCTCTGCTTTCGTCTGCGCAACTCCAGCGGCCCCATCGACTGCAATGGAAACCTCATGTCCTTGCTTGATCAAACGACGGGAGAGCATGTCCCGGTTCATTTCGTTGTCTTCGACTAGTAGGATTCTGGCCATGGTAAGATTATAGCGGCTTTAACGTTAAACAGAAAGATGATCTTGGACTGCATCATGCACACGTTGCAGCAACTCTTCGCGCGAATAATTGCCCTTTTGGAATATACCGGCGGAGCAACTGGTCAGTCGTTCCCGTATATCGTGGGTCACATCCATCGAGGTAAACACAAAAACGGGTATATCCTTCCATATCGGATTGACGCGAACCCGATCGAGAAACTGGAAACCATTCATGATGGGCATCTTAAGATCAAGCACGACGGCCGCGGGGACATGGCGCTCAATTGCCTTCAAGGCCAATTGTCCGTTCGCAACGGCATGGATCCGCCATTCGCGCCGCTCCAATATACGCCGCATCATTTCCCGCGTGGGAGGATCATCCTCCACCAACAATACGTCAAAATTGTCGCTGTTGTCCTGCTTGGGGGAATGCGACACCAATTCATCCCCCACCAGAATCGTCTCAGTGCCCTCACTTGCTTCGACCGGCTCGGGTTCCTTTTTGAGTTCCAGGGACTGCACCTGCAGGGGCAGCAGAATGGTGAATGTAGTGCCGACACCCTGCGTGCTGTCCACGGTGACATTGCCACCCATCAATTGGGCAAACTGGCGTGAAATGGCCAAGCCCAGTCCGGTGCCGCCATACTTGCTCGAAGTCGAGGCATCCGCCTGACTGAAGGCTTGAAACAACCGGCTCATGTGCTCCGGGGTCATGCCAATGCCGGTGTCAGATACCTTGATACTGAGGGTTTGCCCATCCGGCAGGCGTTCCACCGCAAGCGTGATGCCACCCTTTTCCGTGAACTTAACCGCGTTGCTCAGCAGATTGAGGATGATTTGGCGGAGCTTGGTCGAATCTGCCTGCATCAAACCGATATCCGGTGGACATTCGACATAGAGGGTATTGCCCTTTTGTTCCACCAAGGGCGAGACCGTGCTGGCAACGTCCCGGATGAGTGTTTCGATCTCAAAGGTTTGCACGTAGAGTTCCATGCGCCCGGCTTCGATCTTGGAGATGTCCAGGACGTCATTGATCAGACCCAGCAAATGGCGCGCCGCCCCCAGCACCTTCTTGTGGTCATCGGCGGTCGTCGTATTGCCGGCATCGACCGCATCCTCGAGCATCATCTCACTGTAACCGATAATCGCATTGAGCGGCGTGCGCAATTCATGGCTCATTTTGGCCAGAAAGGCACTCTTGGAGCGGCTGGCTTCATCAGCCGCGTGACTGGCTTCGGCCAGGGCGCGGGTGCGTTCCTCAACCCGATCTTCCAATGTCTGGTTGGCCTCCTCCAACTGCAGATTGGCAAAATGGGTTTTCTCCCGGGCTTCCTCGGCCGCCGACCGCGCAAACTCAAGTTCCTGGGAACGGTTCGCGATGGTCTGGACCATGGAATTGAAGGATTCGACCAGGGAACCGATTTCGCCGGAGGCATTAACGCCGACCACTCGCAGCGAGTAATCCCGATCGCGACTGATTCGCAAGGCTGCCGCAGCCAGAGCCGTGATCGGTTTTGAAATTGTTCCCTGCACCCGATAAGCAACGATAAAGGCAAACAGCACGGATACCAGAAATACTATGCCCACGCCGCGCAGCAGATTATCAAAGCGTTCCTTGTCACTGTCGCTCACTCCGGCCTTGATGTAAAGGGTGCCCAGCGTGGTGCCATCGGCCGTGCGCAGAGGCACGAGGACCACGTTGAGATCCGCTCCAAAAATCCGCGAAATGTCACTCAGGCGCGGGATGAATTCGTTTGAACCCAGGCGAATATAACGGGCCAGTAATTTGCCGTCCGGAGAGTAGACCGCTGCCGCCGCGATCTGATGATCGGGCATGAACATGTCTTCAAACGCGTCGGCAGACATTGGCTCTCCGCTGGCGAGTCGCGGAATAAGCACTTCGGCCGCTACTTTTCTCGTGCTGTCGACCCGGCGCTGCATCTCGCCGCGAAACTGAATCGCGTCGTAGATATACAATCCGGCGAACGCGATGCCCAGGGTCACGCCACTGGTCAACATGATCAGCAGGGTCAGCTTCCAACGAAAGGGGAGTTTTTTCACTTGAAGGTAAACTTAATCAAAATTAAACTAGGGTTTATACCCTATATGAGTAAACCATATCGGCCCAACGATAGCACGGAGAAAATGCGCAGCAACTTGAAAAAGAACCGAGGTTAACACAGTGGTGTTTGGGCACTAAGCTTCGCGCCTCTCCTTCCACTGCTTTGGCCAAAAGTCCGGCGCCAAAATCAGCCAAACCTTTAAATCCCCACCACTCAATCTGGATCATAATCATGCTCGTCATTCGTCGACTGGTGGACCGGCAGCGTGCCTACACCGCTATTTTTCTGCCGGGGGAAACCCCGCGGATTTTCCCCACCTCGGAACAGGAGCATGGAAGAATTCTCCAGATCTACAAACAGGACAAGCGACACGAGGGGATTTTGAACGATTTCACTGATTTTGATATCACCACTCCTTGAGGGGACCCCCAGTCGCACAAAGGCGGGTCAAATTGCCTCCATTTTGATATTGCGCTCCTCCTCGCCGGACCTCCCCCTCATGTTCCTGACGTGACCCAACCCAATGAGAATTTGGAGCCTAAGCGGCGCAGTTTCCGGAATTTTTTTTCCTCGGTCAGGTATTCCATCGACGGCTTTTTCGCCGCCCTGAAACACGAGCCTTCGTTTCGGGAGGATTTGCTCTTCGCCCTCCTGCTTACGCCCCTGGCAATCATCCTGCCGGTCAATGCGGTTTCAACCGCGCTGATGATCGCTTCCCTGATCCTCATCCTGATCGTCGAGTTGCTCAATTCCGCCATCGAATGGACCATCGATTATGTGCGACCGGAGCTGCACCCCTTGGCGAAACGGGTGAAGGATATGGCGAGTGCCGCCGTCTTTCTGAGCTACATTAACTGTGTGGTCATTTGGGTCATCATGCTTTGGCCCAGCAATGCCGTGTGGCATCGGATCGAACAGCTGATCACCGGCTGGTTTCCCGTCTGAACCGATTCGGGCAAGGCCTCCTCCGCCCGACCACCCAAGGCAACTTCCCGCGGTTCAGCGCAACCGGGAAAAAAGCCACAGGGCAATCGCGGTCATGCCCAGATTGGGCAACCACGCGGCCAGCATGGGATCCAGCACCTGCTTCGTGGCCAGCGAGGTCGCGAGGTTCATCAGGATGTAATACAGGAAAAACAAGCCGATGGATTTCGAAACGCCCACGGCCGGATTTACCCGGACCCCGGAAACGGCAAACGGCACGGCCAGGGCAATCACAATCAGTGGTCCCAAGGTGTCCGCCAACAAACCGAAATACCGCACCGCATAGGGCAAGCCCTTGGGGTTGTCGTCGATGGCAAAAAAAGCAATCAACCGGCGCAGTTCGAAAAACGACAGATCCACGGCCTTGCGATCGATCAGCAGCATGAGGCGGGGATCCTCGTAATATTGCGGCACAAACCTTTTGTAAAAGGGCCTCGGCTCCAGCATCTCGCCATTGACCGGGTTGAGCACCAGTTCCTGCCCCGCGCTGAATTCCCAGCCTTTTTTCTCCGGGTCATACCAGGCCTCGTTGGCCACCAAGCGGCGCAATTCCCGACGTTCATCATCGAGCTCGGAAACACTGACGCCGTAGGCCTTGCGCGTGAACTGGCTGTAGCGGTTGAAAAACCACATGCGGTGCGCGGCGCGATTGTCGAAAGCCACACTGTATACCACGCCAATACGATCCTCCGGCATGCTTTTCGATTGGTAACGGAAAGCCAGGGAATCGCGCAACGACCGGGAAGTCTCGACCGACCATGGCACCACGCTGGCATTGAGATACCACGTCAGGCCACAAGCCACTACTCCGACCATCCAGATGGGTGC
>JAIPJW010000174.1 GCA_021734075.1 Cephaloticoccus sp.
TTCCTCGAGGTGGGCAGACCCTTGTGGGCGCGGGTGCAGATCTACGATGCGGACTGAACGGGACTCACGACCTTGCCCGCGGTGATGATAAATGGGGCAAAGTAGCCTGCCTGAGTCAGGGGGATGCGGCCGCGGACAAAGATGCCGTCATCGCGGTGTTCCTGTTCCTGAATGTGCCCCAGGGTATGCAGTCGGGCGATGACATCGTAGCGGTCATGCGGGACCAGCATTTCGGTTGAGCCATGCAGGTCGGCGATCAATTCGACGCAGCGCGCTTCCAGGTCATCGAGCCCTGCGCGGGTGTGGGCACTGAGCAAAATGGCGTCCGGGGCCAGTTGGCGGGCGCGTTGCAGGTCCCCGGGGGTTGCGGCGTCAAGTTTGTTGAAGACCGTGATGATCGGCTTGTTCGCGGCCCCAAGTTCTCCCAGCACGCTCAGGGTGGTGGCGTGGTGGTGCTCGAAATTCGGGTTGGTCACGTCGATGACGTGGATGAGGAAATCCGCGACAATGGTTTCCTCAAGGGTGGCCTTGAAGGCCTCGACGAGCCGGTGGGGCAGCCGACGGATGAAGCCGACGGTGTCGGTGACGAGCAATTTCTGGTTGCCGCGGAGAATGAGCTGCCGGGTGGTGGGATCGAGCGTGGCGAATAGTTTGTCCTCCGCCATGACATGCGATCCGGTCAGGGCATTGATGAGGGAGGATTTGCCGGCATTGGTGTAACCCACGATGGAGGCGGTGGGGACCGGCACGCGCAGGCGTTTGCGACGTTGCACGCCGCGTTGTTTCTGCACGACGACGAGTTCCGCCTTGAGCCGGGTGATGCGGTCGCGCACCAGCCGGCGATCCTGTTCGAGCTGGGTTTCGCCTTCGCCACCGAGTTTGCCTTTGCCCCGTTGCCGCGACAGATGGGTCCAGGCGCGGGACAGCCGGGGCAGCGAATATTCCATGCGGGCGAGGGCGATTTGCAGCACAGCTTCACGGGTCTGGGCGCGGTCGGCAAAAATATCGAGAATGACCTCCTCGCGATCGATCACCGCGATGCCGGAAAGTTTTTCCCAGTTGCGCTGTTGGGCGGGCGAGAGGGAAACGTCGATGACGATCAGGTCGGCCTCCATGTGCTTGGCCAGGGTGATGATCTGAGTGGTCTTGCCCGAGCCCAGCAGGGTGGCGGGGTTGGGTTCGCGCAGATTGATCAGCTCCGAGTGCACGACACCGATGCTCAGGTTCTCAACCAGTTCCTTGAGCTCGCCGAGCAGCTCCTGGGCCTCGCCGGGCTGCATTGTCTGGGTGTGCACCCCCACAAGCAATGCGCGTTCGCAGCGTTTGGATTCGGTGGAGGGTGTGTTATCGAGAAAGTCGGCCATCAGAAGGAAAGAAAGTGGCGCGCTCCCGGCTCAGGGTCAACAGGGCGGAAGCAAACCGGTCGGATATTTATTCCCGGGCTGATCAATGGCATCCGCGGTCGTCTGCTCCGTGGTCGGCATCGGGCTGATGGGCGGAAATTTCGCGGTTAACGCAGACGACCAGGAAACGCATGGGCTGCGCGCCGGTGTTCCGCAGACTGTGGCGATGCCCGTTTTGCGTGAAACAAAAATCACCGGGCTGCACGGTGAACGGCGCTCCATCCAGCGTCATTTCACCCGTTCCTTCCAGGATGTAATAGAATTCCTCGTCCCCATTGTGAAGATGTTCCCCGATGCTGGCTCCCGGTTCGATCACATCGTCGTGGACAAACTTGATACCGGCGTCAGCCCGCAGGTAATCGCCGTATAGCTCACGACAGGTCAGGAGTCCGGTGCCACCATGGCAATTCCGGGTCTCACTAACGGACGTGGCCGTGCCTTTGATGATCACTTGGCGGGCTCAGCTGTGCGAATAGATGACGGGTGTCATCTTGCCGTTCATGATGCCGCCCACCTCGACGTCGGCGGCAAAGGCTGCCCGGTCACCTTCCCGGGCCTTGGTGTGCGGTTCGATCAGTCGCATCTCCTGATCCATGTAAATGATCGTCATGACTGCCCGGGGTTGGGTTGAGACATTGCGCCCGGCGCGGTGAAACGTCCAACCGTAGTGAAAACTCACCTCACCCAGGTCGAAGGGCGATTCGTCCAAGGGGTAGTTTTGCTCCTTCATCGAGCGGCCGATCTTCTCCTCACTTTCGTCACTGATGGCCATGTCGCGGCCCATTTCAAACTGATGGCTGCCCCGGGCAAACCCCAGCGGTCCCATGTCCATGGAAGTGACCTGCAACGGGATCCAGACGGTCACGGTGTTGGCGTTGCTGAGCGGCCAGTAATATTGATCGGCGTGCCACGGCGTGACGCCCCCACTGGGTTCCTTGTAGAGGGCCTGGTCGTGATACATGCGCACGCCGCTCACGCCGAGCAGATCGGTGGCGATGCGGGCCAGGCGCTGGCCCCAGCAGAACTCCCGGACTTTTTCGTTCTTGGTCCAGATGTTGATGACCTGCAGGAATGCCTTGCTGTAGGTATCCCGCTGATCAATCGGCAGGTGCATGGTGTTGAGCCGGTGCACCTCGGCCGTAATGATCTCCCCGTAGTGCGCGATTACCGCAGCGGAGAGGACGTCCTTGAGCTTGATGTAACCATCGCGGCGGAACTGTGAGATCTGGTCGGGAGTGACGGCGTAGGGGCTGTCAATGTCGAGTGAAGTGGTGGTGGTGGGCATACGAAGGGTGAAAGAATGAAAGCAACCTGGATCCGTCCTGCAATGGGCTAATCACCGGGCCGGGCAAGTATTGTAATGCCTGATCATGTATGGATTTTAAGACAATTTTTACGATTTATGGCGGTGGTGGTGCTTGCGGCTGGAAGGCACCGCATCGAACTTTGACCAGTCATGTCAAAAGTTCGAATATTGGTGGTGGATGATGAGGAGGACATTTGCGACATCGTCCAGTTGTTACTGGAAAATGCCGAGAGTGAGGTGGTGGGCGTGGACAACGGGCACAAGGCGCTGGCACTGCTGGAGAAGCAAAGCTTCGACTTGGTGATCACCGACATGCTCATGCCGGAAATGGATGGGGTGGAATTGATCAATGCGCTGCGCCGGGCCAATCCCGAACAACGCATTCTGGCGATGTCGGCCGGAGGGCACGCGCCGAGGGAAAGCTATTTGCAGATTGCGGCCATGTATGGCGTGAACGGAGTTCTGTCCAAACCCTTCAATCGCGACCAGCTATTGCAGGGGGTCAGGAAGTGCGGTTTGGAAATGCCAGCCGCTTGAAGCCCCGGAGATGCGATCTTTAGCGGGCGAACACCACACACACCGGCAAGGGCACACTGGCCTGATGATCCGTGGGCGTGAGTCGACCGGTGTCGGCGTCGACCTTGAACACATTTAGCGTGTTGGAGTTTTGGTTGGCGGCGATCAGCCAGGTGCCATCAGGGGAAAGGGCGAAGTTGCGTGGGTTGCGTCCGTCGGAAGGCATCGTCTCCACCGGGGTGAGCCGGCCGGTTTCCGCGGCCAAGGCGAAGACCGCGATGCTGTCGTGCCCGCGATTGGATGCGTAGACGAAGCGTCCGTTGGGATGCACGCGCACCTCGGCACAGGTGTTCTCGCCGGTAAAATCCGCGGGCAGGGTCGACTGGGTGTCAATTGGCGTGAGACTGCCGGTGTCCGTGGCGTAGCGGTAGCTCACCAGCGTGCTGTTGAGTTCATTGACGACGAAGAGCAATTTGCCATCGGGGCTGAAGGCGGAATGTCGTGGCCCGGCTCCCGGGGCGGTGGCAACGTGGGGAATGGCCGCGGGCGTGAGGGTGGCGTTGGCCGCGTCGAGCTTGTAGGTGAAGACCCGGTCCAGACCGAGATCGCAGACGATGACATGGCGTCCGTCGGGCGAGATATTGGTGGAGTGAACATGCGGGGCATCCTGCCGGGTGGGGTGCACGCTGTGGCCCTGGTGGTGTATGACGCTGCGCGGGGCACCCAGTGCGCCATCGGCCAGAATGGGTAGCGCGGCGACGGTGGCATCATGATAGTGCGCGACCACGAGACATTGGCCGGTGGGATCGACCATGAGGTAGCATGGTGCCTTGCCCCCGCTGGTCTGCACGTGGTCCGGCACCAGCTTGCCGGTGTCCAGGTTGACGGCAAAGGGCACGGCCAGGGTGCCGCTTTCACAAACGGCATACAAGTGGGCCTTGTCCGGGGACAGGGCGATGAATGAGGGGTTGGCGGTGGTGGCGACGAGCTCCGGGGGGGAGAGTTCTCCGGTGGCCGGATCGAGCCGGAGCGCGTAGATCCCCTGGCTTGTGGTGCGAGTGTAGGTGCCGATGTAGATCAAGGAGTCATTCATGCCAAGTGCGGTGAGGGTAGTGCAAATCCAAGCCACAGCGAGGGCGAGTGACCGGGGATTTAGCGGAAACATGCCGTAGCCTACCGGGGTTTTGACCCGCCTGTCAGGAACCAAATGAATTTCGGCCGAATCGGACTCAGCCACCCATGGGAAAATGGCGGATGGCCGCGAGTTCCCGGCTCAACTCGGGTCGGAAGTCGGGGTGGGAGATTGAGATGAGGGCCTCGCCGCGTTCGCGCAAGGTCCGGCCATGCAGATTGACCGCACCGTATTCGGTGATGACCCAATGCACGTGACCGCGGGTGGTGACAACACCGGATCCGGGGGCGAGCTGGTGCACGATGCGGGAGACTTTGCCGCCCATGGCCCGGGAGGGCAGGGCTATGATCGGTTTGCCGCCGGGGGAAAGGGCGGCGCCGCGGATGAAATCCATCTGCCCGCCGATGCCGGAGAATATGCGGTGGCCGATGGAGTCGGCGCAGACCTGGCCGGTCAGGTCAATCTGGATGGCGGAATTGATCGCGACCACCTTCGGATTCTTGCGGATGACCGACGTGTCATTGGTCCAATCACAGGGATAGAAAGAGACCAGCGGGTTGTCGTTGACGAAATCAAAGAGTTTTTGGGAGCCATTGATAAAGCTCGTGATGATCCGGCCCTGTCCGACCTTTTTGAAACGGTTGGTGATGGCACCCGACTCCACCAGATCAACGATCCGGTCGGAGAACATTTCGGAGTGCACCCCGAGATCGATTTTTTCCTTCATGCGAGTCAAGGCGGCATCGGGGATGCCGCCGATGCCCATTTGCAGGGTGGATCCATCCTCAACCAGGTTTGCCACCAGTTCACCGATCTGGCCTTCCACTTCCGATTCAGTTGTCACGGCGTGACCAAGCAGGGGCCGGTTGGTATGGATAAACGTGTCAACCTGCGCGAAGGGCACCAGATTGTTACCGTGGGTGCGGGGCATCTGGTCGTTGAATTCCACCACAATTTGCCTGGCCATTTCCGCGGCAGCCTTGGAGGCGTCGCAGGAAGTGCCCAAGGTGCAGAAGCCGTGGGCATCGGGCAACGATAGCTGCAGGAAGGCGACGTCAAGTTTGACCTGACCGGAAAGGAACAACCCGGGGACGTCCGAGAGGAAAACCGGCACGAAATCGGCCCGGCCCTCATTGACGGCATTGCGTAGAGGCGCGCCGGTGAAAAGGGAAACGGAATGAAATTCCTTGTCCCGACCGGGTTCGGCGAAGGGCGCAGGACCGTTGGTGTGGAGGTGATAAACCCGCACATTTTCCAAATCGCGCCGGGCGCAGAGAGCCTCAATCAAGGGTGTCGGCGTGGCGGCGGCACCGTGGATGAAAATGTTGTCACCGCTTTTGACCCCGGCGACAGCGTCGGCGGCGGAAACAGCTCGGGATGACCAGTTGGGTAGGGCGTCGTGCATAAAGGGAATTTCGGTTGCTACCACCATGGAGAACTTTGCCCGCGAGGCAAAGTCACTAACCTGCGCATCTCTTGCGAAGTGCACTCCATATTTTGCCGTGTTTCAGCTCGCGGCGAGGGCGGCCTTGAAGTGCTGGCGGCACATGGGCACATAACGCTCGTTGCCCCCGATCTCAATTTGGGCTCCCTCGTGCAAGCCCTTGCCATCAGCCCCCACGCGTAGGTTCATGGTGGCCTTGCGTCCGCAGTGGCAGATGGTTTTCAACTCGATCAAATCATCGGCCACTCCGAGCAGGGCCCCGCTGCCGGGAAAGAGATTGCCCAGGAAATCCGTGCGCAAACCGTAACAGAGCACGGGAATGTCCAGCGTGTCGGCAATGTCGGTGGCCTGGCTCACCTGTTCCGGCGTGAGGAATTGGGCTTCGTCCACCAACACGCAGGCAATGGGTTTGGTGGCATGCTCATTCTGCACCCGTTTGAAAAGGTTATCCGTGGTGGTCAGCACCTCCGCCGGGGCCTCCAGGCCGATGCGCGACTTGATACGGCCCAACCCCGCGCGGTTGTCGATCGCCGGAGCAAAGACGATCGTGCGCATGCCCCGCTCCTGATAATTGTAGCTCGACTGCAGCAGCACTGTCGATTTGCCCGCATTCATCGCGGAGTAATAAAAATAGACCTTGGCCATGGGGTTTAGCTAAGGGAGGTGGCGCGCGGCCTGCGATGCGAAAAAATAATTGGTCTTCGGATCTGATCGGGGCAGACAGGCCTTCAAGGACCGATCAGATCCACCAATCGCCTGGCGGCGGCGGACCCGCGGCCGCGCTGGCGCAGGACAAACAAGCTCCATCTGGCCCAAGTATCCGACAGGTGCCTGAAGGCGACTCCTGGTGGTGCCACTCCCTGCACATAGTCCGGTAGCAACGCCACGGCTCGTTCGCTCGCGATATGAGTAAACGTTTCGGTCATGCTCGCGGTCTCGGCAGCAAAGCGCGGACGAAATCCCGCCTTGGCGCACAGTTGCTCAATCCAGCGGTTGGAGCAAGAAATAAGGGGTCAGGCTTTGTAGTTTGTAGTTCCTGCCAATTTCCGTGCCAATGCTTGGTCCGGCTTCGCCTGCCAACGGCCCACCTGCCGGCTCACCTCGTGCAGTCCGCCCATGTTGAGGGCAGTGCCCAGCCAGC
>JAIPJW010000175.1 GCA_021734075.1 Cephaloticoccus sp.
TCCGGCGTCTCAAATCCGGCCAGCAGACGCAGCAGGGTGGTTTTGCCGCAGCCGGAAGGTCCGAGCAGGGTGATGAATTCGCCGGCCTTGACCGTGAGACTGACATCGTTGACGGCGGTGAATGCGCCGAAGCGTTTCGTGACACGGCGGATCTCAACCATGGGGTGGGAGGGGTCGGACATGGTCACTGGACCCGCGGGTTGCGGTGTTGAAGAATCACGTAGGTTAGGGCGAACATGAGCATGAAGATGACCCCGAGTGCGGCGCCGAACGGCCAGTCGCGCGCCTGCAGGAACTGGTTTTGAATGACGTTGCCGATCATGGGCACCTTGGCTCCGCCCATCAGGTCGGTGATGGCAAACATGCCAATGGACGGCACAAAGACCAGCAGGGTGCCGGCGGCAATACCGGGCATGGTGAGCGGCACGATGACCGAGGAAAAGGCCCGCAGGGGACCGGCGCCGAGATCGTAAGCCGCCTCGATCAGGGAGTTGTCGAGTTTTTCCGCGCTGCCATAGATCGGCAGGATCATGAATGGCAGGTAGGCATACACGAGTCCGATGACAACCGCCGTGGGCGTATAAAGCAGGTTGAACGGCTCGCTCGTCAGGTGGGCGGCTTGCAGAAAACTATTCAGGAGACCTTCCTGTTTGAGAATGGTGATCCACGCATAGGTGCGAATGAGAAAGCTGGTCCAGAACGGCACCATGACGAGAAGCAGCAGCCGGTTGCGCAGTTCCGCACTGGCCCGGGCAATGTAGTAGGCCACCGGGTAGCCGACCACGACACATATGATCGTGGTCAATCCTGCGTAGCCGATGGAACGGGCAAATATACGCAGGTAGATTGGGTCAAAGACCCGGCGGTAGTTTTCGAGATTGAGCGCAAAGATCACCCCGCCGACCTCATCGCGCTCACAGAAACTGTAGACCAACAGAATCAGCCCTGGTATCACGACGAAACCGAGCAACCACAGCACCATCGGGGCGAGTAAGGCCCAAGCCTTCCAGCCCGGCCGGGACCGGTCGCTGGCAGGAAGGGAGAGTGGGGCGGGGTTGGACATTGAACCAAGCAATCAAGCCGGAGCCGGTCGGGCTTCCCCGGATGAGGGGAGGCACCGTCCCGGGGTCGGGTTTTACTGCGAACTCTTCAGGTCGGTCATGAGGCGGTCAATGTCCGCCGCCGCCTTGCCGATGTCGCGGAAGGTTTCGAGTTTGCCTGGTTCCACCGGATAGCTGGCCGGGTTTGCCAGTTGCTCGGGAGTGAGCAACTCACGGGCGGCGAGGTTGGGGTTGGTGTAGGGGAAGTTGTCGGAGATGATCCGGGAGACATCGGGCCGGAGAATGTAATTGATGAGCGCGAGGGCTTCGGCCTTGTGCGGTGCGTCGGCGGGAATGGCGAGAATATCGATGAAACGATGCGCGCCTTCCGCGGGGAGCACATATTTGAACTTTTGATCCTCGTTCCAGAGCAGGGCGGCTTCTCCGCTCCACACGATGCCAAGGTCGACATCGCCATTGAGCAGCGGGGTCTTGGGACTGTCGGAGTCGAAGACCTTGACCAGCTTGACCCAGTCGGCAATCACCGGCCGAACCTTGGCCAGGCTGTCGCGGTTGATCTCACTGGCCGGAAGACCCAAGGTATAGAGGGCCCAGGTGACAATCTCGCGGTTGTCATTGAGCACCACGAGGCGATCCTTGAACTTGGGCAGGAAGATGTCCTTGTAGCCCTTGATGTCATCCTTCACCACGTCGGTGTTGACCACGATGCCGACCGTGCCGGTCATGTAGGGCACGGTGTATTTGTCCTCCGGATCGTGCACGAGGCCACGAAACTCAGGACCGATGTTTTTCAGGTTGGGCAGCTTTGACTTGTCGAGCGGGGCGAGCATGCCGCGCCGAATCATGAGCTTCGCGGCGTATTCGGAGGGCTGAATCAGGTCGTAGTTGCCGCCACCGGCGACGAGCTTCGAGAGCAGTTCCTCGTTGGAAGCATAGGTCTCAAAGTTGACCTTGATGCCGGTTTCCGCGGTGAAGGAATCGAGCACATCCTGCGGGACGTATTCGGACCAGCCGAAGAGGTTGACTTCATTGGCAGCGGACAATCCGACCGCGCTGGAGAGCACGGCCAGGACGATGAGCAGTTTTTTCAGTGATTTCATGGTTGGGAGGAGGGGGAATTGAATCAGCGGCTGAGTCGCTTGAGATAGGCCGAGAAAAGCACGAAGGCGACGGTCGCCACGATGAACAGGGCCGACGGGGCATTGAGCATCGGGTTGAGCCCCACGCGGGCCAGGCCGTAAACCTGGATCGGCAGGGTCACTGAGGCAGCGCTGCGGGTGAAGAAGGTCACGATGAGTTCGTCCATCGAGAGGGTGAAGGCCATGAGGGCACCCGCGATGATCGCGGGTTTGAGGCAGGGGACGACGACGAGCCAAAAGGCTTGGAAAGGCGTGGCGCCCAGATCGAGCGCGGCTTCCTCCAAGGCCGGGTCGAGGCCCTGCAGGCGCGCCTGCACCGCCACCAGGACGAAGGGGAAACTGAAGGTCACATGACCGATGATCACCGTGCTGAAACCGAGCTTGATGCCGACGGTGGCAAAGAGGATGAGCAGGCTGATGCCCATCAGAATCTCGGGCATGACCATCGGGATGGCCACCAGGGTTTGGATCAGGCGGGAAAACCGGTAGCGGTAGCGATGGAGCAGCCAAGCTCCGACGGTGCCGATGATCACGGACAGCACGGTCGTGGCCGAGGCGATGATGAGGCTGTTCTTGGCCGCCTTGATCAGTGGGGCGTTGTCAAACAGGCGACCATACCATTCGAGGGAAAAGGATTCCCAGACGATGTTCAACCGGGACGAATTAAACGAAAACACTGCCAGCACCGCGATCGGCACATACAGAAAAGCAAACACCAAAGTGGTCCAGCCGCGTAGAAACCAATTGAGCAGTTTCAGGCCAGAGGGGAGGAGTGTTCTTGAGGCAGCCACGGACATCAAGGAATCGGAAAGCGGTTATCGTGCCAGCTTGGGGGCAACGCAAGAAACGACTGCGCAATTGGCGTGACTCGCGCAATAGCCTCAAAAGCGCGTTAGTTCATTAGGCGATGCTCAATATGTCCGGATATTACGTCAACCGGACACCGGCGATCCACACGACCAATACTCGGGGGTAGATGAGAGCGCCCGTTTCAATCCTCGCCGTCGAAATAATTCGTCTCGGTGATCCGGAAGTATTTACCCAATGATCGGACGCCCCGCTTGTTGCTGTCGGGGTAATAAAACATGTCTTCTGCCGGGTTGTCGGCGATGATCAGGCATTCCAATTCCGAATCAGTGGCGGCCAGCGTTTGGTGGGGTTGGCCGGGGGGATGCAGGACGATATCGCCCGGGCTGACTTCCATGCCCCCGTCGGGGGTGCGCACGAAACCTTGTCCGGCGGTGAACACGAACATTTCCCATTGGGTGCTGTGGCTGTGGTAGGGGCAGATGGCGGCACCGGGGGCTATTCGGCGCAATTGCAGGTCGAAGGGATGACCACCGCCCTGCACCCCGGCGTCGGCGATTCCCCCGAGTGCGAGGGAAATATTGGCCCGGTGGCTTTCGAAAGTGCCCTTGGGCGAGCGGCGGTGTTCCCAGCGCAGGTCGGAGATATTGACGAAATGAGCCGGGGTCTCCGGCGGTAGCGGGCGTGGTGGCGGCGGGACCGCGGTCTCCGGCGTGTCATCCTCGCCGAGGTTGTAATCCACTTCCTGCCGGAGAAAGACCGCCCCGCCGGGCTTGTGTCCCCATTTGTTGGAATCGGGATAATAGCAGAACTCAGTCATCGGGTTGTCGGCGACAAGATAGTAGTGCAGTTCTGAGTCGCCGGTGTTGATCAGTTGGTGGGTGCTGCCGGGCGGGTGCATTAGCACGTCACCCGCATGCACCACGCGACGTTGATCACCATGGCGCATGATACCCGACCCGCGGATCAGGTAGTAGCACTCCCACTGAGCCGAATGGCTGTGAAACGGACACCCCGCCTTGCCCGGCAGCAATTTGCCGTATTCCAAATCGAAGGGATGTCCGCCCTGAGCGAGCGGGGCATTCATGGTCGCACCCAGCGCCTCGGATATCTGTTTGCCCGCGCCATGAAACTTGCCGCTGGGCGAGGACCATTCCATCCAGGGCACATTGTCGAGGTGGACGTGTTTCATGGGGATTGGGGTTAAGCGCCAAGTGGCGAAGCCGCGTCGTGAATCGTGAGGCGAGGAACGGATCCTTTTGGGTTACGTTGCCGCATTGCGCCTTCGCGTCTTGGCGTTAAGTGCTCACGCCTCGTTAATGACCGGGTTGGTCAGGGTGCCGATATTTTCAATCTCAATGCTCACGGTGTCACCGGCCTTGAGCCAACGCGGGTTGGGTTTGACGGCCATGCCGACCCCTTGGGGCGTGCCGGTCAGTATGACCGTGCCGGGTAACAGGGTGGTGCTGCCGCTCAGGTAGGCGATGATGGCCGGCACATCAAAGATCATGTCACTGGTGGTCCAGTCCTGCACGCGCTCACCATTGAGAATAGTGGCGATTTTGAGGGCGTTGGGATTGGTGATCTCGTCCGTCGTGACGAGGCAGGGCCCGAGGGGCGCGAAGGTGTCAAAGAACTTGCCGCGGCACCATTGGCCGCCGCCCAACTTGATCTGGTGGTCTCGCGCGGACACGTCGTTGGCGCAGGTGTAACCGAGCACGTAGTTGAGCGCTTCGTCCCGGGTGACGTTTTTGCACGCCTTGCCGATCACCACGGCGAGTTCGCATTCGTAATCGACCTCATGGCTGGCCAGTCGCGTGGGGATTTCAATCGGATCACCGGGATTTTGCGTGGCGTTGATCCCCTTCACAAACAGCACGGGACGCTCGGGCACCTTGGCGCCGGATTCCGCCGCATGCTTGGCGTAGTTGAGCCCGATGCAGAGGATCTGGGTGGGGGTAATCGGTGCCAGTAGTTTGCCGGGCTGCACCACTTGGTCGGTGACCTTGAAGTCGCCGTAGATATCGCCGGAAATGGCGCGGGCCGAGCCGTCGGACTGCAAGGCGGCATGGGCGGGACCGGAGGGAGTGAGATGACGGATGATTTTCATGAGGGGAAGGAGTGAGAAAACTATTTCAGTGCTTAGAGGGCAAGGCCGCGGCGTGTCTTTTTTCGAGGTTTCAGTCAGGCAAGTGAATGGGTATGGATTGGGTCCAACGCCGACCCACGCCCACCGTTTCGCCATAGGCGATCATTTCTTCCCATGAATTGTCACGGTGTTTTGGCAGCAGGAAGACGCGGCCCTGCATGATCACGAACAGCTCGTTGTGCTGTTCGCTGAAGAAATGCACATACCATTCCCCGTTGGCAAAACTCCGGGCAATCAGGGGGGCGACCTCAAGGATTGCCGACCGGGTAATTCGATATCGGTGGATGTTCCAAAACGGCACCTTTTCATCGGGCATTTCCCTGGTTCGACTTTTTATGGCGAATCTTTCGATGGTCTGGAGGCAACTGGGTTCGCCCAGGCTCTCAATGATGATTTCACCAAGAAAGAAATCCTGATCCATGGTGGATTGGTGATTTGAGGTGTTGGTCATATCGCGAGCAAGACTAACAAAAATTTCGGACGGCATTGGGTCAGCAGACAACCTCCGCAGTCATGGAAGTGCCGATCGTTTTCCGTCTGCCCTTTTCTCGAGCCAGGCCCGGGGCGGATGGCCGAAGCGTGCACGGAACAGCCGGTAGAAATGGGAGAGATCGCCATAGCCGCTGGAAAAGGCCGCGCCGATGATCGAATGCCGGTTTTCGGCCAGCAAACGGGCGGCATGACTGAGGCGCAGCTCGGTCAGGTGTTCGAGAAAAGTGCGGCCGGTTTGCACGCGGAACAATTTGCTGAAATGGCGGCGGGACATGCCGGCCCGGGCACAGGCGCGTTCCAGGCTCCAGGGTTCATAAAACGTTTCGGTCAATTCCTGGGCGACCTGCGAGACCCGGCGGGTGGCCAGGTCTGCCGGTGCCCCGACCGGCAGGCGCGCCAAGGCGACGAGGATGTTTTCCGCCGCAGCGCGCAGGGCGATTTCCCGGCCGGGTTGGGTGCCGGTTTGCTCGACAACCCCGGCGCGCCAAAGCGCCTCGAAACGGGTGCCCCAGGTGCCGCCCTGATGCAGCGTGGTGGTTTTCCCCTTGGTCAGCCGAACCCATAATTGTTCCAAATCCGGATCCTTGGTCAGAAAATCGCGCGTGAAACACAGGAGCAGCAAGGTCGGTGGCTCGGCATCGGCCAGTTTGTGGCGCACATTGGCGTGGACGCACAGGGCGGCGCCCGTTCCAGCATGCAGCGGTTTGTCCTGACCGGATTCCGTGCATGATATCCGCCCCTGCAGCACATAGATGATCTTGTGAAACACATCCACCCGTTCCGCCATGCGGAAACGCGGACTGTGCACGCTTTCAGCAAAGGCGAGACCATGGGCCGGGAGGGTGACCGCAATGGGTCGGGAAACGGGGTTTTTCATGCGTAGTGCCCGATATGCGAATCCAGCCAAGCCCGAACCGCCAAGACGTGCAACGCCTTTTCCGCTAGAATTCACACCCGATCAACCAAACCCCGATTGTGCCAAGGTTAACCCCACCCATTTCATCAATCCCCACGTTGCTGAGGCGTCCATCCGACGCGTCGCGGCTTGAGGTTGGGTCCAGATTATTACCATGAGCACGTTGGCGGAAAAACTGACCCAACCTGGAAAATTCCTGATCGGCACGGAGTTGGTTTCGACCCGCGGCACGCTGGGGGATCCACGGGCTGCACGCACCCTGGAATTGGCCCGTGACCTGGTGGGCCATGACCGCACCGATTGGGTCTCGATCACCGACAATGCCGGGGGCAATCCCATGCTTTCCCCCACGGCC
>JAIPJW010000176.1 GCA_021734075.1 Cephaloticoccus sp.
TGCCTGACTTGATCAACAAGGTTCATGGGAGAATTTTCCGGGTGGTGTTTTATTTGCCCGCAACCGCGGGGGCAGGGGCGGGAGCGATCACGACCTCAAGGCCTTGGGCGCGCAGCGCGGCGACCAGGTCGGGTGGGGCACCGGCATCGGTCACGATCACGTCAACATGGGCAAAGTCGGCCAGGAAAAAGGTCGAGCGCCGGCCGAATTTGCTGTGATCGAAACAGAAGATGACCTTGGCCGCACCTTTCATCATGGCGCGCTGGATATCAACGATCAGGGCATGTGAATTGTAGATGCCATCCTCGGCGATGCCGCTCCCGCTGAGGATCGCAACATCGGCATGCATACGGGAAAAAGTCTCCACCGCGTGCGGCCCGACCAGCACACCCAGCCGCGGATAGATGACGCCGCCGGAAAGATGCACCTCGTGCCGATTGGAGGCGGAGAAGAGATTGGCGACCGGCAGCGAGTTGGTGATGATCTGGGCGACCTTGTCGCCCAGACACTTGGCGACGTGAAAGCAAGTGGTGCCGCTATCGAGGATCACGTTTTGTCCGGGCGAGATGAGCGCGGCACAGGCTTCGCCGATGGTGTCCTTCTCCGGCACTTGGTGGGTGTCGCGCACGTTGAAAACAAACTCATCAGACTTGGGCTGCTGGATCGTGCGGGCTCCGCCATGCGTGCGCCGCACCGAACTGCGGCCTTCCAAAGAGGTGAGATCGCGTCGGACGGTGGAAACCGAAGTATCAACCTGAGCGGCCAGTTCCTCAAGTGAGGCAAATTCAACCTTTTGCAGGTAGGCCTCGATCTTGGATTGGCGCTCTTCGGCTTGCATCTATGGTTACGTTATGGAAAGTTTTGGAAGATATTGCAATCTTAACGTTGACTATTTGGAAGAATTTGGGCGCTATTTGAGCGGAACCGACCTAATTGTCCATGTCCTTACCACCCCCATCGCCCCATCGAGTCGAGATCGAGCACCTTGTGCGGAGATCGATTTACCAGCGTCTGGGCCAGGACATGCCCCATGCGTTTCGGGCCCCGAACCCCTTGCTGGTGAACATCAGTGCGCGGCACTGTCACCTCACCCCCGAGGCGGTCGAGGCACTTTTCGGCAAGGGCGCCACGCTCACGCCGATTAAGTGGCTTTACCAGAAGGACCAGTTTGCCGCCAAGGAGACCGTCACCTTGGTCGGTCCGCGCAGCCGGGTGATTTCCAACCTGCGCATTTTGGGCCCGTGCCGCACTCTCAACCAGATCGAGCTCGCCCTGACTGATTCGATCGCCCTCGGCTTTGATGTGCCGATCCGTTTCTCCGGCAGCATCGCCGGCACCCCCGGTTGCATGCTGATGGGACCCAATGGATTTTTCGAAATGAAGGAAGGCGTCATCCGCGCCGCCCCGCACGTGCACATGCATCCCGATGACGCGGCCTTTTACGGCGTCAAGGGCGGCGACTTCATGCGGCTCAAGGTCGGTGGTCCCTGCGCCACCACTTTTGACCGGATGTTTGTCCGCGTGGATCCCGAATTCAAACTCGAGGTGCACATCGACACCGACGAGGGCAACGCCTGCGCCCTGCAACCCGACACGCCCGTCGAGCTGACCAAATAATTTTCCCGTCACCCTCAACCACTCACCCAACCAAACATTATGAGTAACTCAATCGGCATGGTAGAAACCAGAGGCTATGTAGGCAGCGTCGAAGCCAGCGACGCCATGGTCAAAGCGGCGAACGTCACCCTCGTTCGCCAGTTCCAGATCGGCGGTGGCTTTGTCACCGTCTTGGTCCAAGGCGACATCGGCAGCGTCAAGGCGGCTGTGGATGCCGGCTCCGAAGCCGCCAAGCGCGTCGGCGAACTCGTCTGCTCGCACGTCATTGCCCGGCCCCACGCCGAGCTGATCCGCACCGTCGGACTCTAATCCCAACTTTAACACCTATTCTATATGGCTAACCAAGAAGCAATCGGACTGATTGAAACCAAGGGATTCTGCGCGATCCTCGAAGCCGCGGATGCCGCCCTCAAGGCCGCTAGTGTGACCATGACCGGCTACGAAACTGTCGGCAGCGGCTACGTCTGCGCGTTCTTCCGGGGCGATGTCGCCGCGATCAAGGCCGCGGTTGACGCCGGCGCCGAAGCCGCCTCCAAGGTCGGCGAAGTCGTCGCCGTCCAGGTCATCCCGCGTCCGCACGAGGAACTCGCCGGTCTCGGCAAGTGGCTCGCTTGATCCGACCGCGTTTGTTTTTGATCCGCACGAGATGAACATCCTCGTCGCCAACCTCGGCTCGACCTCGTTCAAATACCGCCTGTTCCGCTTGACGGACGGGACGGAGCTGCTCGTGGCGAAGGGTGGCTACGAGCGCGTGACCGATTTCGGCCGGGCGGTGGAGGATTGCCTCGCCGCGTTGCAGACCGAAGGCCACCTGAGCTCACCCGCCGATCTCAATGCCGTGGGGTTCAAGGCGGTGCACGGAGGTGAAGTGACCGGTTGCCTGACTGCCGATGAAAAGGTCGAGGCCGCCCTGCTGGCCGCGGCCGATCTGGCCCCGGCGCACAATCCCGTTTACGCCGCCGGTATCCGGCAGTTTCGCGAGAAGCTCCCGGGGGTGCCACTTGTCGCCCTGTTTGAGACGGCCTTCTACCAATGGGTGCAGGAACCGGCGCGCCGCTATGCCGTGCCCGAGGCTTGGTTCAAGGCGGGCGTGCGCCGTTATGGTTTTCACGGCGCCAGCCACAAGTTCATCGCCGAGCGTTCGGCCGAATTGTTGCAACGGCCCGATGTGGCCAAGGTGACCCGCGAACTCTACCAGGCCGGCCCGCAAGCCTGCGCCGGTCCGGCCTTGCGTGTGATCTCCTGCCATCTGGGTGGGTCGAGTTCCGTCACAGGTATTCGCAATGGCGTGGCCATCGGCACGAGCATGGGACTCAGCGCCCAGTCCGGTCTGCCGCAAAACAACCGGGTGGGTGATCTCGACAGTTTCACCATTCCTTATATTCAGCGCAAATTGTCGCTCTCCATGGAGGAGATCGAACGCCAGTTGTCCAAGGAGAGCGGCCTGCTCGGGCTCTCTGGCGTGAGCAACGACCTGCGCGACATCCGCGCGGCGGCCCTCAAGGGTGATACCCGGGCGGCCCTTGCGATCGACACGCTCATCCACTCCATCCGCCACTGGGTCGGTGCCTTCTGGTTCGCCCTCGGTGGTTGCGATGCCCTTGTTTTCACCGGCGGCATCGGCGAGAACAATCCCTGGCTCCGCGACCTGGTCTGCGCCGGCCTCACCGAACTCGGTCTCGTGCTCGATCCGGATCGCAACACCGCCGGCGTCCCCGAGACGAATCTCGCGACCGCCGATTCCCGCACCCAAGTCATCGCCATTCCGGCCAACGAGGAACTCGTCGTGGCCCGCGAAACCCTCCGCCACCTGGCGACCCGCAATTAAGTGCCGTTTCCCTTTTCCAACCTCTCAACCACAACTCCAACCAAAACACATTATGTCCTCCAAAGCTATTGGTCTGCTTGAAACCCGGGGCCTCGTCGCCCTTGTCACCGGCGTCGACGCCATGCTCAAATCCGCCAACGTCACGCTCGCCGGGCCCATGAAACAGGTCGGCAACGCGCTCGTCACCGCCGTGGTGATCGGTGATGTCGCCGCCGTGAAGGCCGCCACCGATGCGGGTGCCCAGGCGGCCCGCACCGTGGGTGAAGTCGTCAGCGTGCAGGTGATTCCGCGTCCGCATGACGAAGTCTCCGTCGTGTTGCCCAAGGCTGCCTCCGCCAAGAAATAACCGGGCGCCCCGCCCCCAGCCACCACGCCCATGTTCCTCGCCCGCGTTATCGGTTCTGTCGTCTCCACCAAGAAGGATGAGGCGATGAAAGGTCGCAAACTTGTGGTGTTGCGCCCGCTGCTGGTGGACGAGGCCAAGCCCTCCCAATTCCGTCCCGGGGCGAACACCATCGTTGCGGTCGATACCCTTGGGGCCGGATTGGATGAAGTCGTGTTGTTCTGCCAAGGCAGTTCGGCGCGTCAGGCTACGGGGATGAAATCCCTGCCGGTCGATGCGGTGGTGGTCGGTCTCGTCGACACCGTCGAGGTGCTGAACCAGAAAATCTATCCTGAGAAAAAATAGGAAATTGTTCCCTCCTGAAACGCCATGAGCTCCCCCCTGCAACTTGATGAATCGGCCCTGCGCGCGGTGGTTGAAGAAGTGATGCGCAACCTCGGCCGGTCTCCCGTCCTGTCACCTGCGGCGTCTCCCTCCGCCCCGGCGCCAGGTGCATCCGTCTCGCGCGGAACGTCCAAGGCGGGCCGCTTCGGGGTTTTTGCGGATGTCAATGCGGCCTGTGTGGCAGCCCAGGATGCCTTCGAACAGCTCAAGGAAAAGGGCGTCGCGGGTCGGGCCAAGGTGGTCGAGATCGTCAAGGAGATGGTCACGGCCAAGGCGGTCGAGTGGGGGAAGTTTGAATTCGAGGAAACCAAGATCGGCCGGCTCGAGCACAAGATCGAGAAACTGCAGATCGTGAAACTCGTGCCCGGGGTGGAGTGGATCAAACCCTACGGTCTCAGCGGCGATCACGGCATCACGATGGAGGAACACACGCCCTTCGGCGTCGTCGGCGCGATTTTGCCCGTCACGCATTCCGTGCCGACCCTCAGTGGCAACATCATCAACATTGTCGCCGCCGGCAACTCGGTGGTGTTCAACCCGCATCCCGGTGGCGCGCGTTCGGCAGCGCTCGCGGTGCGCGCCTACAACGAGGCCATTCACGCGGCGCTGGGCATCGAGAATCTGGTCTGCACCGTCGAACAGCCGACGATCGAGTCTTTCAATGCGCTGACGAAAAACGAATTCATCAACCTGCTGTGCATCACCGGTGGACCCGCCGTGGTAAGCGCCGCGATGAAGTCCGGCAAGCGCGCCATCTGCGCCGGTCCGGGCAATCCCCCGGTGATCGTCGACGGCACCGGCTGTCTCAAGAAAGCCGCGCGCGACATCATCCAGGGCGGCGCCTACGACAACAATCTGCTCTGCATCGGCGAGAAGCAGGTGTTCGTGCTCGAGCAGTTTGCCGACAAGTTCATCGACGGTCTGAAGCTCGGGGGTGCGGTGCAACTCAACGCTTCCCAGCTGGCCAAGCTCACCGCGGTGGCCTTCACGACTTCGAAGGATGCGGGCGGTTGCTCGCACGCCGTGCTCAATCGCAAGCTCGTCGGCGCCGATGCCGCGGTGCTGGCGAAACATGCCGGGGCCAACTGCCCGGCTGACACTCCGCTGCTCTTTGCCGAGACCGAGCTCGACCATCCCTTTGTGCTCGAGGAGCAGATGATGCCCATGGTCCCGGTCGTCCGGGTGAAGAGCATCGAGCAGGCCATCGAATTCGCCAAGAAGTCCGAGCACGGCTACAAGCACTCCGCCATCATCCACTCGCTCAATGTCGACCACATGACGCAGATGGCCCGGGCGCTCGACACCACCCTTTTCGTCAAGAACGGTCCCTGTGTCGCCGGCCTCGGTCTCGGCGGCGAGGGTTACCTCAGCTACTCCATCGCCACCACCACCGGCGAAGGCATCACCAATCCCGCCACTTTCACGCGCACCCGCCGCTGCGTGATGGTCGACAACCTCCGGATCTACTGAACCATGATAATGGCCCGTGTTGACGGAGTGATCGTCTCGACCATCTGCCATCCCAGCATGGAGGGCTGCCGCTCGATCATCTGTCAACCGGTTGACCAGTCCGGCCGCGAGGAGGGGGAACCGATCCTCGCCCTCGATCCACTCAGCGCCGGCCAGCATCAACGCGTGTTGATCTCGACCGACGGTTCCAAGACGCGGGACCACGTGAAGGATCCGAAGTCGCCTCTGCGCAACATCGTGCTGGCGATTCTGGATACCCCGGAAAAGGAGACCGCCTGATGCGCCTCGGACACGTCATTGGTCGCGTTACCCTTTCCCGGCAGGATCCCGCCTATCATGGCGGCCGTTTTCTGCTCGTGCAACCCTTCACCAAGGCCCAGTTCGCCGGGGCCCCGATGACCCCGCTTGCCGCCGGCAGCAGCTTAGTGGTTTACGACAATCTTGGCGCCGGCGAGGGCCACACCATCGGCTTCACCGAGGGCGCGGAGGCCGCCGTGCCCTTTGCCCAACCCACGCCCGTCGACGCCTACAACGCGGCCATCATTGACGAAGTCTTTTACAACCCACCGGCCGTCTGAACGCCACCCACTTTAAACGCACAACCTCCCACTCCTGACCATGTCCAACGTCATCACCGCTCGCGAAGCTGAGGAACTCGTCCGCAAGGGCGAACAACCGCCGGCTGGCGCCATTCTGACCCCGTCCGCCCGCGACGTTTTCGGCGGCCGCTACAAGCCCACCTTCAAGACCACCGCGGCTCCCTCCGGCTCGGCCGTCGTGCCCAGCATTCCGGATTACGAATTTCGCTGGACGCCCGGTGCCGACCCGAAGACCCCGGCGGAGATTGCGAAGTTTTTCAATTCACCCGCGCTGACCGTGCTCAAAGAGCGCATTTGCGAGATGGGACGCCGGCTCTGGCAGCGGGAATACACCGACGGCAACGGCGGCAACATCACCATCCGCGTCGGCGACAATCTCGCCCTCTGCACGCCCACACTGATCTGCAAGGGCTTCATGAAGGTCGAGGACATGTGTCTGGTGGATCTGGACGGCAACCAACTCGCGGGGTCCCGCGTGCGCACCAGCGAAGCCAAGACCCACTTTGGCATCATGAAACGGCAGCCCAACGCCAAGGCCTGCGTGCATGCGCATCCGCCGCACGCCACCGCCTTCGCCATCGCCAATGTCGACATCCCCTCCTGTTTGATCCCCGAGGCCGAGGTGTTCCTCGGCAAGATCGGCGTGGCCAAATACCAGACTCCCGGCACCCCGGCC
>JAIPJW010000177.1 GCA_021734075.1 Cephaloticoccus sp.
CGCCTTCGCCATCGCCAATGTCGACATCCCTTCCTGTCTCATTCCCGAGGCCGAGGTGTTCCTCGGCAAGATCGGCGTGGCCAAATACCAGACTCCCGGCACCCCGGCCAATGCCGATGAAGTCGGCGAGGTGGGCAAGACGCACCAAGCCGTGCTCATGCAGAACCACGGCGTGATTGTCTGGGGCAAGGATGTCGAGGACGCCTACTGGAAGATGGAGAACATCGATTCCTATTGCCGCACGGTCTGGATTGCCGCCGGTCTCGGTGGCGGTCTGCACCGGTTCACCGGTGGTCAAGCCAAGGAACTGATCAACCTGCGCGAGCGCCTCGGCATGCCCGACCCACGCTCGGGCATGAAGGAATGCGAACTCTGTGACAGCGCCGATTTCCGGCCCGGTGCGGTTTGCGCCACCCCGGCCCAACCGGCCAGCGCAGCGCCGGATCCCCAGATCGAGGCGGTCGTAAAGGCGGTCACCGAACAAATTCTCAAGCAACTGAAAAACTGATCGAAAACGGTAGGAGCGGCATTACGCCGCGATTTGGAGAACCTTCGCGGCGTAAAGCCGCTCCTTCAGAACACAGCGACACTATTTCATGAAAGTTTCCATCATCGGCGGCGGCGGCCGCGTCGGTTCCAATGCAGCGTTTGCGCTGCAATGCGCCGGCATTGTTTCCGAACTGCAAATCCTTGATGCCAATGCCGACATGGCGGAGGGCGAGGCCCTCGACCTGCTGCACGGCTCGTCCTCCATCGCCGACCAGCGCATCTATGCCGGTGATTATGCCCGCGCCAAGGACAGTGACATCTTCGTCATCACGGCCGGCTTGCGCCGCAAGCCCGATGAGTCCCGCCTGGATCTGATCAACCGCAATGTCGCGCTGTTCTCCGGCATATTGGAAAGCATCAAGACTGCGGGTTTCCGCAAGGATGCGCTGATCTTCGTGGTTTCCAACCCGGTCGACATCCTCACGCAGTTGGCGGCGGTGAAGCTCGGCCTGCCGTGGTCGCAGGTGATCGGTCTAGGCACGATGCTGGACACCGCGCGATTCCGCTCCCTCATCGCGCAGGAACTCAGGCTTGCGCCCACGCAGGTCAAGGCGCTCATCCTCGGCGAGCATGGCGACTCGATGTTTCCCGTGTGGTCGTCCGCAACCTATGCCGGCTTGCCCTTGCCGAAAGTTCCTGGCTGCACGCCCACCTTCCAGTCAAAGATTTTCGAGCGCACGAAGGGCAGTGGCGCCGAGGTCATCCGCCGCAAGGGCGGAGCGGGTTGGGCGGTCGGCCTGACCATCGCCGAAGTTGTCCATGCCATCACACTTGACCAACGCCAGGTGCTGCCGGTTTCCACCGTGCAACAAGGTGCCTATGGTCTGCGTGGCGTGGCGCTCAGTGTTCCCACCGTGGTCGGTCGCGCCGGTGCACTCTCGCATCTCGAGGTCGAACTTTGGCCCAAGGAACAGCAGGCTTTGCAAGCTTCGGCCCGCGCCCTGCAGGACACGTTTGCCAAGGTGCAGTCGGTCTAGCACAGATTCTTGGGGTTGATCCGGTCGGATCAACTTCGGCCCGTGAGGTTCATCGTCACCGGTTCAGTCCGTTATTCGTTCATCGCTCAGCTTATTCATTTTAATCATGCCCTCCTACAATCACGTAAACTTTCTCTGGGACGACGCCAAGGTGGCGTCGCTCGATCCCGTTGACCGTCTGGTCTACCGTTCCAACCTGTTGGGCAGCGACCAACGCGTCACCAACACTGGTGGTGGCAACACCTCGACGAAACTGACCGAGACTGATCCGCTCACCGGGCAACCGGTCGAGGTGCTGTGGGTCAAGGGTTCCGGCGGCGATCTGCGCACGGCCAAGCGTGAGAATTTTTCCTCGCTCTACCAATCCAAGCTGATCGACATGCAGGCGCTTTATCTCAGCCGGGCCGACAAGGGCCTCAAGTCGACCGCCGAGGATGAAATGGTGGCGATGGCCAATCACGCGACCTTCAACCTGAATCCGCGCGCCTCGTCGATCGACACGCCGCTGCACAGTTTCATACCCGCCCAGTTCATCGACCACATGCACCCCAACGCGATCATCGCGGTCGCGGCGTCGCAGCACTGCGAAAAACTCACGCAGGAAATCTTCGGCGGTGAAATGGCCTACGTGCCGTGGATGCGTCCGGGTTTTGAGCTCGGGCTCGCCATGCAGGAAATCTGCAAAAAAAATCCCCGGGTGAAGTCCATCATGATGGGCCAGCACGGCTTCATCTCGTGGGATGCGGATGAGAAGACCTGCTACACTTACACCCTCGATTGCATCGAGAAGGCCGCGGCCTTCATCGAGGAAAAATATGCCGGCAAGGGTGGTGACGCCGCCGCCTTTGGTGGCGCGAAATACCGTTCGCTCGAAACGGAGCAACGCCGCGCCGACTTTGCCGCGATCCTACCCTGGCTGCGCGGTCAGGTTTCATCACAGCGCCGTTTCATCGGCACGGTGCAGGACGACGAAAAGATCCTGCGCTTCGTCAATTCCCAGGACGCCGCCCGGCTCGCCGAACTCGGCACGAGTTGCCCCGACCATTTTCTGCGCACCAAGATCAAACCGCTCTACGTGGATTGGAATCCGCAGACCGAGGATCTCGCTGCCCTCAAGGCGAAGCTCGCGGCGGGCATCGCCCATTATCGCAAGGACTACGTTGCCTATTACGAGAAGTGCAAACACGCCAACTCGCCGGCGATGCGCGACACCAATCCGACCGTCGTGCTGATCCCCGGTCTGGGCATGATCGCCTGGGGCAAGGACAAGTCCGAGTCGCGCGTCACAGCCGAGTTCTACAATTGCGCGGTCGAGGTCATGCGCGGCGCCGAGGCGATTGACCGCTATATCGCCCTCCCGCAGCAGGAGGCTTTCGATATCGAGTATTGGTTGCTCGAGGAGGCGAAACTCAAGCGCATGCCCGCCGAAAAGGAGCTCGCGCGCCAGGTCATCGTTGTGATCGGAGCCGGGTCCGGCATTGGCAAGGCGACCGCCCTGCGGCTGGTGAAAGAAGGCGCGCATGTGGTGTGCGTCGATCTGAACGCAGAAGCAGCTCAGGCCACGGCCAAGGAAATCACCGACAAATACGGGGTGGGTATCGGCGTGGCCGGCACCGGACTTTCCGCCTGCGGGCCGGCGCTGAGTCTCACGGCCAATGTCACCGACCGGGCCTCGATTCGCCGGATGCTCGACGATGTCGCGCTAGCCTACGGTGGTTTCGATTCCATCGCGGTCACCGCGGGCATCACCGTGCCCACGGACACGACCGGACACATCCCCGACGACAAATGGGCGCTGACCTTCAGCATCAATGTCACCGGCAGTTATCTGGTGGCCGACGAGGCCGCCAAGACCTGGAAGGAACAAGGCCTGCCCGGACAGCTCGTGCTTACGACCTCGGCCAATGCCGTCGTGCCCAAGAAGGGCATGCTGGCCTACGACACTTCGAAAGCGGCGGCCAATCACCTCGTGCGCGAGTTGGCCATCGAGCTGGCTCCGTTGGTGCGCGTCAACGGCGTGGCCCCAGCCACGGTGGTCCAGGGCTCGGCAATGTTTCCCCGCGAGCGCGTCATTGGCTCGCTGGCCAAATACAACATTGCCTACAACGAAGACGAGTCGTCCGAGGCACTGGTGGGCAAGCTGGCCCGGTTTTATGCCGACCGCACCCTCACGAAGTCACCAATCACACCCGCCGATCAGGCCGAGGCTTATTTCCTGCTCGTAAGCCAGCGCCTCAGCAAGACCACCGGCCAGATCATCACGGTCGACGGCGGCCTGCACGAGGCGTTCCTGCGCTGAGTGTTGGTCCCTTCATCTACGATTCCCCTGCGTTTAGGATTGTCCGCGCAGGGTGATCGTTAGTGTGGAAGCGTGAAAGATTCACCAGTCATTGCCGTGGTGGGTGCCGGTGCCATCGGGACCTTTTATGGGACCCGCCTGGCCTTGGCGGGCGCCGACGTGCGCTTTTTACTCCGCGGGGATCTTCCCGCCGTGCAGCAAAAGGGTTCATTGCAAATCGAGGGTCGCGATACCGTCGAGGAACTGCGTCCGGTGAAAGTCTTCGGCTCCACTGCCGAGATCGGCCCGGTCGATCTGGTGTTGGTGACGCTCAAGACGACCAGCAATGCCGCGCTGTCGGAATTGCTGCCGCCCTTGCTCGGGCCGGACACCGCCATCTGCACGCTGCAAAACGGCCTGGGGGCCGATGAGGAGATCGCCGCCGCATTTGGGCCGGAACGCGTGATGGGTGGGCTCGCCTTCATTTGTGTGACCCGGGCCGGACCCGGGCGGGTGCAATGTGATTATCCCGGCAGCATCACTCTGGGCGAATTCGGACGTCCCGCGCAGGCGCGGACCGAACAACTCGCCCGGTGCTTTGACACCGCCGGCATCAAGTCCCGCGTGGCGGAAAACCTGCTGGAGGCACGTTGGCGCAAACTGGTCTGGAACATTCCGTTCAACGGCCTGGCCATTGCCCGGGGCGGCATCACGACGGACAAGCTTTGCGCCGATCTCGCTCTCGCGGCGGAGGTGCGTGCGCTCATGCACGAGGTGCAACACGCCGCGGCCGCATTTGGTTTTTCGATTCCGGACAAATTTCTGGAGCGGCAAATGGAGGAGACACCCAAGATGGGGGCTTATCCGCCATCGAGCTTGGTGGATTTTCGGGCGGGCCGGGCGGTCGAAGTGGAGTCAATCTGGGGTGAACCCCTGCGCCGGGCCCGCGCCGCCGGCGTGGCGACCCCGCGCCTGGTCGGGCTGCATGCGGAGCTGTTAAAGCTGACCGGAAAATGACCCCCAACGTTCGATCCTTGGATTTACAGGAGCAAACAGAGGGAGCAGAGTTGGTGGATGCATCCGGGTTTTGCAAAAGCCTCGACACTCACTGAGGCGATAATTGGAGCTGCCATTGAGGTTCATCGCGACAAAGGACCCGGACTTATTGAATCGATCTATGAGTGGTGTTTTCTAAAGGAATTAAGTTTACGTGGACTGGTGGCTGAAAATCAGCGAATGGTCAGAATTTCCTGCAAGGGATTTATGAAGGAAGAGGCGCTACGTTTGGATGTATTGGTCGAAGGTTGCGTGTTGGTTGAGGCGAAGGCCGTCGAACGGATTTTGCCCATCCACAAGGCCCAATTACTGAGTTACATGAAACTGCTCAATGTGCCGCTTGGTCTGTTGATCAATTTCAATGTGCCGAAACTAACTGATGGGATTTCCCGGCTGATCCTGCCCGGTGCAGACGGTTGAACCAGATATACTACTCTGCTCTCTCTGCGGCCTCCTGTTAGGCATGTTTCATGATTTGCTGGCACTGTAGTCATCGATAGCTCCTAATACTCTAAAGATATGAAACTCGGTGCGCATATTTACCTTTGGATGGAACGTTGGTCCGACCGTGAAGTCGGGCTCTTCAGTCGGGCCAAGGCGCTCGGACTCGACACGATCGAGCTCTCAGTCGGGCTTGATGTGCCTTATGACCATGCGCTGACCAAGCGGGCCGCCGAGGATGCGGGGATCAGTCTGGTGGTCGGCCCGGGCGGGGCCTGGCCGGACGACGCGGATCTCGCCGCTGATGATCCCGCGCATCGCCAATCGGCGTATGATTTCCATCGCTCAGTCATCGACCAGACGGCAGAGGTCGGAGGCATTTGTTACGCGGGCGCCCTTTACGGTCGACCCGGAAAATCACTGCGGCGGCGTCCACCGGCGGATGAATTGGCCCGTGCCGCCGAAGGACTGCGTGGTCTCGCGGCGCATGCCGCCGGTGCCGGCATCATTCTGGCCATTGAGCCGATGAGCCGCTTCCGTTCGCATCTCGTCAACCGTCCGGCGCAGGCCGTGCAACTGATCGAGCTGGCGGGTCGTCCAGCCAACCTGCGCGTGCTGATCGATACTTATCACATGATAACCGAGCTGCGCGATCCGGCGGCGGCGATCCGCGAAACCGGTGACCTGCTCTGGGGCCTGCATGCCTGTGAGAATGACCGGGGCGTGCCCGGGGGCGGGCTCGTGCCGTGGCCGGAAATATTCACGGCATTGAAAACCACTCCAGCCGACTACGTGGCCTTCGAAGGCTACAACACGGGCCCGTCCACCGGCGACTTCGGCTGGAGCCGTGGCATGTTCCAAAACGTCTGCCCCGACGGCGATGCGTTCGTGCGTCAGGGCTTGGATTACATCAAACCGCTGCTGGGGTAGGAGTTTCTTCATGCGCCAAGGGACGAAGCGGCAAAGCACAGCCGTTGCGGCTTGGACCAAGGGCCGGGCTATTTGGCGCTATGGAAATGAGGGGTTCCTCTTTTCTTCGAAGGTTGGGCGGACACGTTGTAGACCCCTCCCCACCGCCAGATTTACCGCGGCGTGTAGGTCTTTTGCTTCAAGTCGGCGCTGAGGAGGCGGCGGAAGGTCTTGAGGTCCTTGACGGCCTTCAGGGCGATGAGCTGCCGGGCGATGTTGCCGACGGCGGTGATCAATTCTTAGATCGCGAGGCCGTGCTTGGCGGGGGGATTGACCAAAGTTGAAACTTGCATTCATAGCGTGACTAGATTCTATTCACGACATGAATGATGTTCGTTCGCGCTGGCTTGAACCGCTTTTGGCCCGGGCCTTGTCGGCGATGCCGGTAGTGGTGGTGACCGGCGCGAGACAGACGGGCAAGACCACCTTGGCGAATACACTGGCCCCGAACCGCCTTTACTTGACCTTCGATGAAATTGAGGTGCTCGCCCAAGCGGAGCGGGACCCCGATAGCTTGCTGGCCGAATTGCCGGTAACGCTCGATGAGGTGCAGCGGGTGCCGGAGGTTC
>JAIPJW010000178.1 GCA_021734075.1 Cephaloticoccus sp.
AGGGGCTCAACATCCGCCGTAAGGGCACAACGTCCAGTAATATGCCCGCAGGAGCAATCTCAATTTCCGCCGATCAACGATTTACTGTCTGGGACTGCAACACAACCATTTGGTCATAAACCAGTAACCAATATTGAGATCGTTGATGCCGGGACTTGCCAGTCGTCCGCCGTATCCACAGGGTGCAGACATGGACAAGCTCGAAGAAATCTTTCAAATGCAAGACGCGCTCAACCAGCGCATTGGCGTGGTATTGCCCCCGGCGACCGAGGAGGAAAAGGCCAAGTGGATCCTCAATTACACCCGGGCATTGCAACAGGAGACGGCAGAGCTGATCGACAGTGTGCCATGGAAATGGTGGGCGAAATACCAGAAGTTCGACGAGCAAAACGCCAAGGTTGAGGTGGTGGACCTCTTTCATTTTCTCGTTTCCCTGGCCCAGACGCTCGGGATGACCGCGGACGATGTGTATCAAGCGTATCTCAAGAAAAACGCGGTGAATCATCAGCGGCAGGAAAGTGGCTACGTGAAAAAGGACGAAGCGGACTCGAAGCACATTTGAGGACATGATGGACATTGGGCTCCTTTTGTTTCCTGAACTAACTTTGTTGGACTTAGTGGGGCCCCGTGAAGTTTTCCTAGGTGTGCCCGATGCCAAGGTTCACTTGATTTGGAAAAATCGTGAATTGGTTCCGGTTGGTCACGGGCACGTGATGCAACCAACCATGACGTTCGACGAGTGCCCACAATTGGATGTGCTTTGCGTGCCGGGCGGGGCCTCGGTAAATGTTTTGATGGAGGATGAGGAAACATTGTTATTTCTACAGAACCAAGCGATGAAGGCGCGATGGGTGACGTCGGTCTGCACCGGGTCGCTAGTCTTGGCGGCGGCAGGATTACTGACCGGATATCGTGCGGCCTCTCATTGGGCGTCGCTTGACCAACTCGCCCTGTTCAGAGCAATTCCGGTTAATGAGCGTGTCGTCATAGATCGTAATCGTGCTACGGGTGGTGGAGTGACGGCGGGTATTGATTTTGCATTGCGGCTGGTTGCCGAAATCCACAGCGAGGACATGGCGAAGGCCATTCAACTCCGTATGGAATATGATCCCCATCCGCCTTTCATAGGCGGGTCACCACGTTTAGCCGAACCGGAACTGGTTGCGCGAGTGAAGCAAAACATGGAGGCGTTCCTTGCGAAACGGCGGGCCGTCAGTGAACGTGTCGCCGCCAAACTTCGATCATCGTCATGATTTATTTGCGTAGCGCGACGGTTATGGAAAACACGTTGCAGACCGGTCGATATCCGTTCACGGTGCCGGCCTTACGTGATTTGGACCAGATCGAATTCGCGATGCCCGTGACTTTTTTCGTCGGTGAAAACGGTTCCGGTAAATCCACTTTGTTGGAGGCCCTGGCGCTAAAGGCGAAACTGCCCCTGGCGACCGGGATGCCGCTGGCGAAAGATCCGACCCTGGAAGCGGTGGAACCCCTCGCCAAGGCACTGCGGTTGTCATGGTTGCCGAGAACCAAGCAGGGATTTTTTCTGCGTGCGGAGGATTTTTTCAATTTTGCCCGGGAGATGAAACGACTCGGCGAGTCGATGGCCGGACTGGCTGATCGCTTCGATGACGACCCGACCGTGCGTGGTTACATGCTCGGTCAGAAAAATGCGGTGGTGACACGATACGGGGAAGACCTGCATGCGTTGTCCCATGGCGAAAGTTTCCTGAAGTTTTTTCAGGCGAGATTTGTGCCGGGCGGATTGTATCTTATCGATGAACCGGAAGCGGCGCTGTCGCCGCAGCGGCAGCTCGCGTTTCTCAGTTTGATGAAACAGATGGTCGAGGCCGGCGCACAGATGATCGTGGCGACACACTCGCCGGTGCTGTTGGCCTTTCCCGGAGCCTGCATCCTGCAATTCGATGCCAATGGGGTGCGGGCGACCGCATATGAGGAACTGGAGCACGTCACGCTCGTGCGGAGTTTCCTTGCGAACCCGGAGCGGTTCGTTCGCGATTTGTGAATGGGGAATGTGGAAAGCTGGAAACAAGGCCGGAACAGGGAAGACTTAATTTTCCAACACCGAGAACAGCGCAATGGTCTGATGGCTTGGTTCCAGTTTTCCTGAGTTCCACATTAGTCCAGTTCACCAGTTTGCGGACAAAAAAAGGCGGGATCAGCGATCCCGCCCTGCAAAAGTCGAAATGTTCTCAACGCGAGACCACAAACGCAGCGGTGACGTCGACGGCGGTTTCGCCCTGTTCGATCACGCGCGCGTGCAACTTGAGCTTGGCTTTGCCGTAACGGGAAAGCGCGTCCTTGAACTCGGCGATGACAGCTTGGGCGGGGCGTTCGCAAATGGCACGCAGGTCACCGATCACGGGACGACGGTAGGCCGCGCGGCTTTCCTTGACCACAATGCGCCACTCGGATTTTTCCGCGCCTTTCTCGTTTTTCATCAGTTCCCAGACCACGCCATAACCGGCGAGGGTGGCGATGGAGACAAGGCTACCGCCAAAAGCGGTGTTGAGTGAATTCTTGTTCTGCTCCTTGGGAGCCTTGAGCACGAGGGAACGGTCATCACTGACCTCCACACCCACGCCCATTGACTTCGCGAGAGGAATCATCTCATGAAGAAAAATTTCGAAGGCAGGAATCTTGACGGACTTCATTCGGCAGGTGGTTGTCGACAAACTGACGGGTGCAAAAAATTGGCGCAAGCCTGTTCGGTTTGACCTGAGTTCCAGGCTGGAGCTCAATCGGGAAGCATGATCACCCCGGGCCAAAAACTCAACCTGAACTTGCGTCTGATTATTCTGCAAGATGATGATGAAAAGGAGGTAACATTAAAGGAATTGTTGACGCGGCCGACCATAATTTCGGTTTACATGCGCAACAATACCCCGGGTTGCGACCGGCAAAACGACAGCTTGGCGGCACACGCGGATGAATTCCATGCCGCGGGATTCAATTTGGTGGCCCTGAGTCGCGATACCTGTGGCTCGCACCGAAAGTATGCGGCCAAGAAAAACATCCGCTATATCCTCGCGAGTGACCCGGAGGATAATTTTGCCCGAGCGACGGATTCCATCGTGGAAAAATCGATGTATGGTCGCACCTATGCAGGTCCGGCCCGGGCAGCCTATGTGATCGACAACGATGGCACCGTGTTGGCGGTGGTGCCGAAAGTGGACACGAAGGATCACGCCGCGCAGCTCCAGCAAGTCCTGGCCACCTTGCAGCACTGAAGGATCTAGTTGGGCCGACTGATCATCCCGATAAATTCATTGGCCGCCCGGCCGGGGGGGCGTTGCTTGGGCCAGACGACAACAATTTTGCGTTCGGGTTTCGGGTTCGGGAGCGAGCGATATTTCGGTTGAGTTTCGCGCTGCCGATGGGTCGCCATGGCCGGGATGAGCGAGATGCCGAGTCCGGCACAGACGAGTTCCTGGACTGTTTCCAATTGGGCACTGCGAAAACTGATCGCGGGGTTAAGCGCGCTGCGATCGCAGAACCCCAGCACCTGGTCGCCGAGACAGTGCTCCTCCTTCATCACAATCAAACGTTCGGACTTCAGGTCGGCCGCGATCAGGTTGCGCTTGCGGGCTAGCGGATGTTTGGGGGGCAGGGCCAGCAACAATTCCTCGGCAAACAATTCCGTGACCACCAGTCGCTCATCCGAGATGGGCAAACTGGCCAGGGCGAAATCAATTTCATACGCGTGCATCAGTTTGAGCAAACGGGCCGTCGTGTCCTCCTGAACCACGACTTCGACGCCGGGAAATTTCACACTGAAACGTGCCATGATATCGGGCAACAGGTAGGGGGCGATCGTGGGCAACACACCCACCGCCACCGAGCCGCGCAGCAGGTCCCAGGCATCCGTGGCTTCCCGTTTGGCGGCATCCACCTCCTCCAAAATGCGCACAGCCCGTTGCAGAAAGGCTTCCCCATGGGGCGTGAGTTTGGCCTGACGCTTCAGGCGGTCGAACAGGCGTTCGCCCAGTTCCTCCTCCAGTTTTTTGATCTGCTGGCTGGCGAGGGCTGGGCGACATGGCACTGCTCGGCGGCGCGGGAAAAGTTGCCCGTGCGCGCCAATGTCACCATGTAACGAAGCTGATGCATTTCCATAGGCAGTGACTATGGTTACTAGAGGAACAAAGTATTGCAACAATAGCTCGCATCTTGGTTTCAGGGCGCAAGACTGAGGGGCTCCTACGGCTGACCAGACCACCTGCATGATTGCACCAGTGGGCTGCGACTGCCCGGGAGAAAACCGTTCCTTCCGGAACAATGCCAGGAAACCCACAGCATACGATTGGAGAAAAACATGGACGCAACGAATGAGAACAGCGGGGGCAAATGCCCATTCGCTCACGCGCACCCGATGGTTGGAGCCAAGTCGAACCGCGACTGGTGGCCGAACCAGGTCAACCTAAAGCTTCTGCACCAAAATTCTTCCCTGACCGACCCCTTGGGCGGGAACTTCAACTACGGGGAGGAGTTCAAGAAACTCGACCTCGCTGCCTTGAAGCAGGACCTCTACGCGTTGATGACGGATTCGCAGGACTGGTGGCCGGCCGATTTCGGCCACTACGGTGGTTTGTTCGTGCGCATGACCTGGCACGCCGCGGGCACGTATCGCACCGGCGACGGCCGGGGTGGAGCCGGAACCGGCCAGCAACGTTTCGCGCCGCTCAACAGCTGGCCGGACAACGCCAATCTCGACAAGGCACGCCGGTTGCTCTGGCCAATCAAGCAGAAATACGGCAACAAGATTTCCTGGGCCGATTTGCTCGTTCTCGCCGGCAATTGCGCGCTCGAGTCGATGGGCTTCAAGACCTTCGGCTTTGGCGGGGGCCGGGCGGATGTTTGGGAGCCCGAGGAGGATGTTTACTGGGGCGCCGAGGCCGAGTGGCTGGGTGACAAACGCTACTCCGGCGAACGCGACCTGGAGAATCCACTCGCCGCCGTGCAGATGGGCCTGATCTACGTGAATCCCCAGGGACCGAACGGAAACCCTGATCCCGTGCTGGCGGCCAAGGACATTCGCGACACCTTTGCGCGCATGGCGATGGACGACGAGGAAACCGTCGCCCTCATCGCGGGTGGGCATACCTTCGGCAAGACCCACGGCGCCAGCCTTGAGTCGCATGTCGGACGTGAACCCGAGGCGGCCAGCATGGCCGAGCAAGGCCTGGGCTGGAAGAGCAGCCATGGCAGTGGCAAGGCCGGCGACACCATCACCAGCGGCATCGAGGTCACCTGGACCGAGACGCCGACGAAGTGGAGCAACAACTTCTTCGAAAACCTGTTTGGTTACGAATGGGAGCTAACGAAGAGCCCGGCCGGCGCCCACCAATGGGTGGCCAAGACCGACAAGGCGACGATTCCCGACGCGTTTGATCCCACCAAGAAGCACCGCCCAACGATGCTGACCACTGACCTTTCGCTGCGTTTCGACCCGGTTTACGAAAAAATCTCGCGACGGTTCCTCAAGCATCCCGACAAGTTCGCTGATGCGTTTGCCCGGGCTTGGTTCAAGCTGACCCATCGCGACATGGGGCCGAAGTCACGTTATCTCGGGCCGGAAGTTCCCACCGAGGATTTGATCTGGCAGGACCCAGTTCCTGTCGTGGATCACAAGCTGGTCAGTGCCAAGGATGTGGCCGCACTCAAAGGTGAGATTCTCGCCTCGGGGCTATCGATCGCGGAACTCGTCTCGACCGCCTGGGCCTCGGCCTCTTCCTACCGCGACTCCGACAAGCGGGGCGGCGCCAACGGCGCACGCATCCGCCTCGCGCCGCAAAAAGACTGGGAGGTCAATCAACCCGCCCGTCTCAGCAAGGTGCTGAAGAAACTCACCGGCATCCAGAAGGCCTTCAACGAGGCGCAAGCCGGCGGCAAAAAGAAAATTTCGCTGGCTGACTTGATCGTCCTCGGCGGTGGGGCCGCGATTGAACAGGCGGCCAAGAAGGCCGGGATCAAGGTGCAGGTTCCATTCACGCCGGGCCGCACGGACGCATCGCAGAAGCAGACCGATGCCGAGTCATTCAGCGTGCTGGAGCCGATGGCCGATGGGTTCCGCAACTACCAGAAGACCAAATACACCCTGCCGGCCGAGCATCTGCTCGTCGACAAGGCACAGTTGCTCGGCTTGACGGCGCCCGAGATGACGGTGTTGGTCGGTGGCATGCGCGTGCTCAATGCCAATCACGGCAAGTCCCAGCACGGGGTCTTCACGGACCGTCCGGAAACGCTCACGAACGATTTCTTCGTGAACCTGCTCGACATGAACAACGAGGTGAAAGCGACTTCGCGGGCCGAGGATCAGTTCGAGATCCACGACCGTGCCACGGGTGACTTGAAGTGGACCGGCACACGGGTCGACATGATCTTCGGATCCAACTCGCAGCTGCGCGCCATCGCCGAGGTCTACGCCCAGAGTGATGCGCAGGGGAGATTCGTCTGCGACTTCATCTCCGCCTGGAACAAAGTGATGAACGCAGACCGGTTCGATGTAGCCTAACCCGCGCAACAAACCTCTGCCTGCAATAACGGCGTCACACTGCGGTCACCCGCGGTGTGGCGCTTTTTTGTTGGGCCGCGGATGGCCCGGATGATCATGAATCTGATCGGCGTAGGGGCGTGGCTGGACCACGCCCGGGTTCAGCCGCAAAAAGACACAAGAGTCGCAAAAGGTCGGGGTGGTGGGTCGGGCGCTCCGCGCGCGACCAAGCGGTGGATCGAGCTGGGCGCTGCCGATGCGTTGCTCGGGGTAGGGGTGGGCGTGCGCAAGGCACGCCC
>JAIPJW010000012.1 GCA_021734075.1 Cephaloticoccus sp.
CGAGCGCGTGGAAATCGTAAAGGGTCCCGCTTCGGTGTTCTTCGGCCAGGGCTATCCCGGCGGTGTCATCAACTACATCACCAAGCGCCCGCAGTTCTCGAAGATCCCCACGACCTTCAGCTACCAGATCAACAGCAACAGTGGCCAGAAGCTGGTCGTTGACCACAACGCCATGCTCTCCAAGAAGGCCGCCTTCCGGATCGTTGGTGCCTGGGAAGACACCCAGGGCGAACGCCGCTTTGAGTATCGCAAGAACGTCAACATCACCCCGTCGCTGACCCTGCGTCCGACAGACAAGCTGACGATCACCCTCGAGCTCGAATACCTGAAGGAACGCTTCAACCAGAACGACTACGATTGGATCTTCTCCGACTGGGCCGGCTGGAAAGCCGCGCATGGCACGGTGGGCAGCAGCCGCTACACCAACTATGCCGCCTACATCGCCGACAAGCGCACCTCCACCGGCAATCTGTCGATGCCGGCCTACACCACCATCGAGCGCGGTGCCTACTACACCGACGCCAGTGGCAATGTGATCAAGGATGATGGGTTCAACTACACGTCCCGCGGTGCCTACACTGAGAACGAGGTTGAAACCTTCTCGGTCCAGGCCGACTTCGCGCCCTTTGAATGGCTGGACGGTCGTTATGTCTACACCAATGACAACAGCCGCTATGACTCCGTGGAAGGTCTCACGACCCCCTACGCCGACGCCATGCACTGGAACGTCAACGCTGGCTCCACCGCCGGTTACTACCGCATCACCGAGACCCACCAGCTCGACTTGATCTTCAAGTTCGATCTGTTCGGCATCAGCAACAAGCTCCTCGCCGGTTACCAGCGCAGTGACTATATCCAGCAGTATAATTCGAATGATCCGCTGTTCACCCGTTGGTATGGCCACGTCCCCGGTGTCACCAATGCGATCGCCAATCCCGGCGGCGCAGCGGCGATCCTCGGTGGTTCCGGCGGTCAGGTGCCCGTCAATCAGGTCATCCGTGACCGCAACGGCAACATCAAGACCATCAGCCAGGTTTACTCAAACTTCGATCCGGGCTTTGAAGAGTATCCCGACATCAGCGTGGTTCTGCCCGTGGACCGTGTGTTGCTTGATGCCTACAAGCCCCTGATCTCGGGTGCCTACCTCAACTGGCAGGCTTCGCTGCTCGACAATCGTCTCGATGTCATCGCCGGTTACCGCCGCGAGTGGCGTCAGGAAGAGGGTCAGTTCCTGATCACCAACTTCCCCTGGTATATCACTCCTCCTACTGCGTGGGAAGACACCGTGACCTACCCGGAAAACGTCTGGTCCTACTCCAAGAACTACTCGAAGACCAACTGGTATAAGCAGCACGGTGACTCCTGGATGGGCGGCGCCTCGTTCGCCCTCACCAAGGAAATCAACCTCTACGCTTCGATCTCGAAGACCTTCAAGTTCAACACCGGCACCAAGTCGGGTATCTGGCCCGGCGATGAAGTGCAAGTCTACCAAAGCGCCCTCAATCACGGCGGCGGTTCCTACCAATACCTCGGCCAGACGATCACGTCAACGGCCCAGGCTATTGCCAGTCAGGCCGCTCGCGGTGCCTACGACAACGTGGACAACGAGTCCGGCATGAACTGGGAAGTCGGCGCCAAGATGAGCACCGAGGACAACAAGATTGTCGGCACGGTGTCCTTCTTCCGCGCCGAGCGCACCAACCAACGGTTGGATGACGGCGCCAAGCAGTCCAATGCGGAAGAGCCCTACAACTACAGCACCACGCTGTTCACCCCGGGCACCATCGGTTACAACACGCGTAACTTCCGCTGGCGCACCACCGAGTTGAAGAACCGGATCGAAGGTGCGGAAGCCGAGGTCATCTGGACGCCAATGCGCAACTACCAGGCCGTCATCAACGGTTCCTGGCTGTGGACCGCCAAGACCGTCTATGACAAGACCCGCTTTGCCCCCGGCACCGCTGGTTACAACAACTACAGTGCGGCAGCCAAGATCGCGGCGGACATCTACTACAACGCCCGCATCGAGAACGTCCCTGAGTATCGTTTGAACATGTTCCACAAATACACGTTCACCGATGGTCCGGCCCGTGGTGCTTCCATTGGTCTGGGTATCCGTTACTCCTCCGAGACCGTCATCAGCCGGTCGGTTGACTGGAATCCGCTCAACGGCGGGGCCCAATCCGGCGACTACCTGGTGTTCGACGTCACGGCCAGCTACCCGTGGGAACTGCTTGGTTACAAGATCAAGAGCTCCATTGGTATCTACAACGCCACCGACGAGGACTACATGGAAGGCCGCAACGTCTTCTCCCCGGCCCGCAACTGGCTGTTCACCAATACCGTCACCTTCTAAGGTCGGTCTGATCTACAGCTAACCTAAGCCTTATCAAGGGCGGCTTCCTTCACCGGAAGCCGCCCTTTTTTGTGCCCGAAAGGCTTAAAGCTGAAGGGTTATGGCCTTGCCCGGTGTTATTCTTGTGGAAGCCAATAGCCCTTTGACCCAAATTCGGGTCCGGGACTACAGGTATAATACGAGGTTGGTTTCGTCATTTCCCCATCCCATGAAAATTTCAGCCCTCTCCACACTGGCCGCCCTTGCCGCGGGTTTGCTGATCAACACCGGTTGCGAATCGACCGGCATCTCCACCCGCATCAACGAAAAATCGGCGGTCTTTGCCACCCTGACCCTCGAACAACAAAAATACATCCGGCAAGGTGCCGTTGAAATCGGCTACACGTCCGACATGGTTTACATGGCCCTCGGCAAACCCTCCAAGGTCAAGAGCAAGGACAGTCCCGATGGCTTGGTCGAAATGTGGACCTACAATAATTATTATCCTTCGGTAACCGCAACCCAGCTCGTTGCCGGTTCCAAATCCACCCAATCTGGCAGTTGGAATTCCGTGAATGTCGGGACCAATGATGGTCATAGCGGCGGGGCCAGTCTTTCCAGCACCGTCCAAAGCGGCCCTCGCACCGAACTGGGTTTCGCCGACATCCCCACCCATACCCTCTATGTGTTGATGCTTAATGGTAAGGTCTTTGACCTGAAGCTCGAGCGCGATGGAGGCTGAGCCACCCCGGCCAGGATGCCGTGCTGGCCCATTTCTCAGATTGTGTTGTCCCTGTTTACTTCCCAAAATCCACCATCATCGGTCATGCGACTGTGATTGTTTCAATCTCCCTATTGATCTGTTCCCTGTATTCACATGAATAAAAAAGTTTTCCTGTCCGGTGCCGCCTTGGTGGCGCTTGTCTTCACCGGTTGTGAATCAACCGGTATTTCCTCCCGCATCAACGAAAAGTCCGCGGTCTTTGCCTCCCTGACGCCGGAACAACAAAAGTATATCAAGGAAGGCGCTGTTGAGGTCGGCTATACGTCCGACATGGTCTACATGGCCCTCGGCAAGCCCTCCAAGGTCAAGCGCAAGGATAGTCCTGACGGCGTGGTCGAGATGTGGACCTACAATAATTACTATCCCACCCTGACCGCCACTTCTGTCGTGGCCAATTCCAAGTCGGTTTCGTCAAGCAATTGGAGTTCCATGAACATCGGGGGCAACGCACCGGGCCTCGGTCAATTCGCCGGCGCCAGCCTGTCCAGCACCGTCCAAAGCGGTCCGCGCACCGAACTGGGTTTCGCCGACATCCCCACCCACACCCTCTATGTGTTGATGCTCGACGGCAAAGTCTTTGACCTGAAGCTCGAGCGCGATGGTGGCTGAGTCCACCCCGACCAGGATGCCATGCTGCCCCATCTCTCAGATTGTGTTGTCCCCGAGTCCGGCCCATCTTCCGGTCTGCAGTCTATAGGCTGAAGCTTCCACCCTTCACATAGTTTGTCCCCGAATTTCTCATGAATAAAAAAGTTGTCCTGTCTTGTGCCGCCTTGGCGGCGTTAGTCTTCACTGGTTGTGAATCAACCGGAGTTTCGTCCCGCATCACCGAAAAATCTTCCGTCTTCGCGGCCATGACGCCCGAACAGCAGAAGAACATCAAGGAGGGAGCCATCGAGGTCGGCTACACCGCCGACATGGTTTACATCGCCCTGGGCAAACCCACCAAGGTCAAAAGCAAGGAGAGCCCGGACGGCACGGTCGAGATGTGGACCTACAACAATTACTATCCGACCGTGACCGCGGTCGAACTCATGAACAATTCCCCGGCCGGCAATGGCAAATACAGCAGTGTCAACGTCGGCGCGAACGTCCCGAGCCACCTCGGCACCCAGGAGGGCGCCGGCTTGTCCAGCACCACGCAGAGCGGGCCTTCGACCGGCTATGGTTTTGCGGACATGCCCTCGGACACCCTCTACGTGATCATGCTCAACGGCAAAGTCTTTGAGATGAAGCTTGAGAGCACTGGCGGGGAGATGAACATCTAAAGCTTACGGGCGAACTTCGCCTGCAATCATTAAAGGCGCACCTGAAACAGGTGCGCCTTTTTCGTGGCGTCGCTCGCCGGACCGGCCACCGGGCATGGGGCCTTCCACCCGTCTCGACACGGGGCGGTTGATTCGATAATGTCATAACCATCCCGCACTTCATGACCCCCAACCCCGGAGCCCAATTTCGTGCCGCGCTGGCGGCGGAAAAACCCCTGCAGATTGCCGGGGCCATCAATGCCTATGCCGCCCTGCTGGCCCGGCAATCCGGCTTCGCGGCCCTATATCTCTCCGGTGCCGGGGTCGCCAATCATTCGTTGGGTATTCCCGACATCGGCGACACCACCCTCAACGATGTGGTGACCGATGCCGCGCGCATCACCCGGCGGGTCAACCTGCCCCTGTTGGTTGATATCGACACGGGTTGGGACAATCCGGCGACCGCCGTCAGCTCCCTGGCCGCTGTCGGGGTCGCCGCCGTGCATCTCGAGGATCAGGTTTCCGCCAAACTCTGCGGCCACCTGCCGGGCAAACAACTCGTTCCCACGGCAGAGATGGTCGCGCGCGTGCGGACCGCGGTGGCGGGCAAACCCAACCCGGACTTTGTCGTCATGGCCCGCACGGATGCCGCGGTCGTCGAGGGCGTGCCGGCCGCGATCGCACGGGCCCAAGCCTACGTGACCGCCGGGGCCGACATGATTTTCGCCGAGGCGCTGCATACCCTCGAAGATTATCAGGCCTTCACCAAGGCGGTGAAGGTTCCGGTGTTGGCCAACCTCACCGAATTTGGCCAGACCCCCTACTTTACCGTCGGGGAGCTTCGCTCGGTCGGCGTGGCCATGGTGCTGTATCCCCTGGGCGCCTCGCGCGCCGCCGCCGCCGCTTCACTCCAAGTCTATCAAGCCATTCGGCAGGACGGCACGCAAAAGGACGTCGTCGATCTCATGCAAACCCGGGCCGGGCTCTATCAGACCCTCGGCTACACACCTCCAAAATAAACCGCCATGTCTGAAACCCCAACCCCCCCAAAAAAAACCAAGAAGTCCGTCGCGCTCTCCGGCGTGCCGGCCGGCAACACCGCGCTCTGCACGGTGGGCCAATCCGGCAACGACCTCCACTACTGCGGCTACGATATTGCCGATCTTGCCGCCCAGGCCTGTTTCGAGGAAGTCGCCCATTTGCTCGTGCACGGCCACTTGCCCAATCCAGCCGAGCTCACGGCCTATCGCACCCGCCTGCAAACGCTGCGCGGTTTGCCTGCACCCCTCCGCACCGTGCTCGAACAAATCCCGGCCGGGGCCCATCCCATGGATGTCATGCGCACGGGTTGCTCGATGCTGGGGCATCTGGAACCGGAGAGCCTTCCCGCCACTGGCGGCAATGCCGCCTCCGCTCCCGGCGCTCGATTGATTGCCGACCGCCTGCTCGCCAGCTTCCCCTCAATGCTGCTTTACTGGCACCATTACGCGACTTCCGGTCGGCGGATTGAGACGCAAACTGATGCCGCATCCATCGCCGCGCATTTTCTGCAATTGCTCCACCAGCAAACGCCCACCGCCACCCAGGTGCACGCCTTGGATCGTTCCCTCATTCTCTATGCCGAGCATGAGTTCAATGCCTCGACCTTTGCGGCGCGCGTCATTGCGGGCACCGGCTCCGATCTCCATTCCTGCATCACCGGGGGCATCGGTGCCCTGCGCGGAGCCAAGCATGGCGGGGCCAACGAGGTCGCCCTCGCGATCATGCAGCGCTATCGCAACGCCGACGAGGCCGGGGCGGATATTCGCGAACGCGTGGCCCGCAAGGAAATCATCATTGGTTTCGGCCATCCCGTTTACACCGTGTCCGACCCGCGCAGTGCCATCATCAAGCGGATTGCGCACGAACTTTCCCGGGAAGCCAACGATCCGGTGCTTTTCGAGATTGCCGAACGCATCGCCGCCTTCATGTGGAGCGAAAAGAGGATGTTCCCCAATCTCGATTGGTTCAGCGCGGTCGCCTACCAAAGGTTGGGCGTGCCGATCCTCATGTTTACCCCGCTGTTTGTCATGGCCCGCACCGCCGGTTGGTCCGCCCATGTGATCGAACAGCGCATCGACGGCAAAATCATCCGACCTTCCGCCAACTACACCGGTCCCGCCCCACGCCCCTTCCCGCCCCTCGCATCACGATAATCTTTCTCTTTCTTCTTTCTCCCGATCTTTCTCCGCGGCCCGACGCGAAAGATTGGACGCAAGAGAAGGACGAAAGATTTAGCGCAAGATTTTCCCATGTCCTCCCCCATTTCCAACGTCCGCCCCGCTCCCGATCCACTCGTCGCCGCGATCGCTGACTACGTGCTCAACGTCGAAATCACCTCCGCTGAAGCGCTCGACACCGCGCGCTGGTGCCTCGCCGACACCCTGGCCTGCGGCATCATGGCCCTCGCTTATCCCGCCTGCACCAAACTGCTCGGGCCCATCGTGCCCGGCACCACGATGCAATTTGGCGCCCGCGTCCCCGGCACTCCTTACGAACTCGATCCGGTGCAGGCCGCCTTCAACATCGGGGCGATCGTGCGCTGGCTCGATTTCAACGACACCTGGCTCGCGGCCGAGTGGGGTCACCCGTCGGATAATCTCGGGGCCATTCTCGCCACCGCTGATTGGTTGAGTCGCAACCAGGCCGCGGACACCCCTCTGGCCGCTTTCGGCACCCCGTTGCCCGCCCGCTCCCAACCTCTCACCGTTCGCGACGTCCTCGTCGCGATGGTCAAGGCCCACGAAATCCAGGGAGTGCTCGCCCTCGAAAATTCCTTCAACCGCGTCGGGCTAGATCACGTGCTGCTGGTGCGCATCGCTTCCACGGCCGTGACCACCGCCATGCTGGGGGGCAATCGTGATCAGGTCATCAACGCCGTTTCACACGCGTGGCTCGATGGCTCTGCCCTTCGCACCTACCGCCATGCGCCCAACACCGGTTCGCGCAAATCCTGGGCGGCCGGTGATGCCACCAGTCGTGCCGTGCGCCTCGCCCTCATCGCCCTGACCGGCGAAATGGGCTACCCCTCGGTGCTCACCGCCAAGACCTGGGGTTTTCAGGATGTCTCCTTCAAGGGTCAACCGCTGAAACTCGCCCGACCCTTCGGCAGCTATGTGATGGAAAATGTGCTCTTCAAAATTTCCTTCCCGGCGGAGTTCCACGCCCAGACCGCCGTGGAATGCGCCGTCCAGCTGCATCCCCTCGTCCAGGATCGTCTCGCGCAGATCGAACGCATCGAACTCACCACGCACGAATCCGCCATTCGCATCATCGACAAGAGTGGACCGCTGCACAACCCGGCCGACCGCGACCACTGCCTGCAATACATGACCGCCATCGGCCTGATCTTTGGTGATCTCACCGCCGACCACTACGAGGACAAGGTGGCCGCGGATCCGCGGATCGACGCCCTGCGGGCCAAAATGACGGTCACCGAGGACAAGGACTATTCGCAGGATTACCTCGACCCCGAAAAACGCTCCATCGCCAATGCCGTGCAGGTGTTTTTCATGGACGGCACCCACACCGCCAAGGTCACGGTCGAGTATCCCATCGGCCACCGTCGCCGGCGCACCGCAGGCATTCCCCTGCTGCAAAAAAAGGCCGCGGCGGCCTTTGCCGCTCATTACGGCCAGGCTCGGGCCGCACAACTGCTGCACACCTTTGCCGATCGCAATTCACTTGAAGCCATGTCGGCAAATGAATTCGTCGCGGCTTTCGTATCCTAGGCATGGTCCCGGCACCCCGACCCTCCCGTCCACTCCCGCCGCGCCTGGACCACTGGGCCCCGGTTGTTGTGGTCATGGCCACGCTGCTGGCGTATTGGCCGGTGTTGCACGCCGGTTTTATCTGGGATGATTCCGGTCACGTGACCCCGGCCAACCTGCGCTCGCTCAGCGGCCTTGCCCGCATCTGGTTCGAGCCGGGTGCGTCGCAGCAATACTATCCGTTTCTCCACACCGCTTTTTGGATCGAGCACCGGCTTTGGGGCGACACGGCCTTTGCCTACCACGGGCTGAACATCATGCTGCACGCCACCGCGGCCTGTCTGTTCGGGGTGGTTTTGCGGCGACTCGTGATCCCGGGCGCCTGGTTGGCCGCGCTGCTGTTTGCGTTGCATCCGGTCGGGGTGGAATCCGTGGCCTGGATCTCCGAGCAAAAGAACACGTTGTCGACCGTGCTCTACCTGGGTGCCGCACTCGCGTATTTCCGTTTCGCCACGCATCGGTCCGTCGCCGGCTACGCCTTGGCCACCGCCCTCTTTTTGGCTGCACTGCTGACCAAGACCGTGACGGCCTCCCTGCCGGCCGCGCTGTTGGTGGTGGCCTGGTGGCAACGGGGACGGTTGGATTGGAAAAGTGAGGTCCGGCCCCTGCTGCCGTGGTTCCTCCTGGCCTTGGTAGCAGGCAGTATCACAGCGTGGGTCGAGCACAACCTGATCGGCGCGCAAGGGGAGGCTTTTGACCTGAGCCTGCTGCAACGCGGCCTGCTGGCCGGTCGGGTCGTCTGGTTCTATGTCGGGAAGCTGGTCTGGCCCACCGGTCTGATGTTCAGCTACCCCCGCTGGGAGATTGATCCGTCCACCGCAACGGCCTACCTCCATCCCATGACGCTGCTCGCGAGCCTGGCGCTTGCCACGTGGTTCGCCCGACGGGGCAAAGGCCCCGCGGCACGCGCACCCTTGGCGATGCTGCTCCTCTATGTCGGATCACTCTTCCCCGCGCTCGGTTTCGTCAACGTCTATCCCTTTATTTTCTCCTACGTCGCCGACCATTTTCAATACCTCGCCAGCCTGACTTTTTTCGCGACTGCGGGTGCGCTGCTCACCCTCCTCGGACGTCACATCCCAAAATCCCTGGCCTGGGCCGGCGGCGGGTTGTTGCTGGGCATCCTGGGCCTCGCCAGTCGAACGCAATGCGCCATCTATCACGATGAGTTTTCACTTTACCAACATACCCTCGCCCAAAATCCCGCGAGTTGGATGGCGCACAACAACCTCGGCAATGTGTTGGCCGACGCGGGGCAGCCGGAGACCGCCATCACGCATTTCACCGCCGCCCTCCGGTTGCGACCCGACTATCCCGAGGCGGCGAACAATCTGGGTGAGCAGCTCAACACGCTCGGTCGCTTCGCCGAGGCGGTTCCCGTGTTGACCACGGCGCTGGCCCAAAGACCGGATTACGCCGACGCCCACAACAACCTCGGCAATTCGTTGGTCGCCCTCGGTCGCATGGACGAGGGGATTTCCCATTTCGAGCAGGCCATCCTCGCCCGGCCCGACCATGCCGAGGCCCACTTCAATCTCGCCCTCGCCCTCGCCCTCAGCGGCCACCCGGCCCAAGCCCTGCCGCACTTCGCCCGGGCGGTGCAGTTTCGTCCCGATTTTCCCGAGGCCCGACTGAATTGGGGCAATGCACTGCTGGAACTGGACCGTCTGCCCGAGGCCATCGCCCAGCTCGAACTCGTCACTTCAGCCCGACCCGCGTTGCCCGAGGGGCACGATGCCTATGGTCGCGCCCTGCTCCTCTCGGGTCGGACCAACGCAGCAATCGACCAATTCGAAATTGCGCTGCAGCTGCGGCCAGATTCGGCGGCGTTCCACCTGAACCTGGCGGTGGCCTTGCAAACGGCAGGCCGGGATGATGCGGCAGCGCAGCACTTAAACGAGGCCAACCGCCTGCGCGCACAGGAACGTTGATGGGGGGTGCTGACGGTTTGCCAAAAATCGCCGAAAACACTTCCTTGCCCCACGAAACCATAACCATGCAACCCTGAGGAAAAATCCCATGCCACGCGCCAAAGCAAAGTCCCTCTCCAACAAAAAAGCCCTGATCCCGGTGCAAGCCGTCGACTTTGTGATGTATAACACCAAGGACATCCGTCAGACCCGGGCGTTTTATCAGAAACTGTTCGGCTTCAAACGGGGTGAGGAATGGACCGACTGGTGGTCCGAGTTCGCCACCGAACCGTTGACGCTTTGCCTCAACGGCACGGGGCATGAACGCCATCCCGAATGGGATTGGAGTGGACCGGCCTGCGTGGCGCTCGCGGTGGAGGATGTGCTCAAGGCCATCGCCAAGTGCCGCCAGCAGGGCGTGAAGGTCCTGATCGAACCGACTGAAACCCGAGTCTGCTGGATGGCATGGATCGCCGATCCCGACGGCAACCGGATCTGCCTGCACTCCCGCAAGGATGGCACCGCGGGTTGACCTCCGCTTGATACTTTCGGCGCATGCGTGTGCCCGGGAAGCCTCTTGCTTCACCGCGCCTCTGGAACACTATCGCGGCAACCAAATCCCCCATGGCTCAAATCCCGCCGTCTTCACCCGGTGACCTTGCACCGGCCAGTTCCAACGCCGCCGATCATCCCATTTATGTGGACGGTTTCACCGGCACCCCCGCTGAGATAGAGCGGCAATGGTATGAGAAGGTTTATGTGGGACGGGGTGACCGCATGCCCCAGCTGACCATCCGCGCCGTGCTTATGGGCACGATCCTCGGCGGCATTCTTTCCCTGACCAACCTCTATATCGGCCTCAAGGCCGGCTGGGCCTTCGGCGTGGCCATCACCGCCTGTATCGTCTCCTACACGACGTGGAACCTGCTCCGCAAAATCGGCATCGCCCGCACCCCGATGACGATCCTGGAAAACAACTGCATGCAGTCGACCGCCAGCGCCGCTGGCTATTCGACCGGTGGCACCCTCGTTTCCGCCTTTTCCGCCTACATCATGATCAACAACCAGTCGCTGCCCCTCTGGCAGATGCTGGCCTGGGTCTTCATCCTCGCCGTGCTCGGGGTAACGATGGCGATCCCAATGAAGCGACAGATGATCAACACCGAGCAATTGCGCTTCCCCACCGGTATCGCGGCCGCCGTGACCCTGCGCACCCTGTATTCCGAGGGTAAGAAAGCGGTCAACTCCGCCCGCGCCCTCACCATCGGCGCGGTCGTCGCAGCGCTCAGTCAGTTCTGGGCGGATGGACTCCATTTGCTCAGCGCCAAACTCGCTCCCTTCGGGCTGTCCGCCATTTTCGCCAAATTCAATGCCGCCACTTTCGGTTCCACTTGGATCAGTCGCACGGTGTTTTTCCAATGGGATCCGATCTTCATCGCCGGCGGAGCCCTGATGGGCCTCCGGGCCGGTGTGAGTATGTTTCTGGGCGGCACGTTGTGCTGGATTGTTTTCGTGCCGATCATGCAGGCCAATGGCACCATTGCCGGTGCGGGATTTCGTGAGATCGTGCAATGGACCCTCTGGGGCGGCGTCAGCTGTATGGTGACCTCCGGCCTCCTGGCCTTTGGTATGCAATGGCGCAGCGTGGTGGCCGCGATGGGCTCCCTGCGCAAAATGATCTCACGCAATGGTGCGACTGATTCCATTGATCCACTCGCCAAGATCGAAACCCCGATGTCGTGGTTTTTCATCGGCCAGGGACTTTCGCTGATCGCCGTCTGCTGGTTGGGCAAGGTCAGCTTCGGCATGCCTTACTGGCAGAGCGCCGTCGCGGTGCTCATCACTTTCCTGCTGGCCCTCGTTGCCTGTCGCGTGACGGGTGAAACCGACACGACGCCAGTCGGCCCCATGGGCAAGGTCACCCAGTTGCTCTTCGGCGCGATCAGCCCCGGCAACATGAACATCAACCTCATGAGCGCCAACATCACTGCCAGCGCAGCCACTTCCTCGGCCGACCTGTTGACCGACCTGAAGAGCGGCTATCTGTTGGGCGCCAATCCGCGCAAGCAGTTTCTCGCCCAGTTCGCCGGCATCTTCATGGGCACCGTCGCCACCGTGCTCGCCTTCCGGGTCCTCGTGCCCGACGCCTCTGCGCTCGGGTCCGACCAGTTCCCCGCCCCCGCCGCCCAAACCTGGCGGGCGGTGGCGGTGGCTCTGAGCCAAGGCATGGAAGCCTTGGAACCGGTCAAGGTGTGGTCGATTGCCATCGGTGGTATTCTGGGGATCCTGTTGGTGGTGCTCCCGCTTTGGTTTCCCAAACAAAAGGAATGGATCCCTTCGCCGGCCGCGTTTGGCATGGCTTGGACGTTCCACTGGTATTACAGCATGCTGTTCTGCCTCGGCGCCATCATTGGGCGCATCGTCGAAAAGAAAAATCCCGCCCTTTCGGAAGCCTACACTTGGCCGGTCGCCTCCGGCATCGTGGCCGGCGGCTCGCTGATGGGCGTGCTCCTCGTCTTTTGGGAAAACGGGCCCGACATGTGGCGCTCGTTCTTCGGCGGATGAGTGCGAAAGGCTGCACCAAGTTGCAGCCCTACAGGACAGGAATCTATCCATCACCCATGTAGGGCCGGACCTTGGTCCGGCCGCTTTTCGGTCGACGCATGCGGAAGGGATGTTGAAATTCATCGCATGTTTCGGACACGGAAAACCGAACATTTGCGCATCGGACGCATTTCTGTTCCCGGCGCGACATATTTCGTGACGACCTGCAGTGCGGGACGTCGGCCGATCTTTGTTACTGATTATACCGCACGTATCGCGTCTGAGGCGCTCACTCACTTGGCGACCGAGCGAGATGTAGTGTGGATTGCAGGCACCGTGATGCCCGATCACATTCATGCGGTGTTTCAATTGGGCGATCGGCTGTCGTTGGATCGAGTGATCGCAAAATCAAAGGGGGTTATCACCCGAAACATGCACCAAGTGGGCGAACAAATCACCTGGCAAGAGAATGCATTTGAACACCGATTGAGACCGTCTGAAGACGCGGAGTCCTATGCGTTTTATATTTTCATGAATTCCTACACGGCAGGACTGTGCCCGCTCGACCAATCTTGGCCATGGTGGGTGTGCAGCGATTCAAAACGGTTTCGGTTTCTTGCCCTACGGCGCGACAACGGCAGTCCGCAGCCCGAATGGCCAAATGAGAGCGAGCGAATTTCCACGCAGATTGTCCACCAAACTGAATGAGAAAACTTAGGCTGCACCAAGGTGCAGCCCTACAGGACAGGAATCTATCCATCACCAATGTAGGGCCGGACCTTGGTCCGGCCGATTGCACGCCTAACCGGAAGCCAAACTCTTGAACTCCGAAACCACCCCCTGCAGCGAACCCTTGGCATCGCCGTAAAGCATGCGGGTGTTGGGCATCATGAAGAGATGGTTTTCCAGGCCGGAGAATCCGGTGCCCTTGCCACGCTTGAGACAGATGACGGTGCGGGCCTCATGGGCGTTGATGATGGGCATGCCGTAGATGGGGGAACTCTTGTCCCGCGCTGCCGCGGGGTTCACCACGTCGTTGGCGCCAATCACGATCGCCACGTCCATCGTGGGCATGAGCGGATTGATCGAGTCCATTTCGACGAGCTGTTCGTAGGGCACATTGGCCTCGGCCAACAGCACGTTCATGTGCCCGGGCATGCGACCGGCCACCGGGTGAATGGCAAAACGCACCTCGGCCCCGTTGTTCTCCAGCATCTCGCCCAGTTCACGCACCACGTGCTGCGCCTGCGACACCGCCATGCCGTAACCCGGGATGATGACCACCTGTCGGGCGGCCTCGAGCACCGCGAACGTGTCCTCGGCTGAAATGGGTTTGAGCTCGCCCTGCACCACCCCCTCGGTGGCCGCGCCACTGCTCGGAGCGGGTGCGGTGCCAAAGCCGGAGAAAAGCACATTGGCCAGCGAGCGGTTCATCGCCTTGCACATGATGTTGGTCAGGATCACGCCGCTGGTGCCCACCAGACAGCCCGCGACCACCAACACATTGTTGCCTATCACGAAACCCGCCGCACACGCGGCCACACCCGACAGGCTGTTCAACATCGAGATCACCACCGGCATGTCGCCCCCACCGATGGGCATGACGAGCGTCCAACCCAGCACGAGGGCCAGCACGGTGAATATGCCCACCGCAATGAGTTGCACTTCCGGATTGCCCGAAACCACGTAGGCCACCCCGGAGAGCAGGGTGAGCACGACCAGCAACCCGTTGACCAGGTGCTGCCCGCGAAAAAGAATGGACCGGCCGCTGAGCCACTCCGCGAGTTTGCAGAAGGCATAGACGGAGCCCGTGAAGGTGATGCCGCCGATCAGAATGGTGAGGTAGATGACCGTCAGGGTGAAGGTCGGGTGATCGGGGAACACCGTGCCGCCGCGGATGCGGAAATACTCCGCCGCACCGACGATCAACGAGGCCAGGCCGCCGAAACCGTTGAGCAAGGCGACCATCTCGGGCATCGAGGTCATCTTGATGAACCGTGCGCAGATCAGACCGATGACGGTGCCCGCCACCAACCCGACCCCGATCCAGGTGTAGTCAATCACGTGCCGGTCGAGCAGTGTCACCAGGATGGCGATCAGCATGCCGATGCCGGAAATCAAATTGCCCTTCCGCGCTGTGGCCTGGCGCCCCAGCATCTTCAGGCCGAGCACGAACATGATCGAGGCCACGATGTAGGCCGAGTTGATCAGAATCTCACGCAACTCGCTGCTCATGACGAACCCTCCTTCCTGGCGGGCTTGGTGTCCTTTTTCTTGAACATGCCAAGCATGCGGTCGGTGACAAAATATCCGCCGACCACATTGATCATTGCCAGCGTGACCGCGGCGGTGCCCAGCACGGTGGTGACCCAGGAACCGTCATCGGCCCCGGCCGCGATCAAGGCGCCGACAATCGTGATGCCGGAAATCGCGTTGGACCCGGACATCAGCGGCGTGTGCAGCTGCGAGGGGACCTTGGCGATGAGTTCAAAGCCGAGAAACCCGGCGAGGGTGAAAATGAAAAAGAGAAGGATAAGGTCCATGGCAGTATATCAGGCTTTGCTCACAAATTGCGGGTGGACGATCGCCCCATCGTGAGTGATCAGGCAGCCCTTGAGAATTTCGTCGTTCAAATCGGCGCGGAACACTTTTTCTTTTTCGTCCCAGAAGTGCGTGATCCATGCCGCATAATTGGCGGCCAGCACCTGCGTGGCGTGATGCGCCACCGTGCCCTCCAAACAGGGATGGCAGATAATGGTGACCCCGTTTTCCGTCACGATGTCCGCCCCGGAGCGCGCCCCCTCGACGTTGCCGCCGCCCTCCACCGCCAGATCCACCACCACACTGCCGGGTTTCATGCCCGCCAGCATGGCTTTCGTGACCAGCGTGGGGGCTTTGCGACCGAAAAGTTTGGCCGTCGTGATCACGATGTCGGACTGGGCAATCACCTTCGCCATGCCCGCCTGTTGTTTCGCGACCTGCTCGGGGGTCAACGCCTTGGCGTAGCCCCCGGCGGTCTGGCCGGTCTCCCCGAGGTCGATTTTCACGAACTTGGCGCCCAGCGAGCGCACCTGCTCCTCAACCACCGGGCGGGTATCAAAGGCATCGACGCGTGCGCCCAGGCGCTTGGCCGTGGCGATGGCCTGCAAACCCGCAACGCCGGCTCCAATCACAAACACCCGCGCCGGCATGATCGTGCCCGCCGGGGTCATCATCATGGGCAAGGCCATCTGCAGCCGCTGCGCCGCCTCAATCACCGCCGCATAACCCGCGAGACTCGCCTGCGAACTGAGCGCATCCATTTTCTGCGCCAGGGTCGTGCGGGGAATCATCTCCAGGCTCACCGCGTTGACCCCCCCGTTCGCAAAGGCCGCGATCAGTTCACGCTCATTGAAGGGATCCAGGAAACTCAGGTGCCACGCCCCGCGCTTCATCCCCGCGATGTCGGCCGGCGTCGGTTTGCGCACGCGCATCACCAGATCGGCCGAGGCCTGCGCGGCCGCCGCGTCCGTCACCAGGGTTGCGCCGGCCTCCGTATAGGCGGCGTCCGGATAATTGGACAAATGACCCAGACCGGCCTGAACGTTGAGGGTAAGACCAAGCTTGACCAAGCCGGCAGCACTGACCGGGGTCAGCGCCGTTCTGGTCTCACCAAGGGAGTTTTCTGCCGGGACAAAACAATTCATGGCAAATCAAAGTTTGGAGAACATCCGATCAGGAGCGGCCCGATCGAGGCCACGCACAATGCGACAGTCCGGGTTTGGTCGTCAATAGGCGTCATCCCGGGTCCAGTAATCAACTCAAGACACTTTCCCCACCCTATTGGGGGCCCGATCCACCAAGTTCCGTCGTGACGCCACCCCTGCGGCATGGTTGAACCTAGCGCATGCAATCCGCTCCCTCCGTTGCTCCAACCGGTATGAGACGCTTTCTGCCCGCCATCGGCAGCCCGGCCTACCACCTGATGCTAGCCGTGGTCGCCATCTGCATCCTGGGTCCGCTCGGCGGAATCTCGGCGGCCTTCATGAATTTTTCCATCGGCTTCTTTATCGGCGGCCAGGTGCTCGCCGGCATTCTCGGCAGTGTCGTCACCCTGCCCTATGGGGCGGAGGGTAAACACGGGGCGAACTACATGCAAACCATGGCTGCCTCGGTGGCCAGCATGTGCGGCATGGCCGTTCTCATCCAGGCCCGCCACTGGATGGGACTCCCCGAGGTGCCGGGCTGGCAAATGGCCATGTTCTACGGCTGCATCGGCATGTTTGGCGGAGGCGTGGGCATGCTCTACACTCCCGTGCTGGTGGACCGGATGCAATTGTCCTATCCGTCCGGTTTCGCCGTGGCCAACATCCTGCGGGCGCTCACCGACCCGCAACTCCTGCGCCGTTCCATCGCCAAATTGGGTGGAGGCATGGCGCTGGGTTACGGTGTGGGTCTCGCCTCGTTCAAGGTGGCGGTGATTGGCACCACCGGCCTTTCCGCCTCCACCGTCGGGGCCGGCATGATTGTCGGGGCACGCATTGCCGTGCCCGCCCTCGTGGTGGCGTTGGCCGGCCACATGGCCTCACCCTATCTCGTGTCCATCGGCTGGCTCGAGGCCGGCGCCCCCTATCGCAAAATAGGTTTCATCATCGCCCTCGGCACCATTCTGGGGGCCGCACTCATCGACATCGGGCTTATCCTCTGGGAGGCGGGCCGTCGCTTTCGCGCCAAGCAACCGGTCAACCCGGTGCCGCAGGAAGACTGGAAACGCGTCAATTTCTGGCGGCTCGTGCTCTGGGTGGTTTGCTGGGGCGTCGCCGTGGTCGTCGTGGGCCACGTGGTGTTGGGCGAGCCACTCCGCTTTCTGCTCATCGGGGTCGGGCTTTGTTTTCTGTTCGTGCTGGTCAACGGCATCTCGCTCGGCATCTCCGACTCCAATCCCATTTCGAGCGCCTTTGTGCTCACGGTGTTCATCCTCGCCGCCCTCGGACTCACCAGTCCCGGCACCGGCCTGATGTGCGCCTCCATTCTGCTCATCGCCTGCAGCGTGGGGGGCGACATGCAACAGGATCGCTCCACCGGCTGGCGCCTCGGCACCAACCGCGTGACCCAGTTCCGCTACCAGATGATCGGCATTGTGTTCGGGGCCTGCTTTGCCGTCGTGCTGGCCAAGATCTTCCTGCAGGCCTACCCGGTGCTCACCCTCGACCAGTTTGGTCACGAGGTGGAAGGCGCGCAGAAATGGCAGAGTGCCATGACCTACAAGTTCGTGGGCGCCCTGCGGGGGATCACCACCCACCAGCCCCACATCATGAAGGCGCTCTGGCTGGGTATCTCGATCGGCCTGGTCACCGAGGTGATTCGCAAGCTCATGAAGCGCAATCCCCGCTACCAGGCTTTTCGTGATGGCAGCACCACAGGCCGGACCACGGATTTTCTCCTCGATGCCGTCTTCATCCCCAGTCCCTACGCCTCCAGTTTCGGCGGTTTTGTTGAACTCGTCACCGTCTACTGGTGGACCGCCGGCGGCGTCTTCGGCTCGTTATACGACAGCTTCAACAAGCGAAACCAAAAGTCCGCGGCCGACGATGCCCTGCCCGCCGACATGAGCACCATGTCACTGGCCGGTGGCGGCTTGATTGCGGGCGATTCCCTGGCCGCCCTCAGTGTCGGCATTTACGGCCTGCTCTCGACCGTGCTCTGAACCGAACTGCGGCCGGAGCTCCATTTCGAGCTTCTGCCGCCGCCTCTGGCCGTGTAGTTGATACAACCAAACATCATGCAACGCACTCTCGTCAAATCCGCCCTCAACGCTTCCGGCCCCAGCGACGCCATCCTGCTCCAAGGCTGGGTGCGCACCCGCCGCGACGCCAAAGCCTTTTCCTTCATCGAGCTCAACGACGGCTCCTGCCTCAAGGGCATGCAGATCATCGTGGATGCGACGCTGCCCGATTACGCCAACGTTCTCCACGCCAACACCGGAGCCTCAATCGAGGTCCGTGGCAAGCTCGTGGAGTCCAAGGGCGGCGGCCAGAAATGGGAAGTGGTCGCGGAGCAATTCACGGTGCTCGGTGAAACGGACGCCACCTATCCACTGCAAAAGAAGGGTCACTCCCTGGAATTTCTCCGCGAGATCGCCCACCTCCGGCCCCGCTCCAATCTCTTCGGTGCGGTCTTCCGCGTGCGCAGCCGGCTCGCCTACGCGATCCACCAGTTTTTCCAGGACAAGGGTTTCTTTTACGTGCATCCGCCGATCATCACGGCGAGTGACTGCGAGGGCGCGGGCGAGATGTTTCGGGTCTCCACCCTGGACCAGAAAAAACCACCCCTCACCCCCGATGGCGAGGTCGACCACACGCAGGATTTTTTCGCCAAGCCGACCTACCTCACCGTCAGCGGCCAGCTCGAAGCCGAAATATTCGCCTGCGCTCTGAGCAATGTTTATACCTTTGGCCCGACCTTCCGGGCGGAGAACTCCAACACCTCGCGCCATGCTTCCGAGTTCTGGATGATCGAGCCGGAAATCGCCTTCTGCGATCTCAACGGCAACATGGATCTCGCCGAGGAATTCGTGAAATACCTCATCCGCGATGTGAAGGAGCATTGCGCGGGCGACCTCGAATTCTTCTCCAAGTTCGTGGACAAGGAGTTGCTCGGTCGACTCGACTTCGTGCTGGAAAAGCCCTTCGTCCGCTGCAGCTACACCGAGGCCATTGCAATCCTCACCGCCAGCGGCAAGACTTGGGAACATAACGTCGCGTGGGGCGACAACCTGCAGTCCGAGCACGAGCGTTTTCTGGCCGAGGAACATTTCAAGTGTCCGGTCACGCTCTACAATTATCCGCGTTCGTTGAAGCCGTTCTACATGCGCGTGAATGAAAACTGCGAGCCCGACCGCGAAACAGTTTGCGCCATGGACCTGCTCGTGCCCGGCATCGGCGAGATCATCGGCGGCAGCCAGCGTGAGGAAAGACTGGACGTGCTGCGCGAAAACATGGCCCGGCATCACCTCAGCGAAAAGGACTACTGGTGGTATCTCGACCTGCGCCGCTACGGCACCGTGCCCCACTCCGGCTTCGGCCTCGGCTTCGAGCGCATGCTGATGTTCGTCACCGGCGTCGCCAACATTCGCGATGTGATCCCCTTTGCCCGCACTCCCGGCACGGCGGAATTTTAAGACACACGATTTTCCCTCAGGTTAATCCGTTTTGGATTAGCTATGGTTAATCAATTGAGGCAACACATGAAGGCGCCTGATAGTAATGATCAGGGACTCGCCATCGGCGTGAAAACATTTTGCCTCATTGCCGTTTGCACCCCATCCGCCCTAGGCGAGAACAAATCCATATAATGAATACAAAACGTTGCCCCTTGTTACTGGTGATTTTACTTGGTTTAGCCGTTACCTGCAGCACATCTGCCCAGACCGTTGATGCCATCTTTCTGGGCAAATCCGTCGAAAATGTGCAGACTGATGCCAGCACGGTGGTCCCCAATCCCCAAACTCCTGGACCTACCTATGGGGGCGCCTACGGTTTCCAGGTCTCGGTTCGAGGCACAACATTAAGCGCGCCCACCGTTACCTTGGCGGCGGGCTCCACAATGCCGACCGCCGACGCCACCGGGCATAATGGCGGGCTTCTAGGTTACAATGCCTCGGACGATGAGTGGGCCTATGGCTACCCCAATTACAATGGTTGGGGTCAGACCAGCGCCTCCTCCATTGACACCCTTTTTGCCACGGGCGATTACTCCGTTTCGGTTCCAAGCGTTGGCTCGGTCACGCTTACGCTCGGCACGTCTCTCGCCAATATTTCCTCCCTGATCGCAAACGCTCCTCTCTTCACTCTGACCGGTGGCACGTGGTCGGGAAACATGTATCTGGTTAATCCTTCTCAGGAAGTCACCATTACAAGCAACGTCTTCTCCGAGTTCGGCTCAGGACCGGATGCGCATATCGGTTTCGAAATTTATCAGAATGGCGGCGGGCTAAATTTCAACAACGAGTATTTTTACAGCGAAAACAACAGTGCCGACAACTTCATCAGCTACACCATCAATGCGAACACGTTGATCTCCGGCCAGACATACACTGTTGGGGGAGGATTTGCTGCGGTAGTCGATCTGGACACCTCGCTCGGGGTTGGACCGGTGGTTGGTGCCTTTTTGGAAAGATCCACCAGTTTCACCATTTCGGCCGTCCCCGAGCCGTCCACCTATGCCGCCATCGCCGGTGCGCTCGGCCTCGGCATCGTGATGCTGCGCCGTCGCAAGCTTGGCTGAGGTGCGGATACAGCTTTTCAAATATTGATTTGGCTACGAGCGCACGGTCCACCGCAAAGGCGAGTCATTTCATTAGGCTAATCTCAATAGCTACATATTCAAAGGCGGGGTCACACGACTCCGCTTTTTTTGTGGAAGTTTCCTGCGGTGTCTTCAACTCACGCCGATCAACCAGCCGGCGAGAAACACCAAGACACCGCCGACCACGACTTGGAAGATGGCGGAGAGGAGCGGGGTGTCCATGTAGCGCTTGCGGATCCAGGCGATGATGCCCAGTTCGAGGATTACCACCGCAATGGCGATGCTCGTGGCCAGGTGAAAATCCCTGATCAGGTAAGGCAGCGTGTGCCCGATGCCCCCGATGGTGGTCATCAATCCGCAGACCACGCCGCGCCAGAAGGGGGCCCCACGGCCGCTCAGTTTGCCATCGTCCGAAAGGGCCTCGGCAAAACCCATGCTGATACCGGCCCCGACCGATGCCGCCAAACCCACCTTGAAAGTCTCGAGCGTGTTGCCCGTAGCAAACGCCGCGGCAAAGAGGGGCGCCAGCGTGGAAACGGAACCGTCCATCAGGCCCGCCAGGCCCGGCTGCACAAACCGCAGCACAAACAATCGCCGCGCGGCCGTGTGTTCCTCGTGGATGCGTCCCTCGGCGGATTGCTGGTCCTCGACTGCCATGGCCGTGGCCTCGTGCACTTGCTCCTCCTGCGCAAGGTCACCCAACAATTGCCGCACCGCCGCATCCGTCGCGCGCGCCGCCGCGGCCTCATAAAACCGCCGGGCTTCCAACTCCATGATCGCGACCTCCTCCCGCGCCTTCTCCGGCCGCAATGAGGTGGCCAGCCAAGCCGGTCGCCTTTGCAAAAAACCCTGCACATCCTGGCGACGGATCAGGGGGATGTGTTCGCCGAATTTCTGCCGGTGCAGTTCAATCAGCCGGTGACGGTGTTCCGACTCCTCCGCCGCCATGGTGCGGAAGAGTTCGGTCGAGGCGGGAAACTCCGCCTGCAGGCGCTGCGCAAAATCGCGGTATATCCGCGCATCCTCTTCCTCGGCCGTGATGGCCACCGCCAGCAATTGTTCCTCGGTCAAGTCACGGAAATGCATGACGCCATCCAACCCGAAATCCCCGGCAGGTCGACGTTGTTCTGCAAGGCGGACGCCGGACCTCAGGCGACAGGCAGCCGTTTTTCCGCCTCGCGCAGCAACGTGCGGCTGATAATCAGGCGTTGAATCTCACTGGAACCTTCGCCGATTTCGCACAACCGGGCATCGCGCCACATCCGCTCGACGTGGGTGTCGCGCGTGTAGCCCCAGCCGCCGCAAATCTGCAGGGCCTGATTGCAGGCGCGCGACGCCGCCTCACTCGCAAAGAGTTTGGCGACCGAGGCCTCCAAACTGAATTTCTGTCCGCGCTGGTGCAGCACACAGGGTTGCAGGAGCAAGGCCTCGGCCGCCCGCAATTCCACTTCGCAATCCGCCAGTTTGAATTGCAGCGCCTGAAAAGCCGCGAGGGGCTTGCCGAATTGTTTGCGCGTCAACATGCGTTCGGTGGCGATGGCCACGGCCGCCCGGCCCAGGCCCAGCGCCATCGCGGCAATGCCGAGCCGGCCCCCATCGAGACAGGCCAAGGCGGCGTGCTGGCCGCGGCCACGCTCGCCGATCAGTTCGCCCCGCACCTTCCTGAGATAAAATTCACTGGTATTGGAGGCCCGCACTCCGGAGGTTGGCACCTTGCGCACCGGCTCGATGTCGGCGGTGTTGATCCAGAACGCGGAAAACTCCTTCTTCCCTTTTTCGTCCACGCCGGTCACGGCCATCACCACCATGCGATCGGAGTGCAGCCCCATCGTGATGTAGAGCTTGTGGCCGTTGAGCTCCCACGAATCATCGGGCCGCAGCGTGCCGGTGGTGGTCACCCCGCCGGTGTCCGAACCCGCTTCCGGCTCGGTCAGGGCCCAGGCCACCATCCAGTCGCCATTGAGAATGCTCGGAAACATCTTCTGCTTCAGCGCATCGCTGGCGTAGCCCAGGGGGTGACCCACACATAGGGCGTTGTGCGCCGCCATGTTCATGGCAAACGCCCCGCAGTGCCGGGCAATTTCCTCGATCACGAGGCAATAACACAGCATCGAAAGTTCCTGCCCGCCCACCGCCTTCGGGGCCAACATGCCCATCAGACCCAGCTTGCCCGCCTTGGTAAAAAGCTCGCGGGGCAATTCCTCCTTTTCCTCCCAGGCCGCGGCATGGGGGGCGATTTCCTTCAGACAGAACGCCGTCGCGGTTTTCAGGAACTCAAGTTCCCGCGGGGTCAAATAATCATGATAAAGCGAATTGGAGTGTAGCATGGGGGTAATATTTTTCCTGAGCCTACTCGCTGCCGATCAGGTCATCAACCCGCCGGCGGGCGGACCCGCCGGATTAATGCTTTTGGGTGACCGTTCACAGGTTGCGATCAATGGCAGTCACATCATCTTTAACCCATGGTTGCCAAACCCCTCCGCACCATCCCCCCTCTGCGGATTTTAACCGCCGTGCCGATCTGTGATGGCCATGACAGCGCCGTCACCACAATCAACGTGGAACTCGCACGGCATGGGATCGAAGTCATTTATTTGGGCTACCACCAGTCTGCCTCCGCGATTGCGCGGGCCGCCATCCAAGAGGACGTCAATGCGATCGGCCTCTCCTCCTACAACGGCGGTCATATCGTCTTTTTCCGCGAGGTGATCAAACAACTGCGCGAGTCCGGCAACGGCGACATCCCGTTGTTTGGCGGCGGCGGGGGCACCATCACCAAGGCGGATGAACGGGTCATGCAACGCCAGGGCACCGATCGCATCTTCTTCGCCGGCACGCCCTTCAATGCCATCATGGCGTTGATCAAAAAAGCGTATGCGCGGGTCGCCAAACCCAACCGGGCCTTTACGGCTGACCGCGCCCTTGCACGGGCCATCACGCTGGCGGAATGTCGGGCAGGATCGCCGAACCCCGCCGCGAAACGCTCCAGGAAGGGTCGAGCCAAGGGGTTTGTGCTCGGCGTCGCCGGACCCGGTGGCGCGGGTAAATCCACCCTCATCGACGAACTGACTTCGCGCTTCCTGTCACGCGTGCCACGCGGTCGCATTGCGATTCTGGCCAACGACCCGTCGCATCCGGATTCCGGCGGGGCCATCCTGGGCGACCGGGTCTCGGCCATCTATGCGCAGAACGACCGGGTCTTTTTCCGCTCCCTCGCCACCCGTGGCTCGCTGACCGGGTTGTCCCCCGCCGCCCCCGCCGTCATCGACTTGCTGCGGCAAAGTGGTGAATTTGACCTGATTCTGGTCGAATCCGTCGGCATCGGCCAGGAGAGCGATCCTTTCGGGATCTACGGCAAAAAGCCCGCGCTCACCGACGCCATGCTCTTCGTCCTCGCCCCGCATTACGGCGGGCGCATCCAGCTGCAAAAAATTGCGCTGCTCAACGGCGCTGACCTCGTCGCGCTCAACAAGTGCGACCACCCGATGGCCCATACCGCCCGGGCCGAGATCCAGGCCCGCCTCGACCAGAACGGCAACGCGCGGCGGCTGCACCCCACCACCGCCGCCCGGCATTACGATCCCGGGGTTGATGCCCTCTTCTACGCCATCGCTGACCTGGGCAACCTGGTCATCTCCACCGGGGGAGAAAAACCCTGCATGATGGAGGTCCTGGGATGAGCCAGCTTGGAAAAATCGCGGACTCCGTCGACGCCTACAACACCCACGTCGCGGCCGAGGTGCAACGGGCCCGCACCAACAAAAAATTCGCGGCCGGACTCCGGGCCCGTTGGGCCAAGCTGCAGGCCGCCGTTGACTGGACGGAATCCCCGGCGGGCACCCGCCTGCCCCGCCTTGCCCTGCCCGACACCGATGAGCCCGGTGCCATTGCTGCTTACCTCCTCGGCCAGGGCCTGCCTGGAGAGTTTCCGTTTGCGACCGCGGCCTACCCTGAAATGTATCTCGATCGCGACGCCGCCCCCGGTGGCGCCAACGAGGAACCCATGCGACTGTTTGCCGGGCTCGGTCTCGCCGAGGACACCAACGCCCGTTTCAAATACCTCAACCGCCACCAGAAAAGCCTGCGCCTCTCCACCGCCTTCGATGGCCCGACCCTCTACGGCCTCGACTCGGATCATGCCGGGGTCCTCGGCAAGGTAGGCGAGGGCGGTGTGGCCATCGACACGGTGGACGACATGGCGCGGCTGTTTGCCGGCTTCGACCTGACCCGGCCGGATGCGTCGGTTTCCATGACGATGAACGCGCCGGCGCCGGTCATCCTCGCGATGTTCATCGCGGCGGCGAAACGCCGCTTCGGCCCGGATTGTGTGGGCCAACTGCGCGGCACCATCCAGGCCGACATGCTCAAGGAGGTGCAGGCCCAAAATGAAGTCATCTTTCCCATCGAGGCCTCCCTGCGCTTTCTCTGTGACATGATCGAATGGGGCGTGGCCCACCTGCCCAAGTGGTATCCCGTCTCCATCTCCGGCTATCACATCGCGGAGGCCGGTGCGACCCCCGTGCAGCAGGCCGCCTTCACCCTCTCCAATGGTTTCACCTATGCCGAATTGCTCCGGCAACGCGGCGCCGACATCGATGCGGTGGCGCCGCGTTTCTCCTTCTTCCTCGATTGCGGACTCGACGTGGAATACCTCGTCCTCGGTCGCGTCTGCCGCCGTATCTGGGCGATCGGCATGCGTGATGCCTTTGGCGCCGGCCCCAAGGCCCAGCGCCTGAAACTGCACACCCAGACCTCCGGCCGCTCTCTGATCGCCGCCGAGTTTCAAAACAACCTCACCCGCACCGCGGTCGAGCTGATGATCGCATATCTGAATTACACGAATTCCTGCCATTCGAATTCCGCGGATGAACCGTTCACCACGCCCACGGAACATTATGCCCGCCTCGCCTCACACGGTCAGTCCATCATCCTCGAGGAGTCCGGCGTATTTAAGCACATGATGAACATGTTCGGTGGGGCACCCGGCCTCCTGGCCCTCGAGCGTCAGGTCGAGCAGGGCATCCTCGCCTCGTTTCGCGAGATGGATACCCTTGGCGGGGTCATTGCCGCCGTGGAGCAACGCTACCACCGCAGCAAGATCCAGGAGGCGGGTCACCGTCTGGAAACACAGATCTACTCCGGCGCCCGGCCGATCATCGGTCTCAACAAATACCGGTCCGACGAGCCGTTGCCCAACGTGCCGCTCGCCCGCACGGCCCCGCGCAAGCAACGCCTGCAGGTCGAACGCCTCAAGGCCTTCAAAAAGAAATACGCCAGGAAAGCCCCCGCGGCCCTGCAGCGCTTGGAAAACGTCGCTCGCGCCGGGGGCAACGTCTTCGCCGAACTTGTCACCACCGTCGAGGTCTGCTCCCTCGGCCAGATCACCGCCTGCCTGACCAACGTCGTTGGCAAGTTCCGCCCCATGGTTTAAATACCCCATGACCTCAACCCCGAGCAAATCCCCCATCAATCCCCTGCTCACCCGCTGTCAGGAAATCGCCCAGGAGGAAACCGTCTTGCGCGAGGGCGGGGGCAAGGCCGGCCAGGATCGCCAACACAAGCACGGCCGGCTTTTCGTGCGCGAACGCATCACCGAACTGATCGATGATTCCGATGAGTTCCTGGAGATCGGCCTGTGGGCAGCCCACGGCATGTATGCGGAATGGGGCGCCTTTCCCGGGGCGGGCGTGGTCACGGGCATCGCCAACATTTCCGGCCATCCCTGCATGATCATCGCCAATGACGCCACCGTGAAGGCCGGCGCCTTTGTTCCCATGACCTGCAAGAAGGTGCTCCGCGCCCAGCGCATGGCCTTCGAGTGCAACCTGCCCCTGGTTTATCTGGTCGATTCCGCCGGCGTCTTTCTGCCCATGCAGGACGAGATCTTCCCCGACGAGGACGACTTCGGCCGTATCTTCCGCAACAACGCGGTGATCTCGGCCGCAGGCATTCCGCAATACGCCGCCATCATGGGCAACTGCGTGGCCGGCGGCGCCTACCTGCCCGTGCTCTGCGACAAGATTCTCATGACCGAGGGGAGCGGACTTTATCTCGCCGGGCCGCAACTCGTGAAGGCGGCGATCGGACAGGAAACCGACACCGAGACCCTGGGCGGCGCCGCCATGCACGCCGAAATTTCCGGCACAGTCGATTTCAAGGAAAAGGATGATCCCGCCGCCATCAAACGCCTGCGCTCGTTGGTGGGATTGCTGCCGGAAGAGACTGGAGGAGCGGGTTTACCCCGCGATGAATCGCCAGAAAATGCCTCGCGGCATAAAGCCGCTCCTACCACCGAACCCGAATTTCCCGCGGGGAAACTTTACGAGCTCGTCAGCGTGGACGGGCGCAAGGAATACGACGTGCGCGACCTGATCAAGTGCCTCGTCGACGCCGGCTCGCTGGATGAATACAAGGCCGACTACGGCAAATCCATCGTCTGCACCTTCGCCCGGCTCGGCGGCCGTGCCATCGGGATTGTCGCCAATCAACGCCAACGTGTGCACTCCAAGCAGACCGGTCTGCAGATCCACGGGGTCATCTATGCCGACAGTGCCGACAAGGCCGCCCGGTTCATCATGGACTGCAACCATACGCGGGTGCCCCTGCTGTTCCTGCAGGACGTGTCCGGTTTCATGGTCGGCAAGGATGCCGAGCAAAGCGGGATCATTCGCGCCGGAGCCAAGATGGTGAACGCATTGAGCAACTCGACCGTGCCCAAGATCACGGTCATCACCGGCGGGTCCTTCGGGGCCGGTAACTATGCGATGTGCGGCAAGGCCTTTGATCCGCGCTTCATCTTTTCCTGGCCGCACGGCAAATACGCGGTGATGGGCGCCGCCCAGGCCAGCGATGTCGTCTTCAACATTCTTTCCCGCAGTTCCAAGGACAAGACCCCGGCGGAACTCGACGCCCTGCGTGAACAGGTGAAGCAGGGTTACGTCGAGCAAACCGACATTCGTTACGGGGCCGCACGGGGCTGGGTGGATGCGATCATCCAGCCCCACGACACGCGCAGCATCCTGTTGCGTGCCTTCGCCTGCGCCTGTCGCCCCACGCCCAAGGCCGCCTTCCACACCGGGGTCATTCAAGTTTAAATAACCGAAGCGCAAAGGCACCACGTGCAAAGTTCCCGTCACAATTCATCCTTCGCGTCTTTGCCCCTTCGCGCTTAATCCGCATGCCTCGTCCGCTCAAAATCGCCAATGCCTCCGGCTTCTGGGGTGACCAACCCGAGGCCGCCGCACGGCTGGTCGCCGCCCAACCCGATCTGGATTACCTGACCCTCGACTACCTCGCCGAGGTCTCGCTCTCGATCATGGCCATCGTGCGGGCCAAGGATCCCGCGGCCGGTTACGCGCGCGATTTCGTGGAGGTGCTCGCCTCCCTGGTGCCGTTTTACCAGGCGGGCGGCAAAACCCGGATTGTCACCAATGCCGGCGGGCTGGATCCGCCGGCCTGCGGCGCAGCGTGCCTCGCGGCCTTGCAAGAAGCCGGGCTCACCCAACTCAAGGTCGCTGTGGTGACGGGAGACGACGTGCTTGCAACCCTCAAGGCCGGGGGCGGGACGGATTTCCCCAATCTCGAAACCCAGCAGCCACTCAAGGAGATCGCCGCCCGCTTGGTCACCGCCAATGCCTACGTGGGGGCGGAGGGGATTGCGGCGGCGCTGCGGGCCGGTGCGGATATTGTGATCACCGGCCGGGTGGCGGATCCCTCACTCACCGTCGGCCCCTGCGTGGCGCATTTCGCCTGGGCCCCGACAGACTATGATCGCCTGGCCGGTGCCACCATAGCCGGCCATTTGATTGAGTGCGGCACCCAGTGCTGCGGCGGCTTCTCCACCGATTGGCTGGAACTGCCCGAGCACACGGATATCGGTTTTCCCATTGTGGAAATCTCAGCCGATGGCTCCTGTGTCGTCACCAAACCGGCAGGCACCGGCGGCGCCGTCACGGTGCCCACGGTCAAGGAGCAGCTCCTCTATGAAATCGGTGATCCGGGCAACTACCTGTCCCCCGATGTCCGCGTGTCGCTGCTGACCATCACGGTGGAACCGGTCGGGAAAAATCGCGTGCGCATTTCCGGCGCCAGCGGGCAAGCTCCCACGGACACCTGCAAGGTTTCCGCCACCTATCGCGACGGCTACAAGGCCCACGGCATGCTCACCATTTTTGGCCATGATGCGGTGCGGAAAGCGCACGCCGCCGGGGAAGGCATCCTGCACAAGCTCAAGGCGCGCGGCTGCAACTTCCGCGAAACTCTGGTCGAGTGTCTGGGCACCGGGGCCAGTGTGCGGGGCATTGTCAGCCGGATGAGTGACACTCATCTGGTCGAAACCGTGCTGCGTGTGAGCGTGGCCGCCGATGAAAAGGAGCCGGTTGCGCGCTTCACCCGTGAGCTTGCCCCGCTCGTCACCTGCGGTCCGCAGGGCGTCACCGGCTATGCGAGCGGCCGGCCGAAAGTGATGCCCATCTTTGGCTACTGGCCCTGCCTGATTGCGAAAACCCAAGTCCAATCCACCTTCAAGCTGTTGAACCCCTCATGATTCCGCTCCGTAAAATCGCCCACGCCCGCAGCGGCGACAAGGGCAACTCCGCCAATGTGGCGGTGTTCGCCCGCACCCCGGCCGCTTACCAGTGGCTGCGCGCCAATCTGACGGCCGCGATGCTGGAAAACTATTTCAAGCCCCTCGGCGTTGGCGCCGTCACCCGTTACGACGTGCCCAATCTCGAGGCATTGAACTTCCTCCTCCCCGCCGTCCTCGGCGGCGGCGGCAGCCGCTCACTGCGCATTGACGCCCAGGGCAAAACCCTCGGGATGGCCCTGCTCGAAATGCCCGTGGACTATCCCGTGACCTGACCTTGCTCAACCATCATGACCAACCCTCCCCTCCTCGTCGCCACGGCCGGTCCGGTCACCACGCTCACGCTGAACCGGCCCGACAAACGCAACGCACTGAACATTGAACTGCTCGAGGCCCTGGTCGCGGCCGTGGAAACCGCCGACGCGGATGCCAGTCAACGCGTGCTGGTGCTGAAGGGCGCGGGCACGGTCTTTTGTTCCGGGCTGGACCTGGCCGAGGCGCAGATCGAGGAACGCGCCCACCGCTCTGCTGATCTCGTGGCGCGCGGCCTGGCGGTCATGAGCCACTCGCGTCTGGTCACAATTGCAGCGGTGCAGGGCGCGGCGATCGCCGGGGGGGCGGGCCTGATGAGTGCCTGTGACTTCACTGTGGCCACCCGCAGTGCCAAGTTTGGCTACCCGGAAGTGCGCCGCGGCTTGGTGGCGGGGTTGATCATGACTTTTCTGCGCCGGCAACTGCGCGAGCGCGACATCCGCGAGCTGCTCATCCTGGGCAAACCCTTTGATGCCGCCCACGCCCATGCCATCGGTTTGCTCAACCGGGTCGTGGCGGACGAGGCCGGGCTCGAGCTTGAGGTGCAAGCGCTGATCGCCTCGATCCTGCAGGGTGCGCCCGGAGCCATTGCCCACACGAAACAACTGCTTGCCGATCTGTGGCCGCAAACCGTGCAACACGATGTCGACCACGCCCTGGCTTTCCATCTGCAGGCGCGCAATTCCGCGGAGGCCCGGGATGGCATTGCGGCCTTTCATGCCAAACGCGCGCCGCCATGGGCGCCACCCGCGAATCCTTGACCGCCCGCCTTACTCGGCGGCTGGTTCCGCCGATGTGTCGGTGGGACTCTCTGCCGGCTTTTCTTCCGATTTTTTCCGCGAGCGTGGCGGCCGGGCTTTCTTCTTCGCCCCTGCCGTCGCGGGTCCCTCGGCTGGTGCATCCTTGGCTTGTGGGGCCGAACCCCGGGCCGCCTTGGCGTGCAATGAAAGTTGTCCCTTCGCATTCAGGCTGAGCCAGAAACTTTCCCCGGCCCGTTCCAGATATTCCGGTTTCTGCCGGGCTTTCTCCGGTGCCTTGAGTCCGAGAGCAGCCAATGCGGCCACAATTTCGTCGGCGGGTTTGCCCAGCTTTTCCGCCAGTTCACCCAACTCCGCCGCGGCGCCGTTTTTCGCCGCCTTGAGCAAGGGCCGGGCTGCGGTCAGCAGATCGTCGGGACCGGCGGATGCCGTGGCAGACGCTGCTTCAGTTTCCGCCGTTTGCTTTTCCGTGCCGTTGATCCAGACCGCACCGCGCGGATCCTTGTTCAGCCACCAAATTTCCTCGCCAATTTCGGTGACGACGGGTTCGTCGCCATTCTTTTCCGGCATCGCGAGCCCCATCTCGATGAACGCAGCCTGCAGATCCGCCTCGGAGGATTTGAGCGCCCGGGAGAGGAAAACCATGCTGCCCGAGTGACCGACCCCGTGCCGACTGCGGCGCATATGCGGACGAATCTTGGACAACAGCTCCTCGCCTTTCGGCAAGGGGGCACCGGCAGCCTTCGCCGGCTTGTTTGACTCGGGTTTTTTGGGCCGGTCCTCCCGCTTGGGTTCATCGGTCGGCGGTTTTTCCTTGGCCTTGGTGTCCTCCTCGACGGCGACGGGTTGTCCCGGCACCACGCGAAACACGGGCATCGGCTTTTCCTTGGTGTTGATCCAAAGCTCGCCGCGCCGGTTGATGTTCACCCAAAAGAGATCGCCGTCGTATTCGAGATAGGCCGCCTTGGTATCCTCGTCCTCGGGCATCTCAAAGCCGCATTCCTTCAGGGCGCCGATGACATCCGCATCGTCAAAGCCCCATTTTTTGGCGAGAAAATCCACGCCCACCGACATGCCCGCGCCGCGCTGGTTGCGCCGCATGTGCGGACGGATGGCTTCAAAAAAGGTCGGCAGTTCATCTTCCTGGACCAACTGGTCCCACTCATCCTTGCCGTCGTCATCCTCGGCATCGGGATCCAGGTCCCGCGAGGTGTCCACCGGACTGCGGTAACCATCATCCTGTTCCACGGCGGCATCGGGTTCACCTTCAACGGGGCCGGGGGCTGCGCTTGCGCTCATCCCCTTGAACTTGGCCTCAAATTCGGCCCTGATTTTGTCGGCCTCGGCCTTCGCGGCACTGGCCGCGGCATCCTGCAGGGTCCAGTCGCGCTGGGTCGAGCGTCGGGCCAGACCACTGAAAGCGAGGGGATTGTCCGGCAGGGTGTGAAATTCAATTACCTCCCATTCGTCCTTGCCGAGATCGCCGAGAAATTTTTCCAACATTGCCGGGGTCGCGAAACCGCCCTTGCCGCTGGTGATGACCTTGTATTCCCAAATTGCCATAAATTGATATAAATTCGAAAGGGCCAGGCATCCCAGATGCCGGCGGCATTGCCGAGCTAATTCTGGCAGGGATTGCGATTAGGGACGCGTCACGGCGTGGAGAAACCAGCGCACGGCAAAGGTGGTGAGCTGGCCGCCCGGACCTGCCAGATTGAACTCGAAGGCATGGGTCGCCCAAGGCAGCTCCACCAGCACGTGAGGCCGTTCGGCCTCACCCAGCCGGACCGCCAATCGCTCGCTATGGCGGCGCCACACCAGGGTATCGATCGTGCCATGCAGCAACAAGGTCGGCGGGGTGGCTGAACCCACCTGGTGCTGTGCGCTCGCGGAACGGTAGGTTTCCTGCCGACTCCCGTCCGGTGGGCCCCCCAAGTATTGCCGCATCAGCTTGATGGAGTTGAGGGCATCATCCTCGCGCGACACGGACCAGGCAAAGGGCATGTCGTGCGGGGCATAAAGTGCGATTACGCCACGGATCGAGGATTCATGGGCCGCATAGCCCACCGCCGAGGCAATCTGACCTCCGGCCGAGCGACCAAGCAGAACCAGACGACCCGCATCAATGCCCAGATTCACGGCCTCGGCCTTAAGCCAGGCGATGGCCGCCAATACATCGTCCCGTTGCGCCGGCCAGGGATGCGCGGGAGCCAGCCGGTAGTCCAACGCCGCCACCGCAAATCCCTGGGCCACCAGCCAATCATTGAATCCGGACAACTCGGAACGATCACCCCCGTCCCAACCGCCCCCGTGAATGACCACCACACAGGGCGAAGGCGGTGACTCGGCCGGGGTGCGGTAAAAATCCAATTTCAAGCCCGACGCATACTCGTGGGTTTCAACCGTCATCATGGGCGGAGTAGCCCGCATCAGGCCGGCCAGCGTGAAGGCCGGATGCGACCCGGGGCCCGGGCCAAAGGCCTGGGCCAGACGTTGCGCCAGGGTCAGGCTCACCCTCCGGGCCTCCACCACCGGCTTGAGAAACAAGCCGGCGGCGAGGGCGCAAAGCAAAATGCCCGTGATGGCCAGCAGCGAATTTTCCCGACACGTCAGACCGATCAGCCCAGCCAGGCCCAAGGGAAACCAAACCAGTAAATACCCATACTCTCCCGACAACAGCGCGAATTTCCAATTTACCACGACGGGCACCCGGACCGCGGTCAGGAGTGACAGCCCCAGCGCAAGCAGGGCACACAAGAAGAGCAGCAACTCGGGCAGCATGGCCCCCACAAGGGGAGAAATTAACGTCGGGGGGAAGCACTTTTCGGCGTGTCCTTGTGCCCCAGCCTGTTTGCATGCGGCCATGCGTCGTCTCGATCAACTCCTCGCCAACCTCGGCTATTGTTCCCGCCGGGATGCCCGGGACTGGATCCGGGCGGGCCGGGTTACCGTCGCCGGCAAGGTGGTGGATGATTTCGGCAAAAAGGCCGCCGCCGCGGAGGTGCGGGTGGACGGGGAATCGCTCGATCATCCGGCCGGCCTGCTGCTTTTGCTGCACAAACCCACCGGTTTGGTTTGTTCACATGAGGAACGTGAGGGCCCCAATGTGTATTCCCTGCTGCCCCCGCGTTGGCGACAGCGCAACCCGGTGGTCACCAGTATCGGCCGACTCGACAAGGACACGAGCGGCCTGTTGCTCCTGACCGACCAATCCGCCCTTGTGCATCAACTGACCTCGCCCAAACACAAGGTGCCAAAGGTCTACCAAGCCACCTTGGATCGTGAGCCCCCCGCGGGACTGGCCGAACTCTTCGCGGCCGGCACCTTGCAACTCGAGGGGGAAATGGCTCCCTGTGCTCCCGCCGACTTGAGGCTTACGGGACCGCTGACCGCCGAACTCACCTTGACCGAAGGCAAATACCATCAGGTGCGGCGCATGTTCGCCAGTCAGGGTTGCATCGTGTTGACCCTGCATCGGGCCGGATTTGGTCACCTCGAGCTCGGGGACCTCCCGACCGGCCAATGGCGCGAACTGCCCCTGGATGCGTTTGTGAACGGATGAGGGATCAAGATCTGCCTTGGCGGCGAAGCGACTTTGCGCGAGCTTGGCGGGCAACATGTATGACCTTCCTCTTTCCGGTGCCCAAAAGAAGCACCTGCGCAGTCTCGGCCAGCAGCTGGACCCGGTATTGAAACTGGGCAAGGGTGGCGTGACGCCGGCCTTTCTCAAGGAGCTGCAACTCCAACTCCGCACCCATGAACTGATCAAGTTGCGTATACTGGGTCTCGACCGGACCGAACGAGATGCCCTTTGCGCCCAACTGGCCGACGAGGGGCGTTGCCTCTGCATCGGGGCCATCGGGCATACCGGCTTGTTTTACCGCCAACAACCCGATCCGTCACAACGCAAGATAATCCTGCCGTAGGACGTAATTTTCAAGATTTGCCGAACGCGGACCTTATGTTACAACGGTGGCTCAATCTCCTCTTCACGTGAATATCCTCTCCAAATTCCTCGTTGTGACTGTTTCGGGTGCAGCTCTGCTGGGAAGCGGCTGCGCGACCACCAATTCTGAAACTCGGGTCACCAATCCCAACCAACCCGGACCGGCGGTCGGTCACGCGGTCGGTCACGCGGTCGGCACCGCGGTCGGCGCCGTCGGTAGCAATGTGGTCGGGGCCGTGGTGGGCGGCGTCGAAGGGGCGGCTGCAGCCACCAAGTCCACTTTCACCAACGAGCATCGCATCATCCGCACGTGGCGCACCGAGACGACCGCGGATGGTCGCACCATCCAGGTGCCGGTTGAAATCGAGGTCGACGCAAACGGCCGCCCGATCGAAAAGAAACCATAACCGGCCGTGATGACGCGCTGCCGGCGTGTCACTTCGTTCCGGTCACAAAAAAGCGCACCCGGCTTGGGTGCGCCTTGGCAATTGGACGTTGCGGCTTGCTTACCAGCCAACCGAGCCGGAGCGCTTGGTCTGCTTGGCGATCGACTTCTCTTCTTCCCAGACCGTGAGACCCGTCTTGGTCTGCACGAGGGACATCTGGAACGAATAGGTGTTTTGCGTGACCTTCGTGCCCTTGTCCGTCTGCTGGATGAGTTTGGCGTAGAGGGTGTAGTCGGGCACAAGCAACTTCTGCTTCTTGCCGGATTGCATTTCCTCCAATTCGGCCGCTTCGCTCGCGACGACCGCACGCTCGCCCAGGCCCATGGTGTTGGTGATGGCAATCTTGCCGGTCTGGGTCAGGGCCACGCGGATCTTTTTGATCAGCAGGTCGGTGTCGACCATCAGCGAGGTGTTGTTGATGACGCGGTCCACCGCGAGCACGGCCGGCGTGCGCGGGGCATTGTCGAGGGCATTGCTGGAAAGCAGTGAGCCCACCAGTTGGTCCGCGGCACTGGCCCAGTCCTGCGAATTGATCGAGGCGGTGTTGACGGCCTCGGGCCCCTTGGCGTCGACCGTGCGGGTTTCCGGCACGGTTTCGCAACCGGTGAGGAGGAGGGCGGCACCGGCCGTCAGCGCACCGAACAGTTTGGAGGAAGTTTTCATTTTCATAATTAGGAGAGGATTCTATTCACGGAACTTGAGACGGAAATCCACGGCGCGCGGCGAGACCGCGACGGTGGAGATGGTGGTGGTTTCACGACCCTGCAGCATGATCGATTTCCAGGTTTCATTGGGCGAATCGACGGCCATGCCGTTCTGGTCCACCCACTCAAACTTGTAATTGAGGGTGCGAAGTTTGTTTTTAAGGTTTTCCACCGTTGCCTGCACCTTCAGCAGGTTGCCCGAGACAGTGGCCTGATTGATGGAAACGACCCGGAAAGTGCCGGCCAGGGTGTTGTCGGTGATGACGCGCTTGTCGGCCACATAACTGGGCGTGGCCTGGGCATCGGCACGTTCATAAGTGTTCACATTGGTGGCGCAACCGGCCAACAGGAGGACCAGACCCATGGTCAGGATGGGAGCAGTCCGGGGGAAACTGATAAAACGGGAGTTTTTCATTTGAGCACGAATTGAGAGACGTAAAGCGGCGCCGTGGGTGACGCGGACTTAACATATACAACATTTATCGAACCGGGTTCCAAGGTAACAGTTTTTTGGGTCTCACCGGCCGAGAGGGTGAGTTCACGGTTCTCCGGGGTCGTAATGCGCGCATACTGGAATTCCTTGGGCAGGGAGGTCCAGGTGCGGGTATCGGCGATATTGGTCGAGGCATTGGCGGCGGAAAGAATCGCGGCGCCCACCAAGCTGCCCATCCAGCCGGCCCGGTTGTCCACCTCGCGTTGGATGGCCGCCTGGATGATGGCCTTGGTGGCCGTGCTGATCAGCGTCTTGGTCACGACCAGGGGCCAGTCATTCTTGAAGTCGTTGGCGATCACGCTGTCCATGCTGGCGACCGTTGCCGTGTAAAGGGTTTGCTCGCCGACGGCGACCCCCAACGTCGGCACATAGTTGTCATTGTAAACCAGCTTGGGAAACGCGGCCCCGACATAGGCCAGCTTGCTGGTGACAAGGAAGGTCGGAATGTCGATGCGCAACTGATCCCGGGACGGGGCCGTGCCGGTTTCAAAGATGACGTAGGTCACACCCTCGGGCGCCTTGCCCTCGGCGGCCAGCGTGGCGGCCTCGAGATCGGCCTTGGCGTAGCCATTCTGCGGCACCATGCCGGCCACACGCTCGAAGGACTTGCGGCCGCGTTCCCAGTCGGAGCCGTCTTCACCGAGCACGGAGTAGAACAGCCCGTCGAGGAACACGGCAAACGGGTTCACATAGTCCCCGTAAGGTTGCATGGGTGCGATGGAAGCATCCAGCGCGGCCTGCAGGGCCGGACCGGTCTTGGGATCATCCAGGGCCTTCTGAGAATCATAGGAGGCCGATTTGCCTTTCTCGTCCTTGAGTTCCCCCTTGCGGGCGAGTTCCTCTTCTTCCTGCGCTGCCCCGATACGCTTTTGGTTGGCCTCAACCGCATCGCGCTGCCGTTGCAGGGAACGATTGAGTTCCACCCGGGCCTTGTCCTTTTCGCCCAGTCCGAGGTAACTGAGCGCCTTGTAGGTGTTCATCATCACCTTGTCATAGGAGCGACCCCGGTAAGGGATGTTCGCCTGATTGGTCAGGGCGGCGCCGATCTCCGAGCCCATCTTCACCTTGGCCTTTTCCTCCCACTCGTTGACCTTCACCTCGGCTTGGTCGAAGGCTGCGATGGAACGGTTGTAATAGAAGGCGTGGATGTCATCCGCCGTGGGCGCAGCCACGGGCACTGCTTCCTCGCCCTCCGCCGGAGCCACGGGTGCAGCCATCGGCGGCGCGGGCACATCGGCCGGATCAGCCATACTGGCGGAACGCAGCGTCGCGCCCTGTTCCAGCCGATAGAGGATCTCGTCCTTGCTGCCCTTGCTGGCATCCGCCTGCCGGTCGATTTGCACCACGGCGGTGGCCAGACTGCCGCTGCGGGTGGCTTGGGTGAATTGCTGGGTCTGCTGTTCGTAGGTTTGGCAGCCGGCCATAACAAGGAGCAGCGCCAAGGCGCCGCTCAACCGACCAAACGAGGCAAGTCGGCGCGAGGAGGTAGTGTTTGTGTAGTTCATGCTGGAAACTGAATGGGGCGGGAGCGGTTATTCCTGGGTGTCGTCCTCGACATCCTCGAGCAGCCGCACCACCGCGCCTTTGTCGATGCCGGTATCCTCGATGATCTGGGCCTGCGAATTCTGCGGGCTGACCCGGGTAACCTTGACCGTGCCGACAAAGACTTCCTCCCGGGTGATGTCGCCGGTGTCGGGATCAACCAAATCTTCACCCAGTATCATCACTTCCCAGACCTGGCCGACCTTGATGCCGGACTCGTCATTGCGGTTGATGGTGACCACCGATCCCCGCTTGGCCAGAATACGGGCGGGCGAAACCACATCGGCCACGCGCATGGCAACCTTTTGGGCAATCTCGCCCACGGCCTGGATCATGAGATCATCGGAGCCCTCCCCCACCCGTTCCGTGGTATTGGCTGAACGACTCTCGGAATCCCGCTTGCTCACGCGGAAGTTGGCACTGGCCACCGCCCGCTGCGTGGACACCTCCGTGACCTTGGCCACCGCGGAAAGTTCGATCGTGCGGGCCCGGATGGTTTTGCCGAGTGATGCGAGTTTGCGCTCCTCCATGCGGTCATTGAATGAATCGACCCGGATCGTGAGGATGTAATCCGCCTGGTTGAAATTGAAGGCCCCGCCCGCGGCACCGGCCTCGGTGGCCAGCGCATCCGCATCCGATCGCTCCAGAATCTGGAAGCGGCGGGTGTTGAGGATGCGGTCGTAAACCTGCGAGTCTAGGGCCTGCAGCACACTGTCGAGGGAAAGGCCCACGCCCTGTTTCTTCATGCGGGCGGAAAGCGCGTCCGTCGCGGCAATCTTGGTGATGGCGAGGGATTTTTTTTCCTGGGCGCGGGTGGCGGGAGCCATCACGCCAAGCAGGGTCACAAGCAAGAGGAGATATCGTCCGAATTTCATGGCAAAAATATTGATTGGTTTGAAGGAAGCCCGGCTCAGTTGCCGAAGAGGGAATGATTGGAGATCGTGATACCTTCGTCGGTGTCGACGTTCACCTTGAAGCCGCTGTTTTCGAGCATCTTGGCCTCGCCTTCCAGTTTCTTGACCTCGGCATCGGTCAACTTGGCCCCATTCTTGAGATCGTTGATGAAGGCGGTGGCATCCTTCCAGCGCGCGTAGGCCTCGTCCGTCATCTCCAGGGCCACGTTCATCTTCTGTCCGGCCCGGAAATTGACGGTGCGTTCCCAGGGTTTGAACCCTTCGCGCACGACGCGCAATTTGTGCAGGCCGGGCGCGGTGTTGATCACCCCGGGGGCCGTGCCCACCGCGATGCCATCGACCTCAACCGTGACGGTCAGGGCGGACACCTTGAACTTGCTTTGCGAGATGTTCACCGTGTTCTCGGCATCAATCCGCACATCCGGGATGTAGAGATCGGCCAGTTCGGTGGTCAGCGTGATCGCCACATCCGAAGCCAAGGCGCTCGGGGCCTTGATGCGGCCCCGGTCAATCTGGCGCTTGAGACTCGCGGCCACTTTTTGGGCGGCCTCGTCGAGCAGACCATTGATGACACTGGAGTGTTCGTCGCTCGTGGTGTCGGTCTGCTGATAGACCTTGCTCACCCGCACGGTATCGGCGGCCAGACTGGCCCCGGTCACCCCGTCGAGAATCTTGTAGGTCACACGCACGGTGCGTTCATCGTTGGTGGACTTGACCCCGTAGGCGTCGATCTTGCGCTTGTTGGAATCAAACCCGGTCAGCGTGACCTGCAGCAGATAGTTGGCCCCCAGGGTTTGGGCGAGACGCACCGCCGAGGTGCCCGCGGCCAGTTGTTGATCCAGGGCGGTCGCCTTGGCCCCCGGGGCCATGCCACTGACGGCATCAAGCGCCGTTTCCCCGCTGATGACCTGCACGTTGAGGTTGGTCACACTGCCGGTGATGTAATCCTCCAGGGCGCCAAGATCATTGTCGCCCGCCTTGTCGGCACGATTGGCCACAAAAATGGCCACCGTATAGGCCCCCTCGCCGGTAGCCTGGTCAGCTGCCGCAATATTCTGCAGTGGTAAAAAACCGGCACTCAACAGGAGCGCCGCCGTTAGAATCTTCACTTTATTAGTCATTGAAAGATCGGGTTGAGAGCTCGCGGAACACGTTGTTGGTCCCGAGGAACCAATCAGTCGTGCTAATGAAATTTATAACCAATACCTTGGTCAATAGTCCACCCACCGTATTACCTTAAAAATTAGAAGATCAAATAGTTAACCGTCACTTTTTGGCAACCAAGGCCTTTTTGTAAGCCTTGTTGATGGCCACGTCATAGCTGGTCTCCAACTCGGGATAGATGGCCATGGCCGCGGCCAAAGCCTGCTGATATCCCCCCTCATTGGCGTGGGTGACATGCAGGTAAACGGCATAGTCATCCAGATTGTCGAAGGACTGGGATGAGGTCTTGGTTACGAAATCCTTTCCACCCAAAGCCGCCAGGGCCCCGGTTTCCTTGCCCTTCTTTTTCATGAAGCCCGAGGCCAGCCCGCCGAACGGCACCTTGGAGGCCAACGCCTTGCCCGCCGCTTCCCCGGCTTTTTCGCCCGCCAGGGCCCCCAGTTGCACATTGAGGGTCTTGGTCGCCCACTCGGTGAGGGCACCGTTTTCCGTGTAAGGCAGCAAATAGCGTCCCTTGGCGTTGCTGCGCGGGGTGGGCGCCTCGAGCGTGACTGCATATTGCTGATACTTGGTGATGATCTGCATGACCTTGCCCAAGACAACCTGGGCCTTGACGACATCCGCCATGGTATCGGCATGAGCGATGGCGGGGGTGAGGGTTAAAACCAAAACGGTGAGCAAACGTGGCAACAGTTTCATGGAAGTATGTTTTTGGATTGAGGGTAATATCGCGGTGCTGCCTGCGGGTGCAGCAGGAGCGGCTGATTCAGAGCCACACGAAAAAACGTGGCAAGTCCCTGGGGTGAACATCCTATACGCAAAGGTGCGTATGCCGGTTCGTGCCAAGAGTTGACTAATGCCCTGTGGCCACGCTCAATCACCCGCGTCGCTCCTGACGAAACTTCAACCCTCAACCACGGACCCACCCATGACCCCCATTGTCATCACCTCCCCCTGCCTGCCCGTGGCGGTTGTCTCCTGCGCGTAATTTCTCGCGCCGCTTTCCAGTGCTGAGACCGCCCGCGGGCGGTCTTTTCGTTCACCGCACGCCGGCCGACCGGCAGTTGCGTTCCTCCTTCACTGGGAAATTCTCGTTTAACCGACTCTCTCTTTTCTTGTCATGACTCTTTCCTCACTTGGTTGGAATGATGCGGTCGCCGCTCAATTCCAACCCTTTGCCGATTCTGATTTTCAACCCGCCCGGGTCGCCCGGGCGCACAAGCATGCCTGCGATGTTTTCACCGCCACCGGATTGCGGCCGGCCGCCTGCACCGGACGAATGCTGCACGAGGCCGCCACCCATGCCGAATTACCGGTCGTGGGCGATTGGGTCGTGGTTCGTCCCCGCCCCGGCGAGGCGCGGCTCGACATCCATGCCGTGTTGCCCCGTCGCACCAAATTCTCCCGTCGTGCCGCCGGTGAGCGTGACATGGAACAGGTCGTTGCGGCCAATGTGGACACGGTGTTTCTCATGTCCTCCCTGGACGACAACTACAACCTGCGCCGCATCGAACGCTACCTGCTGCTCGCGTGGGAGAGTGGCGCCCAGCCCATCGTCGTGCTCAACAAGGCCGACTTGCATGTGGACCCTGTCACCGCCCGGTCAGAGGTGACGGCCATTGCACCGGGGGCCAGTGTGGTGGTGCTGAGTGCACTTGAAGGCAGCGACATCGCCGAACTGTCCCCCTGGTTGCAACCTGGCCGCACCATTGCCCTGCTGGGGTCCTCGGG